>CAYGZY010000106.1:0-12113 GCA_964354485.1 uncultured Chlorobiaceae bacterium | reverse complement strand
GTATGCGAACCACGAGCACCAACCGGCTACCGATCTATCCCAGATTTTATATTTCCACGGTGTAAAATATTCAAGACCCCTATGACTCCTGTAGAATGAAGGCCGGAAACGGAGCAGTACGTCGTTCCCCTTCAGTATGATGGCAAATTCATTTTTCTCTCCCCCGTTCTTCAAAGGGGAAATGGTTATAGTAGTAGGAAAATCTGCTGAAAGGAGCCAATCGTACTTTCTATCGTACACCGCGCGATTCAGGAGACTATGGCTCAATCCTACACAATGCCGGATCATGACGGGTGCATCCTCCCCCTTCTCAGCTTCACAGGGGAATGATTCCTCTGAACCCCTGGCAAAACCGGTAAACTCCAGCGGTATCTTTCGTGAAACCCATTTGAATACCTGTTCCACTTTATTACTCTCATCAGATGTAATCACTGCAAAATCATCGACTTCCTGCCCCTTCCCCAAAGTCAGTTTTACGATGATCGTACCGTTATACTCGAGTGTAAACTGCCGACCGTCCCATTTATAACCTGCAGGTATATTTAAGTTCTCCGTGGCGATTTGAGAAAAAGCAGACTGGAGAGGCAGAACAACTAATCCGACCACAATAACGGCACCAAAGAGCTTTTTAACCATTTCCATAATCACCTCAAAGAGTTATATTAGGGGAGGAATGTATAAAAATATAGCGTTACCTACAAAAATGAGCGCTGAGGGCTATTTATTTCCATTTTTTAAATTTTCCGGATTATTAGAACAACTTTACGACATCCCGCGCGTCTTTAAGTAGGAAGATATATGACAAGAATGATTGCATGATTATCCCCGATGATGAACTGATCAAAGCATTTCGCGATGGGAATGATATCGCTTTCATCACATTGTACAATAGGTACAAGCACGCCATTTACAATTTTTGCCTCAAGATGCTTGCAAACTCTGACACGGCGAAAGATGCTGTCCAGTGCGTTTTCCTCAAAGTCTACGAAAAGCGCGACCAGTTGCAGCAACCCGGAAGATTTCGTTCATGGTTATTTGCTATCGCACGGAACGAATGCATTTCTAATTTTCGAAAAAATAAAATATTCTCTCCGCTTACCGACGATATTGCAGAGACGAGTCCGGATTCATCGATCTCCTCCGTGGATAGAGATAGGGAGATCGCTCTCGTGAACAGCGCTATTATTCAATTAGATCCTGACCTTCGCGAGGTGATTATTCTGCGTGAGTATGAGAATCTATCTTACCGTGAGATCGGAGATATCGTTGGGATTCCGGAAAAGACAGTAAAATCTCGTCTGTTCCGGGCACGTCAAATGATTTATGAAATTTTGAAACCACTTTTCTCTGAAAGGAGCTAATCATGTGCTGCAGTGATAAGCAGGAACGCATCACATCTTTCATCGACGGAGAACTCAGCACGCACGACCAGATGGAATTGTTCAAACACCTCACGACTTGTCCCGACTGCCAATCATTCATTAATGTAATGATACGCATGCGTGATATTCAGAAGAGGGAGCAAATCAACTACCCGGCTGAGATAGACGAGACCATTCTCTCCCACCTCAGCAGTGTACAACATCCATGGAGATCAGAAGCTCCCCGCACAACACCGGCACAAGCCACCCGGACGAGACACCGTATCACACTTCCCATTCCGGTTGCTATTGGTGCGGCATTCGCTGCAATCATCATCGGGTTTTTAATAAGTGGTATCTTTTACCGCGAAGCCGGTCCATCCGCGGTGCCTGTAAATTTTCCGCAGCAGTACGCCCAGCCTACTGCAGTTATTTTTTACTACGGCATGCCCCCGGTAGAAGTGACAAGTACTGCAATGATACAGACAAAAAGTGACAATAAACGACGGATTTACTAATAATGTTAGAAAGGAAAGAAAAAATGATGTACGCATTCATTCTTCTGTTCGCCATACCTTCAATGATCGGGTATGCCGGATGCACAAGCGATCATAATCCTTCTCCGGATCAGAAGTCGGCAATAGAGCAGCAGCAAAAAAGTACTGATGCGAAAACCGATTCATTAAAACATAAACAAGCGTCCGGTATACCGAAGATGGGTGTCGAAATGCCGACTGTGGCCGTGCAGGTGCCTCCGATTTATCCCGAGGAAGCGCGGAAAAAAGGGATTCAGGGTGATGTTCATGTTCAGATCCTTGTAGGAAAGGATGGTTTGGTAAAAGAAGCAACTGTGATAAAAAATGAAACTGGATCAAAAGATCTGGAAAAGTCAGCGCTGAATGCGGTATACAAGTGGAAATTCGATCCCGGTAAACATGAGGGAAAACCGGTTGAGGTAAATGTTATTGTACCTATAAAATTCAAATTAGAAGATAAAGAAAAATAGATCAGGTGTGCCAATAACGGAAGCCGATGAGATTGTCGGCTTCCGTTTTTTATAGTTTTTCGCTATACCAACAACGTTCCCTGAAGTTAATAGAGAACTGATAGACAGGTTACTCTCGGGCCCGCATAATAACTGCCAGAGAAATATCATCATACACGCGAGCATCTCCCACATAATTTTCCAATTCACGTATAATTGTTTCCCCTGCGGTTACTGCATCACGTCGGGGGGAAGTTGATAAGATGTGAACGAACCGTTGTGTACCGTAGAATTCGCCTGCCGCATTCTTGGCATCGGTTAGACCGTCGGAGTAAATAACCATCATATCACCGGGGTTGAGAGTGATGCTTCTCTCGGCGTATGACATTTCAGGAAAAATGCCGATTCCCGGATCGCCCTTGGGTAATTCCTCGACCGTGGTTCCCCGCAGAATGAGAGGCGGGAAATGGCCTGCATTCAGCAATGTAACTGTATTACTGTCGGTGCGGAGCTCGAGATAGAGAAGTGACGCAAACATGCTCCGTATGCTGTCACGATGAAATATCTTATTTACCTTCGAAACGAGTACTCCCAGGGAAAGATTTTCGGGCGACAGCGCCCTTATTGTCGACTGAAGTTTCACGGAGAGGAGGGCCGCTTTCAATCCCTTGCCGGCGACATCTGCAAGAGCGATCCTGCAGCGCGATTCATCGATAGATTGGAAATCAACAAGGTCTCCGCATACCTCATTGGCAGTGCGTTCGTACAGCCACAAAGACCATCCCGGAACCGACGGGCTCCTTTCCGGCATAAGCTCAAGCTGTATCGCTCTTCCTGCTTCGAGCTCTTCCCGTGCGAGGAGCTTATCTTTCAATTCAAGCATCAGGATGAAGAGCATCATGAAACATGGAATTATCATCCAATTAAAACGAATCGTCACATCGTCATCAGAATATACCATCTCCCGCGAGAGAAACAACAGGACAAGTGCGGCAATTAAAAGGATTCTTCGAACCGGTGTAAGCTTTAGGAAAAGCGCTTTAAGCAGCCAGCCGATCGTGTACATCCAGCGGCGGAACCGCCCCATAGCTTTTAATCTGTTTCTCCTTTCATCATCGAGGAAGAACTCTTTCAGTTCACTGAAATCCCTGCGAATGGTACCCCTAAAGCCCCCCTTTTTCAAATCATTCCGAATTACCCTGTGAAGTTTTGATTCTTCGTGGTTCTCTGAGCTTGTCATATCCATTTATTGCCTCATATAGCTTCATGCACTACTATATTAGATACGGATTTTTCACGCGAATGTTTACGCCGGTGATTTATCTGCCGTAATATTATTCTTTTTTCTGTCCTTCAACATGCCGGATTGAATACTCAGCGAATAACGATTTCTGCAAGCACCGGCAGGTGATCCGATGGGAACTTACCATCCCACCGATCTGTGAGTATTGCATGTTTTCTAACATTCACGGCTCCAAGTACATAGATAAAATCGATACGATTTCCGTTTTCAATCTCTTTAAAGCCGTTCCATGTGGAATTTGGTCCGTAATGCGGTTCACGAGAAATATGGAACGCATCCTGGAATCCATTTTTCTTCATTATGAAATGCACGACCGACGTATCGGTACAGTTAAAGTCTCCCGTAATGATTAGCGGAACAGAATTCATATACTTGTCAACTTTTTCAACTAGAAGTTGCGCACTCATCCTACGTGCATTTTCTCCTACGTGATCGAAATGGGTATTGAAACACCCGATTACATTCCGTGTGACCGTATCTTTTACGAAGCACCAGGTAACGATACGGGGCAGTGCAGCGTCCCATCCTTTACTGCCTGCAACCGATGGAGTTTCCGAAAGCCAGAATGTTCCCTGATCTTTTAGTGTAAAACGATCTTTCCTGAAGAAGATCGGACAGAATTCGCCATTCTGCATTCCATCCTCTCTTCCGACCCCAATCCAATCATACTCCGGCAGGAGCGAATCGAGATCCTCGATTTGATTGCTGAGAGCTTCCTGGAATCCGCAGAGATCGGCGCCATGGTACCGGATGAATTGTGCAATCCGGTTTTTTCGGAATTGCCATGAATTCGGGCCGTCGCCCGGATTATCATATCGGATATTAAAAGAAAGAACACGAATGGTACTGTCGCATACATGTGCCTGACCTGGAACGATTAATAATATTATGCATACCAGCAAGAATAACCATCGTATAGATTTCATAAAACATACTCCGCAGGAGAGTTCATGGAAAACACCTAAACCGGATCGGCATTTAATTATTATATCCGCATTTCTTCGTGGAAAAATTATGTCTGTAAAAATAAAGGGCAAGTCTTGAAATCCTTGCCCTTTGGGTAATTCGTTATATGCCTCTACATTCTATTTTTTTATTGTCCCATGCTCTTTAAGCTGAGATTCAATCACACGTTTATCGCCGGTAACAACGATTGCTATTTCCTCCGGCTTTATGTATTTAACCATAATTTCCTTTACCATCTCCGGCGTTACCTCATGGACACTGTTTACGTAATTTGTCAGAAATGTATCGGGAAGACCATGAAAATCGAGGAAAGCCAGTTGCTTGATGATACCCTCCCGTGTCGAATTCTGAAGAACAAATGTTCCTGCGATGTAATTTACTATACCCTTCAGTTCATCCGCAGACGGCGGTTCTGAACGTAACCGGTTGATCTCATAGAATATTTCTTTAACGGCGGGACCCGTGACATTCGTTCCAACACTTGCAATCTCGGCCCAGTAGGCAGTCCGGTAGCGGGCTGAGATATTGCTCCACGGAGAGTACGTATATCCTTTCTGCTCACGAATATTACTGGTGATCCTGGACGCAAACGAGCCGCCGAGGAGCATATTGACAACCTGGAGGGGGATGAAATCTTTATTACTCGGGTCGATTACCGGAAGTCCCATCATGATGTTAGATTGCGTAGAACCGGGTTTGTCGGTTATGTATATTTCTTTTACCGATGTCGGCCGGGGTATATTTGTTACAACCGCCGGTTCGCTCTTCCAGTCCTGGAAATTATCCCGTATTGCTACTTCGACATCTCTTTCATCAAATTGTCCGACAACATAGATATGAGATCTTTGTGCGCCGAAGTTTTCTTTATAAAAATTCCTCACCTTGTCGATCGTAAATCCATTGATGATACTCTCCGTAGGAAATCCCCGGCCGTACGGATGGTCTTTATAAAGCACCTTCATAAATTTTTCATCTGTAACGGCTTGTGGATCAGCAAGTGCAAGACTTAACTCGCGCAACTTATCATTTTTTAATCTCGGGAGCTCACTCTCGGGGAATATTGGATTCATGAGGACATCAGCGAGCAGTTCGACACAATCCGGTCCTTTTTCGGACAGGACATCGCTGCTGAAAATTGTTTTATCGTCGCCGACTTGCACATCAAGCGATCCGCCCATCAAGGCAATTTCTTCGCGGATCTCCGATGAACTTCGCTTCTTGGTACCTTCCTTCATCATCGCGCCAACTATCGAAGAGAGCCACCGTTCGTCGGCCTGTTCATTCATTGCACCGGTCCTGATGACGACATTAATCGCGACTTTCGGAATTTTACCGTACTGCACCATGGTGACTGCAAGTCCGTTTTCCAGCTTGAAGGTTGTTTTTTTCGGGAGTTTGAAATCTTTCGGCGTACTCCCTTCCGGCGGGATCTGTTTTTGTGTAATTACGATTGTATGCAGGAGCAATGAAACAATGATTGTACAGTATATTTTCCTGATCATGGTCATTCTCCTTTACTTTCCCACTTTGTTTTAACGGTAAGCGTGGTTAGCGCGGTATTTCGGAGGTATTCCTTTGATGTCTTCTGAATGAGTTCCGGGGTCACTTTCTTCATCTGATCTTCAATTTCGTTGATCTTCTGCGGATTATCATCAAAGAGTGCAAATGAAGCAAGGAGGTCAGCGCGACCAAAACCAAAAAAACCGCCGACCATGTCGTAATAACTCGACCGGAATTTAACCATTGCTCTATCCAGCGTAGCCTGGTCGATTTGTATGTTCTGAAGAGTAGCCACTACAGAATCAACCACCGCCGCGATTTCCGTTCTGGAGGTAGTACTGTCGTGTACGAAAGAAAACATCCACAGCATGGGACCTTTATAGTTGAGCATATTGCCGAGGAGATTAATGCCGCCCTCTACAGATTGGGTAATACCTTTCTTCTGGACTAAAGCATTGTAGAGGCGGCTGTCTTCACCCTGTACAAGGATCTGATCAATCAAACCCATAGCGTAGTACTCGGCTGTACCTCGCTCCGGCATGTGGTACGCATAGGCAAGAGCCGGACGATTCGCAAGTGAATCAATTTTCGTGCAAAATTTTGCCGCCGTCGGTGATGGTTCCGATATATCGGGCTGCACCGGCAGTGTAACGGACGGAATACTGCCGAAGTATTTCTCTATCAGGTTTTTTGCTTCCTCAATGTCGATGTCTCCCACAACGGCAAGCGCGGCATTGTTCGGAGCATAGTATGTCCGGAAAAATTCCTTTACTTCCGCGAGGGTCGCCGCCTGCAAATCGGAGAGTTCCCCGTAGAAATTATGGGAATTGTACAAGTTGGTATTTGCGCACTGCGGCATGTCGAGCCAAGGGAAACCACCGTATGGCTGGTTAATAACGCTCACCTTCACTTCATTTGTTACGACACCCTGCTGGTTAACAAGATTCTCCTGAGTTAAATCGAGTCCGCGCATGCGGTCAGCCTCTGCCCAGAGCGCAGTCTCAAGTTTATGTGAAGGAAGAATTTCGAAATAATTAGAAAAATCGAACCGCGTTGAACCGTTGAAAACCCCTCCGTTCTTCTGGATAAGACGGATAAATTCCATTTTACCAAGGTTCTGCGATCCCTGAAACATCATGTGCTCAAACAGGTGTGCGAATCCGGTCCGGTCTTTGGGTTCGATCCGGAATCCGATATTGTAGTAAACAGCTACTGTGACAATCGGAGCGGTGTGATCCGGCGAGAGAACGACTTTCAAACCGTTCGGAAGCTTGTAATACTCGAGCGGAACGTTTAAACTGCTAGTATCCCTCGGTGAACACGAAAAGAGGAGCAGAGAGATTCCCGCAAAAATGATGGGATAGAGAGTGAATTTCATGAAATCTCCTTTTGCCGATTGAAGAGTTGAACCGGACGTAGTAATGCCTCATAATAGTTTACGAAAAGTACGTTCCAGAAGTTACATACAACCTATTACCAGAATTATACGAATTCTGGCTCAATTCAATAAATAACGCAGGGGCTGGCTAAAAAGTACAGGGATATTCCCGCCTGTTCTAACTCATCCCCCAACCCCTTCTCTAACATTAGAGAAGGGGAGGTCTTGCGTCCATCTCTAATTTTAGAGAGGGACCATAGCCCGCCCGAACGACTGAAGTCATTCAGTCGGGCGGGGATGAGTTCAAAATAAGATATTGCTTGTTTGGTTATTATCATTGCTCATGACCACTTTCGAATTCATATCCCAAGGGATCATCTGATAGAGCCAAACTGTCATTTTTACTGCTGGTCAGATCCTAATAACCCTGAAAGATCAGAACATGTACCCAATTCCAAAACTCCAGGCCGGGATATCCATCCCATGTGTCCCGGGCATCGCGTCGGGATTTGTCATCGGTTCGATATCCCTGTCCTTCCCCATCAGATATTCACCTGCCAGATCAAAAACAAAATTACTGATCGAGTAGCCGACTCCGAGCGTTACTGCGTTGTAACTGATGCTCGGGAAGAGAATACTGTACGTCTCGGATGGAGCGGGCGCCGGATCAATGTAGAAGCCTGCTCTCAGATCGAGATTTTCATTGACGCTGTATCCGAGGCCGAACCTGATCTGTGTAGCATCCTTCCAGTGCAGGATGAACTTGTTATCATTTGTAGGGGTCATCGCGGCCATCCACACGGCATCCTTATATTCGGTCACAAATTCATCTTCACTTTCCGACCAGCGGCTGAACTGAACATCCGCTGTGATAACCAGCGCTTCAATCGGACGAAACGCTATGCCGCCTGCGATCCACATAGGCCATGAGACATCGCGGTCGAAATCGCTCTCTGTCTCCGCAGGGATACCCGCCATAGCAGGATTTTTAGCCGAACCGCTCATCTTGACATTTGTCTTTGTCTTGAAGGAGGCACCTATGCTGAACTGGTCTGTCGCTTTAAGAAGGGCGCCAATTGTTACACCATATCCAAAACCATTCGATTCCTCAGAGTACTGATATCCGTGCCCGCCTGCAACAACAGGGTTTTTGAGGTCAAACATCCCATAGAAAATATTAAGTGCAACACCAAGCGATAATTGGTCGGTGACTTTATATGCCGCTGCGGGAGAAATAGTAATAACCCCTATTTTACTCATCCATTCGAGGTTGTCCCCGGCGCTCAAATTCTTCAGATCATTTCCATCCCATTCAGCACCTATTCCGGCTGGCACAAAGACACCAAGACCTACAGTCAGCTTCTCGGAAAAATTAAACCTAAATGAACCCATGAGGTTTGGTGCGAGGTAGTGATTCGTTTTAGTTTTCGCATCTACTAGTGCCGTCGCAAACTTGTACGTTCCCATCGGAATAATATCCGTTACGAACGCGCCGATAAAGTTTTTCTGCGTCTGCGTTAAACCAGCCGGATTCCAGTATATTGCGGTGTAATCATTTGCAAGCCCGACAAACGCTCCACCCATGCCGAATCCCTTCGGACCGATGCTATTGAGGCTCAATCCGTTGGGATAGACACACGTCACTGCGACAGCAAGCATGACGAAAGAACAGAGTAGCCGCATTTTCATTTTACTTCTCCTTAATTATTGGTGAGAAAAATGGATTTGATTGAATACGTACATCCAGGAGCCATTTATTGCGCATTTGGGGAATAATAATTGGGAAATCTACTGAATCATGTACTCAATGTCAAGCACGGAAAAATCTGCCATCAGCGCTCCCTCTTTCCCCTCGGCATTGATGTTTTTAAACAAATCACTTCACAAGAAGTGTGGAATAGTTTTTGGGAATAGCAGGAGTTCCTTCAATTCTGAAGCCGGAACTCTCGGCAATGGCGAGCGAGGTATGGTATGCCTCGTCTGTCACATGATTTTTCGGTTCAGCCATCAGGAGCAATCCGTTCTTTTTGAGAGCACTGTAAAGTTCCCTGAATAAATTATCCTGCGCTGGTACCTCATGAACAACGGCGAACGCAAGGATAAAATCAATCGTGTTGATTAGGTCGTCGATCTGTAGCGATGTATCTGAACAGAGGCGCACTTCCAATCTGTCTATGACATTTACTTTTTGTGCCCGTCGACGCAATGACCTGAGCATTTTTTCCTGCACATCAATACAATAGACACGACCTGATTTTCCGACGCGCCGTGCCAGTGTAATGCTGAAGAAACCCATACCGGGACCAACCTCGAGAACATTCATTCCCTCCCGCACATAGGAATTTAGTATCTTCTCAGGATTATTATAGATCCGGCGTAAAGGACTCATGAGGAAATAACCCACCCACCAGGGACATACGTGATGTTTCATTAATCACTTCCTGTCGAAAAAAGGATTCTTTGAACTGACACTCAGCGGAATACCGTAGGCAATTTTCACATCCTCACCCAGAAGTTTCATTTCCTTTATGGCAAGACCGATACTAAACATTACCCTGTTATCAATCCGCGCATCCATTGCCACGCCTACTGCCGATCCGATCGCGATTCCCAGGTCTCCGGTGTTGAATACGCAGGGATGGTCGGGATATTTATCTTTCTCCTCGCAGTTCGGGAATCCGCACAGATTACACGGTTGGACATTGATGCTCGCATACTTTGTGCCGATGATAAGCAAACATTGAGCTGACAGTATGTTGTTTGCATCCCTCAATAGGAAAGATGCGGACGGATGGCAATTTGCGATTGTTTTAAGGGTCTTGGAGATTTCAGCTATTTCATCCTTTTCGACCAGAGCCATGACCAGATTATCAATGCCGCGGGCTTTGGGAGCAGTACGCGCGGCAGTGAGCATATTCTCTCCGATGTGCCGGACGGTATCAGCGCGGATATCTTCCTCAAATATTTTTTTCATATATCATTCTTTGCAATGTATCTCGGAAAATAAAAAAGTGGCTATAGTAAAAATGTGTGTCAGATGAATTTTCGACATTCCGGAAGATTAGCACTTCACACGTGCTCCGATTTTCATGGGTAGTATTTCAATCCTGACGGCAATCTCGGGGAGGAAATCAGCATAGCAAATTCTTCCCAACGCTTTCCCGGATTATTCGAAGTACCGCCCCTTGTTTCGATGTACCGTTTGACTAAGTCCTGTCCGAGGTTGTAGTTTATAACATAACTCCTGTATGTGTCGAAGAATGAGATTCTCTGCCGCGCCCGTTCGTCCGACATCAGTGCATAAGTGTTCAACCATTGCACGGTCTGATCACGATTCATTTTACCGTCGAGATAACCTCGTGCCGCTTCGTTTCCGGCATAACCGAGTTTCAGGTATAGCTCGTGTACCTTGTAGTAGATATCGGCTTTTTCCGGATCTAAACCGGTGAGCGGGAAGAGGACTTCCTTCTCAAACCGAATCCGATCCGTACCGGGGAAAGCAACTTCAATTCCGAAGTTTGCCGTACCCTCGGCAATGAGTGACTGCGGACTGAAGAGCGCATAGACGGAAAATTCGATCCACTTACGCTCGCGGAACAGATTTACGTCGAGTAGCAAATTATAAACATGATGACCGGGGTATCCTTCGTGCGCGGCAAGGTCGACTGCCCTGTCGATATAAATCGGCAGATCAGTATTTACCTGTATCAGACTGTAACAATCTCCCTTGTACCAGTTGTACCCGCTCCACGATTTACCGGTCACATACTCGACTGTAAAACTTTCATGTTCCGGAAGGGATATGTATTTTTTAGTTTTCTTTCTGCATTCGTCGATCGCAGCAGTAAATACAGAATCTAGTCTGTTCTTGGGTATGATAAATTTTTCTTTGAACCGCTGGTAGCGATCGTTTATGGTACCGCTACCCGGCAGGAGCGCGTCAAGTTCAGTTAAAATACTTTGGAAGTGCGATTCAGGAAAGACCGGGGGTTCGGCATCATACAGTGCTTTTGCTTCCTCATCGAACGACATTTTTTTGCCCTCGAGTAATTCTACCCGTGCCACCATCGCTGTAAGCTGTCCGATGAGATACTTTGTGCGGAGCTGGACTATCTCCTCCTCGCTTTCGATATTAAGTGTACGCAATTTCTCGGCGAGGTCGGCGGCAATGCCTTTTATTTGGGCAAGCGATTTTCTTTCGGTTTTTACTTCATCCTGAATATTGGGAGGTCCGAAGTACGCATCGACATAGCTTTGATCGTGCAGACCTACGGAAAGGACCAGCCGAACGTAGGATTCAGCGATCTGGTTGAGTTGTGATGAAATATTTTTGGTTGACATATTTATTTTCCTTTATTTTTGTATTACAGAACCTTGAGAAGGCTTACCCTGAACGACGTTAATTGTTCAAACTCTGGTTCCCAAATTCCTCTTTGGGAATCCACTAGAGAGACTTGCACAGTAGGTTCCCAAGCGGGACAGACTGTGTAATAACTAGGGGTATTTCAATAACACAACTGTGCCAGATTGTTATCACGTTCGATAAAAAAAGATTTAATACAAAACGTTAAAAATGAAAGCCTCATTTGAATTGCCCCTACAGCAGCTATCAATTCAGGT
>CAYGZY010000105.1:0-12273 GCA_964354485.1 uncultured Chlorobiaceae bacterium | reverse complement strand
TAATCTTCACCAGCGATGAAAAGTATCGTTGGGTTTCCTTCTTAAACTTCTTAGTTTCAAACTCCTCCATGCCGAATGCCTTCACGAGCTTGACACCGGAGATTGTTTCCTGCAGTATGGAGGTAATGTCTGCCAGTCGTTCCTGCGAAATTCCACGCTCCCTGTGAAGCCGTACGGCAATCCATCCAATAATTGACAAAACAAACGGGAATACGACCAGTGAAATAAGGACTAACTGCCAACTTATTGAAAGTGCGAGGGCCAGAAAAACAATGATGAGAAGAGGATCACGGATCATTGTAACGAACAATGCGCTTATGCCCCCGTTCACAAGTGCTACATCATTCGTGATGCGGGAAATAAGATCACCTGTTCTTTCGTTTGTGAAATAACCCAGCGGTAGCTCATGTAGATGCCGATATACGCTGTTTCTGATGTCGCGTATTACTCCTTCTTCGACAGAACTCATGATGTATGACTGGAGGTATCCGAAGAAGTTCTTCAGGAAGAAAGCGAGAAAGACAATTATGCATATTTTCAGCAGTGCATCCATCTGACCGCCGCCGAAAATGTAATCCAAGAACTGATCTTTCAGATTTGTAAAAAAGGCGGTGATTCCTTCAGGAACATAAACACTCTCGCCTGTGCCTTGTGATTGCATCAATTTCTGCGGATTGAAAAGCATATCAAGCAGAGGTATGAACAGGTATATCGAAAAGCCGTTAAACAGTGAGGAAAGAAACGTGCTGGATACGGATGCAAAGACTCGTTTCCAGTACGGACGCACAAAGTTCAGTATGCGTAAATATTCGTTCATTTCACGATATCATGAAGACAAAAAAATTGAAAGATATATGGTTTTAAAACCCCGCATACTACATTTCGTTCACGTAGAGTAATACTGTTCCCTGGACCGACGCACCTCCGCATTCGTTACGGGTGGCAGAGGCACATCCTTCCTTTTTTTATGCAGATACTCCCACAATTTAGAATAAAGAGCCAGAGTCGAAATAGCACTGAGCACTGCCAGGACGAATCCGACCTTTCCATCTTTATATCCTTTTTGCGAGATATATCTACGAAAAAAATGTGACATCGGACTGAAAATAATTTTCATGATACCAACCGATTCCACTTTGTCGGTTTTCAGCTTGTTCGATACCTGAAGCGAAGTATAATCGTTCATCTTTCTCAGGTAGTCATTAATCGTTGGATATGAATAATGGAGGAGAAAACCACCCATGATTTCAGGATGCCCCTTCGTTGTAAAGCCGCCATGTACCTCTGCATATTCCGGTATGTATTGGTCTCGTCGGAACAGCCGGAAAGAATGATCCGGAAACCATCCCCCATGCATGATCCACTTACCCAACGAAAAGACCTTCCTGACTATGAAATATCCATCGGCGGAATCCTTCCCCCTTATGATTCTCAGCATCTCTTCTTTCAATTCGACCGATACTTCCTCGTCGGCGTCGACATACATGAGCCAGTCACCCTTCGCCACGGAAAAGCCTCTCACCCTCTGAGCAATATCGCCGTCGTACTCATGCTGAATAATTTGATCCGTGAACTGCCGCGCTTTTTCGACCGTAGAATCTGTACTGAAAGAATCCACGACGATTATCTCGTCGGCGAATTTCAAACTCCGGAGACAACGCTCGATGTTGTTTTCTTCATTGTACGTTATGACTATGACAGAAAGATTAACCATTGTCTATTTGACGACGAGGCTCACGAGCTTGTTTTTCACAACCACGATTTTTATAACTTGTTTTCCGTCGAGATATCGTTTTACCTTCTCATCGTTAAGAACCATGCTCCGCAATCGATCTTCTCCAATATCTTTCTGAACGGAGAATTTTGTTCGCACTTTTCCGTTGACCTGCACGACGATTTCGACAGTCACAGCTTCTGCTTTCGATTCATCGTACCGGGGCCAAGGTTCATAAGCAAGGGATGCTGTATGACCAAGCTTATGCCACAATTCTTCTGCGATGTGGGGAGCAAACGGCGAAAGAAGAAAAATAAAGGTTTCCATTGCCCTCTTTGGTTTTTTATCCCTGTTTAAAAATTCATTTACAAAGACCATCATCTGTGAAATCGCCGTATTAAAAGCGAATCCCTGGATATCCAGTGTCACTTTTTTTATGGTCTGATGCAGTAACCGTTCATCATCTTCACTGAGTGAGGACTCAACGATTGAGGAATGGAGACCACCGTCTTCATTCACGATCATTCTCCAGACACGGTTCAGGAAGCGGTAAACTCCTTCAACGCCGTGAGTTGACCATGGCTTTGTCTCCGTCAGGGGTCCCATAAACATTTCGAATAACCGGAGTGAATCGGCGCCGTACTCTTTCACCACATCATCCGGATTGACGACATTTCCACGAGACTTTGACATTTTCTGACCGTCTTCGCCCAGGATTGTTCCCTGGTTGATCAATCGCGAAAATGGTTCTTTTGTGGAGACGTAACCGAGATCGTACAACACTTTATGCCAGAATCGCGCATAGAGCAGATGAAGTACCGCGTGTTCCGCTCCGCCCACATAGAGATCAATCGGCATCCAGTATCGTTCTTTTTCCTTTGAAACAAATTCTTTGTCGTTGTGAGGGTCGATGAACCGTAGGTAGTACCAACATGAACCAGCCCACTGGGGCATTGTATGAGTTTCGCGGCGGACAGGTCGGCCGGTTGACGGATCAATCATATTGACCCAGGTCGGTATTGTAGCAAGTGCCGATTCCCCGGTTTCGCTGGGCTTATAGGAGGAACTTTCGGGCAGTATGATGGGTAATTCACTTTCTGGTAAATCTATGACAGTCCCATCTTCACGGTAAACCAATGGAAATGGTTCACCCCAATAACGCTGCCTGGAAAAAAGCCAGTCCCGTAATTTATAATTTATGGATGGTTTTCCGAAACCTTTTTGTTCTAACCAATCATTAATACGAACTTTTGCATGTGCTGTCGGAAGTCCATTAAGTGATACCTCCTCATTGGCCGAATTAACTCCCGTACCCTCTTCCGTATATGCTGCTTTAGATATATCACCACCTGAGACTACCTCCACAATAGGAAGGTTATACTGGCGCGCGAACTCATAATCCCTTTGATCGTGACCGGGCACAGCCATAATAGCCCCTGTTCCGTATGTCAAAATTACATAATCAGCAATCCATATTGGTATTTTTTTGTTTGTCGTTGGATTCAGAGTGTATCCGCCTGTGAATATCCCGGATTTTTCTTTTACAAGTGCAGTACGTTCGAGTTCGCTCTTCTTTTTGGTCTGCTCGCGATACTTATCAATTTCTGGTCTCTTGTCCGCTGTTGTTACGGAATCAACCAATGAATGTTCAGGGGCCAGGACCATGTAAGTCGCACCAAAGAGTGTATCCGGTCGGGTCGTAAACACCCGGATCGCGGATTTATTTCCGACGATCGGAAAATCCACTTCTGCGCCTTCCGAACGACCGATCCAATTCTTCTGCATCTCAATTATGCCCGGGGGCCATTCGAGGTCGCCGAGATCATTTTCCAGCCGTTCTGCATATTCGGTAATGCGCAACATCCACTGGCGCATCATTTTCCGTTCGACCGAATACCCCTTCCCCACCCATTCGTCGACCTCTTCGTTAGCGAGGACAGTTCCAAGTTCCGCGCACCAATTTACAGGCATATCGGCAAGGTAAGCGAGTCGATGCGCTTGGACGAACTCGTATTGTTCTCGCTGTTTCAATCCCGGCGGGATTGGGAGTTCAGATATGGGACGAGCCCTGTCAAGTTTATGGTCGTACCAGGAATTATATATTTTTAAAAATATCCATTGCGTCCATTTATAGTAGGAAGGATCTGTCGTACTGATTTCGCGAGTCCAGTCGTACGACAGTCCCAGCATTTTTATCTGTCGTTTAAATGTCGCGATATTCTCCTGAGTAGTAAGCCGGGGGTGGACACCGGTTTGCATCGCGTATCGTTCGGCCGGCAGTCCGAATGCATCCCATCCCATCGGATGAAGTACATTATAGCCATTCATCCGTTTATAGCGGCAGTAGATATCGGTCGCCGTATATCCCTCAGGGTGACCGACGTGCAAACCAGCGCCTGATGGATATGGATACATATCAAGGATATAGAGTTTTTGTTTTGCAGGATCTTCGACGACCTTGAACGTTTGGTGGTCGTCCCAATATTTCTGCCATTTCTTTTCGATTTCTGTAAATGAATATGCCATATGTGTGGTTATAATACGGAATTTAGCGGGGATTCACAAAACTGAGGGATTGATTAACCTTGCGAAGGTTTACTACGTTTAAGCCATGTAATCGCAAGGTATCAAAAAAAAGGGTTCACAGCTACGTGAACCCTCGAAATTTTTTCAGAGTTTGGAATTATTTTGTTTCGGCTTCTTTCTTTGCCTTTTCTTTTACTTCCGCCTTTTTCTTTGCTACCTCTTTCTTCGCCTTCATCTCTTTCTTTTCTTTCTTGTCTTTCTGTTTGGCTTCAGACTTAGCCGTCGCCTGTCCGGTATTAAAATCCACAAGTTCAAGTACCGCAACTTCAGCACCATCACCGAACCGCTGACCGAGTTTCACGATCCGTGTATATCCGCCGGGCCTGTTTGCCACCTTGGGTGCGATTTCGGTAAACAATTCTTTCATGGCGTCCCGATCTTTAATATACTTTCCGATAACGCGCCGGACGTGAATGTTTTTCTTCTCGCCTTCAGCAGCAACTGCATTCTTCACTTTTGTGATCAGAGGCTCGATAAATGTCCGGGTCTCCTTTGCCTTTGCGATGGTCGTCTTGATCTTCTTGCTCTTCAGCAGTGCCGTCGATAGAGCAATGAGTGTGGCTTTTCTATGACTTGCGGTTCGCTTTAATTTTCTTCCTGATTTCCTGTGGCGCATGTAATATCCTGCTTGCTGTATGGTTAATGAGTACTGTCGTGCAGATACCGATCGACATCCATGCCGAATTTCAATCCAAACTGCTCGACAATCTCTGTTAATTCTGCCAGAGATTTGCGTCCGAAGTTCCGGAACTTAAGCAGCTCTGGTTCATCCCGTCTGACGAGGTCCGCGATCGTTTTGATGTTAGCGGCTTTGAGGCAATTATGGGAACGGACCGAGAGCTCGAGTTCATCCACAGACATCTGCAGGATCTTGCGTATCCGCTCGAATTCCGAATCCTTCTCATACAATTCTTCGTGTGCCTCCGCCTCGATGTTGAAACTCAGAAATAACTGGATGTGGTCCCTGAGAATAACTGCCGCCTGTGCGAGGGCGTCATCCGGTGCAATTGAGCCATCTGTCTCAATTTCAAGCACCAATTTTTCAAAATCGGTCTGCTGACCGACGCGCGTCGGTTCCACAGTAAATCGCACAACCTTGATCGGCGTGAAAATGGAATCGATGCATATTATATCGACCGATTGATCAAGCGATTTATTTTCTTCAGCCGTTACATATCCCTTTCCGCGGCCAATCCGGAGTTCGATCTCAAAACCGGCACCGGCGTTGATTGTAGCAATATGCTGATTCGGATTGAGGATTTCGATTTCCGGATTCGCTTTCTGGATATCCTCTGCCGTGAATTTCATCGGTCCCTTCACATCCACGACAACCTTGTTCAATTTCTTATTGATCAGTTTCATCCTGACAGATTTTATGTTCAGAATGATTTCAGAGACATCCTCAACAACACCGGTTATGGTGGAGAATTCGTGGAGGACTCCCTCAATCCGGACTGCCGTGAATGCCGTACCGTTCAGCGATGAAAGGAGTACACGCCGGAAAGCATTCCCGATCGTGACACCATACCCCTTTTCCAGAGGCTGGAGTATAAATCTTCCGAAGGTATTGGTGTAACTCGCTTCATCGAGTTGTACTTTTTCAGGCATTTGAAAATTTGTTAGAGTCATATTCCGTTTTCTCCCCTAAGGTTCATTTCGTAAATGATTATACACGAACGAATTTCGGGATTATGCTTTTATTTACTTCGAATAGAATTCAACTACTAGCTGTTCATTGGCATTGAGAGGAACATCTGCGCGTTCAGGAACGGTCAGGAAGGTCCCCGACACCGTAGCCTTATCAAGACTCAACCATGGCAGCATCGCATTATCCTTCATCCTCTTCATCGAGGAGTGGATGATTTCGAGTTTCTTGCTCTTATCAATAACGTGGATGACATCGCCGGCCTTCAGTTGAAACGACGGAATATTCACCACGGTGCTGTTAACCGTGAAATGTCTATGGAGAATAAGCTGACGTCCGGATTTCCGGGAGGGAGCAAATCCCAGGCGGTAAACGACGTTATCGAAACGACGTTCGAGTAGTTTTATCAGGTTTTCACCTGTCCGACCCGGTTGTGATAGAGCCTTCTCAAAGTAGTTGTGGAATTGAACTTCCTGCAGACCATACATGCGCCGGATCTTCTGCTTTTCTCTGAGCTGTACACCGTATTCCGATATCTTCTGGCGCCTGCTTTGTCCGTGCTCGCCCGGAGGATATGCGCGCCTTTCAACCGGACATTTTTCTGTGAAGCACTTTGTACCTTTGAGAAATAATTTTTGTCTTTCCCGCCGACATAGTCGGCAACTTGCATCAAGATAACGACCCATAAATTCCTTACATGAAATACATGAAATACTTTGTTACACGCGACGTTTTTTCGGCGGACGGCAGCCGTTGTGTGGAATCGGCGAGATATCACGGATACTCAGGATCTCAAGACCGGACGTCTGCAGCGACCTGATCCCTGCCTCGCGGCCCGATCCCGGACCCTTTACGTACACTTCCACCTTCCGTAAGCCCAGATCATACGCTTCCTTTGCCGCGGCTTCCGCTGTTACCTGAGCGGCAAACGGTGTGTTCTTCCGTGAACCCTTGAATCCGTTTCGCCCTGCGGAAGACCAGCTGATGACATTTCCGTAGACATCTGTTATTGTCACTATAACGTTGTTGAATGTTGCCTTAAGAAAAGCCTTTCCCGTAACATCAACCTGAATCTTCTTTTTCTTTTTTACTACAGCCGTCGGGGCGGCAGTTGTACCTGGCTTTGCCATGCTGATTTCACTTTCTCATTTGATGATTACTTCTTCGCGATCGCCTTCTTCTTGCCTGCCACCGTCTTCCGCTTTCCTTTCCTGCTCCGTGCGTTCGTCCGGGTTCTCTGCCCGCGGACGGGGAGTCCTTTCCGGTGCCGCAATCCCCGGTAGCAGTTTATATCCATGAGACGCTTGATATTCATCTGGGTTTCTGCGCGGCAGGCACCCTCGATTTTATACTCAGAAGTGACGATCGAACGAATCTTTGCAACTTCATCGTCTGTCAACTCGCTGACACGCTTATCGTAACTGATCCCTGCGGCATCGAGAATCTTCTGCGCACTCGTCCGACCTATTCCATAAATATAGGTAAGTCCGATTTCTGTTCTCTTCGTCTTCGGTAAATCAATACCTGCTATACGAGCCACTCTACTTTACCCTTTCAAATATTCTTCTGTTGCCGACCGACGGTTATCCTTGTCGCTGCTTATGCTTCGGATTTTTGCAGATGACACGTAACACGCCTTTCCGCCGGACAATTTTACAATTTTCGCACAAACGTTTTACTGATGATCGTACCTTCATAAACTTTCCTCTTACTTATACCGATACGTAATACGCCCTTTGGTCAGGTCGTACGGTGACATCTCTATAGTCACTTTATCTCCGACCAGTATCTTAATATAATGCATCCGCATTTTCCCGGATATAACAGCAAGAATATCATGTCCGTTATCCAACTTCACGCGGAACATGGCATTAGGCAGGGTATCGGTGATGACACCATCCATTGTTATCGGCCCTTGCTTAGCCATCGCACCTTTTATGTTGTGAGTATTTCCGGTCCATTTTCCGTAATCAATACTGTATGCTCAAAATGAGCAGAGGGTTTTCCGTCCGCTGTTCTGACTGTCCACCCGTCTGCATCAACTTTCACACGAAATGTCCCCGCGTTGATCATCGGTTCGATTGCGAGTGTCATTCCTGCCTGAAGGAGGATTCCGGTACCCCGTTCACCAAAATTCGGGATAGGCGGTTCCTCGTGCAGACTGCGGCCGATGCCGTGGCCCACGAGATCTCTTACGACTGAAAATCCTTCCGCTTCAACATGCTCCTGTATCGCTGCTGAAATGTCGTGGATGTGATTTCCAGCGTGTGCGTGTTCAATACCTTTGTACAGCGATTCTTCGGTTATGCGAAGAAGTTTCGACTTTTCATTACTTACGATGCCGATCGGAAAAGTGCATGCACCGTCGCCGTAGAAACCTCTTTTTTTCACTCCGACATCAATCGAAACTATTTCACCCTCACGCAAAATGCGATTATCGGGAATGCCGTGGACGACCTGATCGTCTATCGAAATACACAAACATGCAGGGAACAGGTTGCTCTTATCCGAACCGTATCCCTTGAACGCCGGCTCACCGCCCTGTGACCGGATAAATTCTTCTGCGAAAACATCCAATTCCTTTGTCGGTATTCCGGGCCGGACCATTTCTCGCAGCAACCGGAGTACATGAGCAACGATCCGGCAGCTTTCTCTTATATACTGAATATCTTCAGTCTTCTTGATAATCGCTTTGGCCATTCTCAGGAATCAGAGCCGGCGGCCTTTCAGCTTTCCGCTCTTCATGAATCCGTCGTAGTGACGCATGAGCAGATGGGATTCAATCTGCTGAAGCGTATCGAGTCCCACACCAACAACGATCAGCAGGCTGGTGCCGCCGAAGAAACTTGCAAAATTGGAAGTCACACCCATTCGAATCATGAATGCGGGTAGAATCGCAACGATCGCCAGGAATATTGAACCCGGGAGAGTGATCTTCGTCAGAATATTATCGATAAAATCCGATGTGTTTTTACCCGGCCGTATCCCCGGAATGAAGCCGCCCTGCTTCTGCATATTTTCTGCGACATCCTTCGGATTGAAGGCAACGGCAGTATAAAAATATGTAAAAAAGATGATCATCAAAGCGTACACCATCGAGTACGTAATGGAAGTGTAATTGAAGTACCCCCCGACCGTTTGAAGAAATTCACTTTCCGGGAAAAACGTCAGTATCGTATTTGGAATAAACATGATTGCTTGTGCGAATATGATCGGCATGACGCCTGCAGTATTTACGCGCATGGGAATATATTGTGTAACGCCGCCGTAAATTTTCCGGCCGACAACCCTCTTCGCGTACTGCACGGGAATTCTTCGAGTCGCCTGCGTGACAGCAACGACACCCGCAACTATGAGAGCCATGAAAACTAGAATGATGAGTTCGATGATCAGACCGCGGGCGCCCGAACTGACCAGCTGGTACTCATCGAGAAGCGCATTGGGAAAACGGGCGATGATCCCGATAAAAATGATAAGTGAAATACCGTTTCCGATTCCTCTCTCGGTAATCTGCTCACCCAGCCACATGAGAAATATTGTGCCCGCCGTGAGAACAACCATTGTCGAAAACTGCCAGTATACTCCCTGAACCGCCTGCGGTATGATGGAAAGTCCGCCTGCATTAAGGCTCATAAGTTGTACGCTAACCCCCCATGCCTGCAGCATGGAGATAAAGACAGTTCCGTACCTTGTGAGCTGTGTGATTTTCTTGCGTCCCTCTTCTCCTTCCTTCGTAAGTTTCTGGAAGTAGGGAATGACCGCCCCCAGGAGCTGAATGATGATTGAAGAGCTGATGTAGGGCATGATGCCGAGTGCAAGAATAGCTGCGTTACTGAAAGCGCCTCCGACGAAGAGGTCATACAAACCGAAGAGCGTGTTCGAAGTCTGATTCCGCATAACTTCGGACAGAACTCTCGCATCAACTCCGGGAAGGGTGATGTGCGATCCGAACCTGACTACGATCAGTATTCCAGCGGTGAAGAGAATTCGCTGGCGCAGTTCATGTATTTTAAATATATTCCGAAAACTTTCGCTAAGCTTTGCCATTCTGCCTTACGTGGTTGACCGAGATATTGTGATTACTTTCCCGCCGGCATTTTCAATCTTACGCAACGCCGATTGACTGAACGAATGTGCAGTGACTTCCATTTTTCCCTTGACGTCACCGTTGCCTAAAATTTTCACGGGTACGTTTTTTTTCGATATTGCGCCGAGTGTGTACAGAATTTCAGGATTTACCTTCCCCTCGGAGAGTTTACCCTTTTCGATCAATAAACCGATTGTCCCGACGTTTACGACCTGGTACTCTTTCCTGAAAGGATTATGAAATCCGAATTTTGGTACTCTTCGGATGAGCGGCATCTGACCACCCTCAAACCACGCTCTGTAATGCGTACCGGCCCGGGCTCCCTCGCCCTTGTGACCGCGTGTAGACGTCCCGCCGTGCCCCGACCCCTGACCGCGTCCGATCCGCTTGATTCGTCTGCGCGAACCTTTCGCATAGCGTAAACTGCTTAATGTTACTGGTGCCATGATTATTATTTCACCTCTTCAACTTTTACCAGATGCCTTACCGAATTAAGCATTCCGCGGAGTTGAGGCGTGTCTATTTTGACAACCGAATAATTCGGTCTGCCTAATCCGAGCGCCTTGATCGTCGCTTTATGCTTCTTCAATGTATGGATCTGGCTGACGACCTGTGTAATTTTCAATTTCGTTGCTGACATATTCTCTCAATTACATTTCTTTTGTGGAAGATTCTATACCGAACAGCTCCTGCATAGACATGCTCCTGCGCGAAGCCATGGTTCTGGCGTCGGTTAAATTCAGCAGCGCCTGCATCGTTGCTTTAACGACATTATGAGGGTTTGAGGAGCCAATCGACTTTGTCAAAACATCTTTGACGCCTGCTGATTCAAGGACTGCACGTATGCCGCCCCCTGCAATCAGTCCGGTACCCGGCGAGGCGGGTTTCAGGAGAACCCGAGATGCACCGTATTTTCCGATGATCGAATGCGGAATGGTTCCGTGGAGAATGGTAACTCTTACCACATTCTTCTTTGCGTCATCGATCCCTTTGGAGATGGCATCCTGAACTTCGTTTGCTTTCCCGAGTCCAATACCGACATGTCCGGCGCTGTCCCCTACCACAACGATGGCGCTGAAGCTGAACCGCCGTCCGCCCTTGACGACTTTCGCGACCCGATTGATGGCAACGAGTCGATCCTTTAAATTTAATTCACCTGCTTTTATCTTTGCCAATGATTTACTCCATTAATATTGCTTAACACATCCGCTGCCGGGAGAGGAGTCGAACCTCTACTGACGGCTCCAAAGGCCGCTGTCCTGCCATTAGACGACCCGGCAACACCCGTTGTCCGGTCCGGTCACAGCCTGATCAGAATTTCAAGCCGGCTTCCCGCGCACCATCGGCAAGTGATTTCACGATCCCGTGGTACGCATATCCGCTACGGTCGAATACGACCTTCTTCACATTATTCTTAAGGGCTTTCTGGGCTATTGCCGCACCCACTCGCTTCGCGATTTCCTTTTTACTCTTGAGTGATTTCACTTCGTCCCGCACCTCCGGAGAAAGTGTGGAAGTAGCCGCGATGACGTGTGATTGAGCGTCATCGATCAGTTGTGCATACACATGATGTAAACTCCGGTAGATCGTCAACCGCGGGCACTCGAGTGTACCGAAAATTTTTTTCCTGATACGACGCTTTACTTTTGCACGTTGTACTTTTGTCGATTTCTTTATCATACCTTGGCTCCTGCAGTCGCTGCTGTTTTTCCTGCTTTCCGTCTGATGTATTCACCTTCGTACTTTACACCCTTCCCTTTATACGGTTCCGGTGGGCGGAAGGAGCGCAGTTCCGCCGCAACCTGTCCGACAACCTGCTTGTTGATTCCGGATATCAGGATGTTGGTTGGAATCGGGACTTCAATTTTTATACCGAGCGGCGGTTCAAATAAAATCGGATGCGAATATCCCAGTGCGAGCTGTATACGCTTCCCTTTCATTTCGGCTTTGTATCCCACACCCACGATCTCGAGTTTCCTCTGAAATCCTTCGCTCACGCCCTTTACCATATTATTGATCAGAGCGCGCCATGTACCATGGAGAGCACACATCGGCTTCTCAGATGAGGAGCGCGTGACGAGTACTTCATCGCCCTTGATTTCGACCGTGATTGCCGGTGGAATTCGTGCGGATAGCTCGCCCTTCGGGCCGGTTACTCTGATGAGTTCGTCCTTTTTTTCGACCTTAACGCCTTTGATTATTGAAATTGGTTTTCGTCCGATTCGTGACATATCGATTCTC
>CAYGZY010000104.1:0-20759 GCA_964354485.1 uncultured Chlorobiaceae bacterium | reverse complement strand
ATAACTTTAGGACCGACATCTTCAGGGTAATTTTAACCTCACCATATCAAAATCAGCGAAACGTTACCCGGTTCCTCTTCCGCATTGAGGTGTACTTCAACTCACTGATCGATACGGGAACGATCAGGACAGCATTTAATGTTCCCGGCATTCAAGGACGTTTTGAATTCACCGAAAACTCAAATTACTTCTACTATTATCCCACAAACGCTCCGCTTCCGCCGAATACGACATTTCTAATCGGTATCTCGCGCAGCGTGCGTTCAAAGGGCGGTATTCAGCTTGGTGCTGCATATACATCAATATTTACGACAAGTCCATAGCCAGTAGGAAGAACTGGTTTTTGCCACTAAATGTGCTTAATATAATGCACGGAGGCATATAGACTGCTTCTTTTTTGCATTTCGGTTATTCATTTAATACTTTACTTTCGCGTATATTTTCCGTACCTCATCGATTTTTTATATTGTACCGCTCCCCTGGAGCGATTAGCTTTATTTTGACCTTTGCTATAAACATGACACTCCTACGGAGCTAGGGTGTTATTACATTTATTAATCGGAGTCCTGTAGGTTACCCACCATATTGAATTGGTACCATAATCAGATGGATCGGGATGTCTATTTAATCTGAAGCGAGTCCCGTAGGGACGAAATGTTTATAGAAATAAAATAGAGAGGGGGGAAGCTCCGTCAGGAGCGGAACAATGAATTTGACAGACAAAGACGAACACATTCTCATTCAGGATTGTACCGCTCCCCTGGAGCTATTAGCTTTATTTTGACTTTTGCTATAAATATTTCGCTCCTACGGAGCTGATAAAATAGCAACCTATTATTTGGAGACGAGTTCCGTATGCTTGCCCGCCTGCTTGAATTGTCGCACCAGTTGGCGGGAACGACATGTCTATAGCAAAATAAATGGAATGCATCAAGCTCCGTAAGGAGCGACACTGTACCGAATCGAGATTTTTATAAATACGACCAAACTTTTTAAGTTTAATATTGTGCAGCAGGATAAACTTATTGTTAAGGGCGCACGCGTCCACAATCTGAAGAACATCGACGTCGAACTGCCCCGCGATCAACTTATTGTCATTACCGGATTATCAGGCTCCGGTAAGTCGAGCCTCGCTTTCGATACAATCTACGCGGAAGGCCAGCGGCGGTATGTTGAGAGTCTTTCCGCGTATGCGCGCCAATTTCTCGGCGTAATGGAGAGACCCGATGTCGATTACATCGAAGGTTTGAGTCCCGCGATCTCCATAGAACAGAAATCAATATCTCATAACCCCCGCTCCACCGTCGGAACCGTTACGGAAATTTACGATTATCTTAGACTTCTTTTTGCGCGAGTCGGCACTCAGCACTGCTACAATTGCGGCAAAATAGTCAGGAAGCAATCGGTCGATCAGATTATCAATGCAGTTATAGATTACCCGGAAGCGACTGCGATCCTCATTCTTGCTCCCCTCGTTCGAGGCAGAAAAGGTCATTACCGCGAGTTGTTTGAAAAAATCATCCGCGACGGATTCCTCCGGGTCAGGGTCGACGGCGAGATACGCGAGATCCGGAAAGGGATGCAGATCAGCAGGTTTAAAATTCATACCATTGAGGTGGTTGTCGACAGAGTAAGTGTACAGCACGGCATGAGGTCACGAATTGCCGAATCCATTGAAACAGCTATTCAGATGGGCTCAGGCATAGTGATTGTAAACTCTGATGGAGCTGACCACCTTTACAGTCAGCACCTGGCATGTCCCGATTGCGGCATAAGTTACGATGAAGCGGCGCCGAATTCTTTTTCCTTCAATTCACCGTACGGTGCATGCCCGGTTTGCAACGGCCTGGGCGAAATGAAGGAGTTCGATACGCGTCTCATCATGCCCGACAAGACTCTCTCTATTAATAAAGAAGGATTGACGCCGCTTGGAAAACCGCGTGACACATGGCTCTGGAGTCAGGTCCGTGCGGTAACAAAAGCATACGACATAAGTCTTGAAAAACCGGTCGGTAAACTTGCGCAGAAACATATTGATCTCCTCCTCTACGGTGCGGGCAATGAAAAAATCGATATTCTATACACCTACCCGACAGGAAGAACGGTAACGTACAGACAGAGATACAGCGGTCTCATCAAGACGCTTCAGCACTACTACGAAGAGACCTCTTCAGACGGCATGCGTCAGTGGATTGAATCATATATGAGTACAAAGCTGTGCCATGCCTGCATGGGAGGAAGACTAAGGAAAGAAAGTCTTGCCGTTCGGCTTTATGATGCGCGAACTTCCGCTTCTACGAATATCGACACAATTGTCAAACTTTCCATTCGTCATGCCGGTTCATTCTTTGCCTCGCTGAAACTCACTCCGAGGCAGGAGAAAATATCGCATCAAATCATCATAGAGATTCAGCAGCGGCTGCAGTTCCTTATGAACGTAGGACTCAATTATCTAACGCTCGACCGCTCTGCCCGAACGCTGTCGGGCGGTGAAGCCCAGAGGATACGCCTTGCCACGCAAATTGGTTCACAGCTAGTAGGTGTTCTCTATATTCTCGACGAGCCGAGCATCGGACTGCACCAGAGAGACAACCTTAAACTTATCGATAGTCTCAAGAACCTCCGGGACCTCGGAAACACGGTAATTGTAGTAGAACATGATCGGGAAATGATAACCAGCGCCGACTTCATCGTCGACCTGGGACCCGGAGCAGGCGAGCATGGTGGTTACCTCGTTACAACCGGAAAACCATCCAGATTAATTAAAAAGAGCGAAACCATAAGTATGCAAAACCGGCAGGAGCCGATTCAATCGTTAACCGGACAATATCTCAGCGGCAAGAAGATGATTGAACTCCCTAATGCCCGACGTAAAGGAAATGGCTCCGTCCTTCGGCTTAATGACTGCACCGGAAACAATCTCCGGTCTATCACTGCTGTATTTCCACTCGGAACGTTTATCTGTATCACCGGTGTGAGCGGTTCCGGGAAATCGACCCTGATCGCAGATACTCTATACAGAATACTTGCAAAAAAATTCTACGATTCGAAAGAAGTTCCTCTCCCCCACGGATCAGTGGAAGGATTGGAGAAGCTGGACAAGGTCATCGACATCGACCAATCTCCTATTGGCCGGACCCCCCGATCAAATCCGGCAACGTATACAGGTCTGTTCACATTCATACGCGATCTATATGCACAGCTCCCCGAGGCAAAGATTCGGGGCTATAAGGTCGGGCGATTCAGCTTCAATGTAAAGGGGGGCAGATGCGACGGATGCGAGGGTGACGGTGTAAGAAAGATTGAAATGAATTTCCTTCCCAATGTCTACGTTACCTGCGACGTCTGCAAGGGGAAGCGGTATAACCGTGAGACACTCGAAATCCTCTACAAAGGTAAATCCATTGCCGATGCTCTGGCTATGACTGTTGATGAAGCGATCGAACTATTTAGGGACATTCCTCGAATACGCCGTAAGCTCGACACATTGCACGATGTCGGGCTCGGATACATACGTCTCGGTCAGCAGGCTACGACACTCTCGGGCGGTGAAGCTCAGCGGGTCAAACTCTCTACAGAACTCTCCAAAGTTGGAACCGGAAAAACACTTTATATCCTGGATGAGCCCACAACAGGATTGCATTTCGAAGATACGAGGATGCTCCTTTCCGTCCTCATGAAACTCGTCGACAAGGGCAATACCGTCATCGTGATTGAACATAACATGGACGTCATCAAAACAGCCGATTGGATTATTGATCTCGGTCCTGAGGGTGGTGATGAAGGCGGGAAGATAGTTGCAGAAGGAACGCCGGAGGAGGTTGCCCGGAATCCGAATTCGTACACAGGAAAATTTTTAATGCGGGAAATTAAAGATATGGAGCACAGATAAATATCTGTGTTAATCTTGTGCTTTTTCTGTGTCATCTGTGTTCCATTTATAGGGCTTTTCGGGAAACATACCTTAATATTTTGGATATTTCGCAATATATTTTTTTAAAAAAAATTCTGCATCTCAGGTGAAATGCAACGATATATGTATGTAGGTAGTTCTCCTCTATTATTGTGGATTAGGGAAATGGGGTAAAAGGTAATGGGGAGTGTTACCTTTTATAGTTCGGAACCCTGGTGACTAACAAGCAGCCACCAGGGTTTTATTTTTTTCAGATATGACAAATAATCGGAGATGATTCTCGACTCAATTCTTATTCAGGGAAATACGCGTGATGCCGCCATATCCCCAACTACTGTTGTCCAGGCACGTACCCGCCACTTTTTTACGAGTCCGTTTTTTACATAAGGATCCACCGCTGCAAAACGTTCAGCTATCGCCGGTGAATCGCCTTTGAATAATAGAATTGCACCATCCACCGGATCGGCAAGTGCGCCACCGAGTATAAGTTCCCCTTTCGAATGAGATTCCCATGCAAGCGCCAGATGTTCTTTCCTGAATTCATTTCTGCGTTGGACATAGTCCGGTCCAACATCGTAAAATAAAAGATAATGCATCGCAACGACTCCTTCCAGTATGCTTAGTAATTGGCTTGCCCGCCGATTTACCCGCCGAAGCGAAGCGTAGGCGGGAGTTTACTAGTACATGCCCGAAACGCAGGCGGGTCATTAGTCAACGGTCATTTGTCATTTGGACTATTAAAAATAGTGTCAGTTGTCATTTGTCGTTAAGCGTAGAGCTGAGAGCATAGAGGTGTTGGCGCTGAGGTGTGAGCTGTGAGCAATGAGTCCCTAGCAAACCTTGGAAGGTTAACTCTGCTTCAGCTTAACAAACCTTCGCAAGGTTCGGGCAAATTGGTTATTGGTTCTTTGTACTTTGTGTTTTGCTCTCTGCTCCCTCACCACCCCTTCATTATTTCTGCAAAACATTCTAATCCGCTGGGTATCACCGCTCCGTAGCCATGGCCGGGCTTACTCCAAGCACCTGCGAGGTAGAGATTCTTGATAGGTGTCTTATGCCCTATCCTGCTGTTGCCGGAATTATTCAGTGTTTGGTCCCATCCATATACTGCGCCGCGATAATTGCCGGTGTACCTGACGTTTGTCAGGGGTGTACCGATTTCCATCACTTCAATTTCTTTGCGCAAACCGGGTAATAAGGTTTTTTCAACTTTATCTATTAATATATCGGCCATACGTTTCTTCTCGATGGTGTATAAATCCTTCCTGCCGGCGAAATAATCATTCTCGTACTTCTCCCAATTTTCGTATCCCTGTAGAAGAAGAATGTTTAGAGTGTTCTTCCCCTCCGGAGAATACCCCTTATAAAGATTATCATAAACAGTGAGCCCATAACCAGGATCATTAAAATCTGCAGTCCGGCACGCCTGATAGTCGGCTTCAATATCGTATCCGGAATTGTAAAATATTTCCGTATCCTTAATACCGTTTTGTTTTACCAGGTCGGATTTTAGACCGAGATATACCTGAAAACACGAAAGGCTTACACTGTATCCGTTCATTTGATCGATATAATCCTTCAGGTATTCCTGCTCATTCATCATTTTTAAGAATGTACTGTGAGCACTCGCGTTAGAAACAACAACCCGCGCAAAGTATTCGTCACCCCCATCAGTTCTGACACCAATCGCAGCATGATCTTTGATCATTATTTCTTTTACACGTGAATTCAACTTCACCGTTCCTCCGCGTTCCGTAATGATTCCGGCAAGTGCATTGCTTATTTTCTGCGATTTACCGATTGGATAATATCCCCCCTGCATAAGGTAACCGTAAGTTGGAAGCGCATAGTAAAACGGCGAAAGCTTTGACGGTGGTAAGCCGTAATATCCCCAGAGCGATGAAACGAGTGTCCGCAGTTTCTGATTTGTGATGCGTGCATTGACCAAATCTCCCCATGTTTTTCCCATGCTCTTGAAGAGATACGGATAATCCACGGGGAATGTGCTCATATTTGGCTGATTTTTTAATCCAGACAACTTCGAAATGTCTTCTGAGAGTCCTTTCATATCCGCAAAGATACCCTCAATGCCCGTTTTCTCTTCTGGGAAATGTTTTGTAAGTATCAAGATATATTCCTGAAAATTCTTCTGCGGGACACGGATATCATGCTCAGGGTAGATTACCCGAAAGAGGTTCGGGTGTGGCACAAACTCAATGTCAGATATCTCAGGGAAACCATCGATCAGGTTACGCAGACCATTTCTCTCGCCAACCGATGTAGAATGAAGTGAGACATCGAAAGTAAAATCCTTTCGTATGAATGTCGTTGCATAACCGCCCGGTTTGGAGTGCTGTTCAAGGACGAGCGGTTTGAATCCCTGCCGTGCAAAAGCCGCACCGCAGCTTAGACCCCCGAGCCCGGCACCGATGATAATTGCGTCGAACGTATCCTTCCCTTGCTGCGATTGATGTCCACGAGGAAATGCACTCCAGTCGATCGAACCGACCGCAAAACCGCCAAGAAGAGTCTTGATGAAGTCTCTGCGTTTAAAAGTGTTGTTTGACATGACTTTGTATCTCTCAAATTGTTGTTTGTAATTTGTACTTCGTACTTTGTACATTGTTCTTTGTACTTCGTACTTTGTAAAAAAAGTCATCGGTCATTAGTCATTTGTCATTAAGTATAGTACGGGAAGTAAAGAAATGTGTGAAAACTACGAATGACCACTGACAATTGACAAATGACAATAACTTTGATTTCTACATTTTTAGTCATTGCTCACTACTCACTCTATGCTTTCTTCCCAAGTACTCTTGTAATAATCGAAAATATATAAGTTACCTCCTCATCTGGTAGCCCTGCGCCGAAGGTTACCAATCCGCTCCTGCATTTCACTATGATCCCCTTTGATTTTACCAATTTCTGAATAAAGGTGAGCCAGCGAGGCGTGCTTCCATCGTACCCCATTGATTTATAATCCAGTGACTGGTTCCTCGTACCGTGGCGTGCCATTTTCGTGCGAACAGATCCTAACACAGTCTGAGTGGTGCTGTAATCAAGTCCGAGAATATCTGTTACCGGGATATGGTTCGTTTTCGTTTGCAGGATTCCGCAATATTCAATTTTGACGCCTTCAGCATTGGCTGTCACGATCGTGCGGCTTTTGCGGGCACGAATGATTGAGGACACCAATCCGAAGAGCGGGATTATACCCAAAAAAAGGATTGCAATCACAATGAATACTTTTTCAACTATATCCGGAGTATCGGTTTGCCGGAAAAACGACACGAATGGAGGCACTATGATGATGAGGATAAAGGCGGGAAATATATATCTGATAAGTTTTACTGGTTTAAAAACCTTATCCGGAATTATAATCTGTACCTCAGAAGCCGATTCCTGAATCTGGGTTTGGAGTACGGCAGGTCTTGTTGCGGCCGGGTAATCATCTTTCTTTTCACCCGGTTCACCATGGAAGGACTGATCCACAAGGTGTGAATCAATAACAGATTCATGGTCTGTCGATGCGTCTACGAGCGGAAGTTTTAGGAACTCTGCGACAAGTACAGCCTGTTCATGCGAGTTCCCGTATTGCGTAGAGCCGTATAACACCAGCCCGTCGCTTCCATCCTTTGCCCTCAGAACGATACTGTAACGATCGGCAGAATCCGAATCTCCGGGATCGAACCGGAGAAGTACAGCATCATACAAATGCAGGCTCAGCTCAGTCCGTTTCATCGGAACCAGGAGTCCCCAGTACTTTACTATTGTGCCCCTGCTGATATCGAGAATTACCCATCTGCGCCCAAATACAAGCACACCCCCCACGCCCGTAAATATTAATCCCATCAGAACGATTATTATCCACGACCAGGATGGAATATCTGCTTCATTCTCGACCGGTATAATTCTTAATCCGATGAGTGTCGTAAAAATCCCAGCAATGAAGAAAGGAATACCGAAGATTGACAGGCATCCTCCGCCCTCTCGGATCCGGAGTTGATCGGGTGCCACCTGTTCAAACCGGCTTTGCGTCTCCATATTAAATTTCATTCTGTTGCAATGCTGATTGTCCGTTCCGAAGTGTTGGCGTAAATATAGGAATCCCATGCGCCAAATACAATTTGGCGAACCGTGCTATTTACGGAAATAACTATTGTAAAAAAGGCAATACTGTGGACGAATGGACGGGGTGAGGATTACACGATCAATTCATCGCTTAGAATTAATATTTCCGGTTCACCGATCACACCTGATATTTCTCCGGCTTCCCGGGCATCCGGAGTTTTCGTGAATGCCATTGCAGCATTCGGATCTTTCAGGGCAAATAAATAAATGATATGGTTTTCATCAGTTGTGTCACGGAAAAGGTAAAGCAAGTTAAGTCCCGCTTTTTCCTGAGCTTCCCTATGTGATGAAAATGTTTTCTGCCACATGGAATAATCTTTTACTCTGTGTTTGCACAGCATATACTTCATAGGGTTATCTCCTTATCTCTTCATTTGCTGATGAGGTCCATGGTAAAGCCCGAGATCGAATCTTTCCCATCGATCAAATTCTGAACAGTACGCTTATCCCCAACTTTTCAGGAGCTTACTCAATCATTCCCCTGGATCCGATTTTCTTCAAGGCTTCTTCCGCGTACATCCGCGCTTCAAAATCCTTGTCTTTCAACACACCCCGCAGAGCGTTAATTGTTTTTTCCGATCGGAATTCCATTAACGCTAGAACGGCCGCCCGCCTCACTTCCGCACTAGAATCCTTCAAAGCTTCCTGGAGAGGGATGATTCCTTTTTCCAGTTTTGACATGCCCCCCGAAAAGTGATCCATAGATAAATTAGTATATTTGGATCATTGGTCTTGCCCCCATTAAAGATAGTATGTGTTTCATAATTTTACCTCATTTTATGTTTCCTACACTTTAGACACATACTTTTAATAAATGTTCCACCTTAAATCGATGCTCATTTTGCTCCGATCGTTTCCAGCATTTTTTGGGCGTTTTCGTTTTTCGGATTCAATTCCAATGATTTTTTGTAATTTTCAATCGCAAGTGTATTTTCACCGTTCTTCATATAGGCTTCCCCCAGACTGTCATACACGTTGAAGGATTCCGGATGTGCCCGCACATTCAGTTTAAACAATTCAATTGCCTCTTTTAATTTTCCAGCGGTCAGGTACTTGTAGCCCAGCTGGTTGAATGATCCCTCAGTGAATATTATCTCATCTGTGTTTGTATTTTTTAAGACGTCGTATTTCCCGAGAGCCGACTCAATTCCTTCAGATTCAATCGCTTTATCAAAAATATCTGAGGCGAATTCTCCCCGCTTAAACTTCAGCGTCACATCAATTTTCATATCAATGACGTTACCTTCTGCATTTTTAACAAAATAAATGGTATTTTTGTTATACTCATCAAGCCATCCGCCCTCCGCGTCCGGTTTTTGTAATCCGACCGTATCTTTTCTTCCCGGATCATATACAGCCAGATTGCCATTTTCCACAAGTACGCTAAATTCGCTATTTGCTGCAGCAAGCAAATACTTACCCATGTACGGAATAAATTCTTTAGGAACATCCTGTTTAAATTCTACAGTATCTGCCTTCTTCGTAAGAGGTACGATCTGATGAAATATCATTTCGTTTACCTTACCTTTTTCATCCTTGTTAAAAACTATATTAATTTGTGGCGCGATTTTGCAATACCATCTTCCTTTCTCGTTTTCCGGATTGAAAGGAAGCACTATCTGTCCGGGAATATCCACCGATAAATTTCCTTCCTTTTCCAGTACAGTAAATGTCCGACCGCCATCCATATCGACATACTTACCCAAATAAGGTGTGTAATCATTTTTAGGTGTAACTGCTGCCTCTTTTGATTTATCACCAAGTTTATAGTCGAGTATCTCGATCTTTTTGCCGTTAAATTTTGACGATACCATAGAAACGACTTCTGAAATCCGGATATGTCCGGCATCGATATAATCCGGTTCATGGGCAGTTGCATCGACAGGAATCCATCCTGCGTCTCCCATATAGATTTCGTTCCACCCATGCTGACCGAAACCACCGCCATAGTTAGGGGCATACATCGCGCCAAAAACTACCCGAGCCGGGATGCCGACAGCTCGGCAAAAGGCAGCGAGAAGCATCGAATGAGCACCGCATTCTCCGGCGCGGATCTCGTATGTTCTTTTCGCATTGCCTCCGCCCGGTATTGCATAACTGATATTTTCAGCTACCCATTTACTCAACCTAACGGCAGCTTCCCAGCTGTCTTTGGATCCTGCTGTGATTTCTTTTGCCTTCTCAATAATAACAGGATCGTCCGATTGAATGAACTGATCCGGTGCTAAATATTTTTTTAATGACTCACCATCAGAGAACCGGGGAGGAAATGGAGGAGCATTATTTCCGTCATATTTTTCATTTTCAATTTCAATAATTCCGTCAATCACATTATTCTTAACAGTTCCGATGAATTTCTGCCCTCTTCCATTAAGGTCATCGCTTGTCAATACAATCCCGGTCGGTTCTATATTTACATTCAATTTCATATACGAAATAGCCTGGAAATCGGAGATGGAAACATTAGATTTTGTAAAAAATGACGCGTCCATATTCGCGACTTTAATTTTATCGACAATACTCCGGTCAGCCAGATAGATCTTTCTGTTCTGAACTTCGAATTTTAATACATCGGCATAGTCGGGCGACAGCCAATATTTCGTTTTGAGACCGGTTTTATTATTCGTTTGCTCAATTATTACGGTGTTATAAGTTTTCCCAACCAATTCCAGTTTTTCTTCGCCGGTTTTCTTAAATGAGGACCTTTGAATCTCTTCCTCCAGAATTTCCAATATATCGAAGTCTGCCTCGGTTAGTTTATCTTCAATAAATACTTTTCTTGTTATGGACTCCACATGGTCACTTCCGACCAGGATGTCTGGTTTCAGTTCAATTATTTTGGAATCACTGCGAAGGGATGATTTAAGCGTAGCTTTATTACCTTCTATATTTGTCTCAAAGTAGATTTTGTTGGATCCCTGATTTATTTCCGTTCGTATATAAGTGGCTTTTCTGTTTTCGGGATCAAGCAGCGAGCTCAGTTTGATTTCATTGTTAAAGTCGCTTCCCAGCAAGGAAAGCATTGCAAATACGTTCGCGTCCGCCTGGATGTATTTCTTCCCATCTTTTTGTATCAGCGTTTCGGTTGCCTCAAAATATCCGCACACCACATCGTTTATTTCGATTGCATAATACGCCTTGGTTGCCTGAATTGAATCAGCATCATTTACATAACAATGAGCGCCGTATGAAACCGTTAGGGATGCTGATATCAAAACAAACAAAAGGATTACTTGATAAAATATTTTCGTTTTCATTGCGTCACCTTTATTTGTGAATAATTCCGATTTCATTCTGTAAATATTAAGCCCTGAGTAATAGTCCGATAACCGCAAGCACCAGGGCTGAAACCATAGAAACGACAAATGAATAGTACAAAAAACCTGGTTTTCCGGTCTCTTCAATAGCGATTTTGCGGTACTGACTGACATACTTCGGCAGTAATAATCTCAAAAGGAAATAATTTATTTTCACTCCATGATTTGACAGAAAAGAAACAATCATTATGGATGAAATAACGCCACAAAGCACACAGATTACAGCCAGCACTAAAAAGATATTACTCATATTTTAACTCCTTCTGCCACTCGCTCAAATATCGTTCTATTTTTCGTCTATCATACATTAAGAAGATGCTATACGTTGCATTAGACAATATTATTCTCAAAGATCTCTCTGTTCAAATAATTTTATGGATATCATTACAGATAAAATTATCATTACTACGACTACTAAAGTGATAATAATCATTGTAATAAGATCTGATTTTAAAAAATATGGCACGTACGTTCGCTCATCAAATCTGAAAACCAATATCGTCGAATGCATGCCCAGAGTAAAACCGATGGGAAGCGTGAATATCATACCCATGATTCTGAATTTATAAGTAAACGGAAAAAAGCAACTGACCGAAACCGAGATAATGACGAGCGCAATAAAAAGAGATTTTAAATTAAAGAAAGTAAAAAATTCAAAAACCGGCTTTGAATATATCGGATAAGACGCGTATACCGCGAAGTAGAGCAATATGATTCCGAATACCGCAATACATAAGGCGAACAGATAACGCGCTGCTACAACTGACTTTCTGGAGACAGGCAGACTGCAGATGAGCGTTTCGAGTTTTTGTTTTTTTTCCGAAAATGTGAAATAGGAAATCGCCGCGACAACAGCGGCGGTGCATAATATAAAATTACCAAACGGAGGGAAGCTTGGGATTGTCAATATTGAAAGCCAAAGTGTTGCGGGAAAAAATATGCTGAATATTATATACCGCCAGTAACCCCGTATATCCTTTAAGATTAAATTTAATATCATTAACGCTTCCTCAAATATCCTTGCTGTTATATAATTTTAAAGACAGGGCAAACGAAATTGATGGTGCCCCAACCATTATCATGAATAAAATAGAAACTGATATTAAATCTCTGTATTCAAAATATGGATTGTAAGAACCACCGTATGGATGAAAGACCAGGGGTACTGAAGCCACTGCCGTCACAAGCGCTATAATGAATGTTATAACCGTCCCCATTAATCTGAAGCAGAAAACGGATGGTAAAAAAATGCTTGAATATATTGAAATGAAAAACAGCGCCATGAACAGGACTTTCATATGTGCGACATGATCGAAAACCGTTCGCACATCCGCATGGAGCAGGCTGGCGACATAGGCATTCCCGAACCAGAGCAGTAATCCTCCAATTGTCAGAATCGCAGATATAAGATACCGAGCCTTTACTATCGAGGACCTTGTTACAGGCAGGCTGCATGTCAGAACTTCAGTGTTTCGGTTTTTTTCAGAGAAGGAATAGTAAGTACTTATAAACGCCAGCGCCAAATATCCATACATCATATAGACATGCCACGGGTAATAACGGAAAATGAAGATATTGCCGAGAATAATGACCCCTAGGAAATATAAAATAATTGTCTTTTTGTACGCCATTAAATCTTTAAGGATTAATCTAAGAATCATTATTCTCTCCTATAAATCTCTTCTGTTGTAAAACCGAATCGATAGAACTATCGAAATGAAATTAAAAGTCACAACAATACTGAATACAAAAAGGTAGCCATAAATTTCCGGCAAAGCCGCTATCCTGGACAGGATTTCCTTAAGTATTTTGTAAAAAATCGCAATATCAAAATTCCAGATATCTTTCAATGCATTTATTACAAATTCGGATAGGGGAAAGAACAAAACAATCCCAATTTGCACTATAAGAGCCGCAATAACTCCTTTACCCGGACCGAATTTGAACATAAAGGGGAGCATTATAGTAACTATTATGAGTATAAGTGAAATCATACTGGTAATACCGCGTGAGCTTAGAAATATTTGAAAAACGGGATCGTTTTGACCAAACAAATATACGAGCATCAGACACGATAAAATTACGAGGCAAAAACCGGTTAGAGTAATAATAATTGATGAAACATACCGGGCAAGAACGATAGTCGACCTTCTCAGCGGTAAGCTTGCATATGTCATCTCGGTTTTGAACGAAGTATCTATAGCTATGAATATAAAAGATGCACCGACGCATAAAGCAATAACGATGAAGGTAAAAATGCCCGTATTTATACCGCCAAAATCATCTATCATTGCAGCCATTGCTATGGATGATAGAAAAGGTATAAGGATAGCCGCACCTAAAAGGAATAATGCCCCGGCGATAAAGTCTTTTCTTATCAGATTAAGCATTTTCGCTCTTTAAATTGCTGAAATACATGATATCTTCCAGCGTCGCTTTTTCAACTACTATTTTGCTGCCAAATATCTTCTTTGCATTATTTATATCAGTGGTTAGTGCTTCGAAACCGAATTCATTTTTGCGAATTCCCCTGAAATGTTTTTTCATTTCCTCATCGAGGAGATCGTTCCCGCCTTTTACTACCGCATAAGTCTCCATGACTTCATCCTTGCTGCGGGAGAATACAATTTTCCCATTCAGAATAAACGTGATATAGTCCGCGATCCGTTCAATATCGGATGTTATGTGAGTGGAAAAAAGAATCGACTTCTTCTCGCTTTGCAGTAGTTCGTAGAGTAAATCGAGCAATTCCCTTCTGAAGATCGGATCCAGACCGGAAGTAGGTTCATCCATGATAATGAAGTCTGCGTGATGTGAAAGAGCGATTGCGATTGCAGCTTTCATGACCATGCCACGTGAAAATTTCCTGATATTCTTTTTCAAAGGTAATTCGAATTTATCGGTAAGGTTCATAAATACCTTCTCATCCCATGATTTATAGAACGGACGGATGATATTTTTAACCTGTCTAAGATTTAAGTGTTCATAGTAGTTTGGATTGTCGTAGACAAATCCTATACGGGATTTGATATCGACTTCATGCTCTATATGGTACTTGCCGAAAATCCTGATACTGCCGCTCTGTTTCATTATAAGGTTCATGATCAGTTTAATGATCGTCGTCTTGCCGGCGCCGTTCGGGCCGATCAGCCCCATGATGTAACCCTGCGGCAATGAAAACGATACATCTCTCAGACAAAAATCCCCGTAGTCTTTATTTAAATTATTTATCTCGAGAACGTTTTCCATGATATTATTCCTCGTTGTGATATAGTAGTCCTAGCATTTCTTTCAATTCTGTAAAATTAATCCCTAATTTTTTTGCTTCGCTAACCGCGTCGTTCAGCAATTCTTCGACCGTCTTCATTTTCTTTTCACGAAGAAGCTCCTGATTCTGCATTGCGACAAAACAGCCCTTGCCTCCGACCGTATCGATAAAGCCTTCCTTTTCAAGCTCCTCATACGCTCTTTTTGTTGTTATGACACTTATCTGAAGCTCCTGTGCCAGTTTTCTTATTGAGGGAAGAGGATCGCCTTCCTGGAGGTCTCCCGAAATAATCTGCGCTTTTATTTGGCGCGATACCTGTTCGTAAATCGGGTCGGAGGAGGAGTTTGAAACGATGATTTTCATTGAATTCAACGATATTTTAAGAATTTATTCAATTTTTAGGTGTTATTTGTGTTATTACCGTATATACTGTATATAATATAATATATAAAACTCCATTTGTCAAGTAAAAAATTTTTTATCCTTCAATTTTTATAGATGAGCTTTGAAAGTAATATTAGAAGGCAGGTAAATAGGAGATAAATGGACAGTTATTATTTTAAATTCCTGTCATAATCTTAGCTTCTTGCCGATGAATTATTTCAGCATCTTGTGGTAGATCCGGAACCGCTTATATATTTTTCCTCCGGATTTCTCCATCTCAGCTCGCATTTTAACATTCGTTTCAAGTTCATGATGGCTGTCGATGTACTCGAAACCCGCATCCCTTGCGGACTCGAGCATTCTATATCCCATCAAAACATCCAGACCCCTTCCACGATACGCAGCTTTAATGCCGCCAAGATACAAATCCAGCTTTCGAGATTTCTTCGCCGCTTTAATAATTTTCAAAAAACCGAAAGGTAAAAGTCGACCACGCGCTTCCCGGATTCCATCCGCAAAATTCGGGATACCGACGATGAAACCAACCATCTCACCCTCGGTGGTTATGACACATTTAATGAAGCGCGGATCGATAACCGGTAAATAGCGTCGCGCCAATTGATCCATTTCCTGTTCGTCAAGCGTCGAGTACCCGTAGAGTTCCTGGAAACAATCATTCATAAGATGAAATATTGCATGGATGTGCGGCTTTATTTCTTTCTTCCTCGCGAATTCTTTCAACACATATTGCTTATTCTTACTCACCCTGTCATATGCCCACTTGTAGAAATCAGTAAAGGCGTTCTCAATATCTAATTTGTACACAACGTAATCGACCTCTTTTGTGTATCCGATGGATTCCATGAGAGGCGGCATGTATGGAAAGTTACAGTACGTCGCAAGATTTGGAAGGTGCTCAAATCCTTCTACAAGGAATCCTTGCGGATCTTCTTCCGTGAATCCGTTAGGACCGACTATCTTTTCCATTCCTCTCTGCTTCCCCCATTCCTCCGCGAATCCCAATAGCGCCTTTGCCACGGACTGATCATTCGGACATTCCAGGTAACCAAATCTTACAACTTTACATTTCCACTCATCATTATAACGACTGTTAACAACGGCAGAAATTCTGCCGACAACTCCTCCGTCTTTTTCCGCAAGGACGCGAACAAAATCGCAGTATGCAAATGCCCGATTTCTTTTAGGATCGAAAACCCGCTTTTCATCCGAGTAAATCGGCGGTACCCAGTTGTGATGGTTTTTATGAAGCTTCTCCGGCAGGTAAAGAAAATGCTTTTCATCTTTCGGTGTGCGGACTTCTCGCAAAGAGAGAGACATATTCAGTTCCTTGAGTATTCGAAAATATGATATTTGCGGACTTCAGTGATAGAAAATATATCGGTTATTTGAAGCGTAAATTCTACCAACCAAGCCCTCTTTGCATATTTAACAAACAAAGGTAAATATATATATAATAGAGGGAAGTTACAATTGAAAATATTTAGTCGGGAAGGAAAGTAGGCATGATACTGCATGATTTTTCACTGAATTACGTCTCTCGACTCGTCACATAGCTATAGCTCCATTTCCTCGCTCGAGACGAATCTCTGCTCGCTTTCATGCGAACAAGAAAGCCACGAGCGAGCCACGATGAATAGTCGGGGCGAGTCGAGTGGCTCCGCGATTTGTGGCCGGGATTTCAATTTACTCAAATCGTCGGCCGGTGGCACCAATGGTGAAAAGCGTGGGATATTTATAAATAATGTTTACCAACATTATCTCATGTAAGCTGCTGGAGACCCAGGTTCTTTTTTGCTTCCTTCTTGATCCTCTTCGCGATTTTCTTTTCATTCATGGTTTTTGCCGGTTCTTTCTTGGAGGTCTTCTTACTATTCTGACTTTTGCTCATGTTCTTTCTCCTTTTTAAAGGTGTATCGATTAGAAAATAAACAATTCCGCTTTCAGATGCAATGGATTTATCTGAATAGGGAGAATTGCTTGTGGCGGTGATCAATTTCCATACACTGCTCTACCTCAGCCTTAGGCAGCTTTGAGATAATGGTTTCAGCTGGATGTCTCTATCATTGTACACTCCATTTGGTCCTATTTCCCAATATACAAATTAAACAGATTTATGGGGTTAGGTCAAAACGACTTGGTTGGTTTGCGGATAAGTTCTGTTTTTATAGTAGTAGTTTTCTTTTGCCATAATATGTTCCAGATCCCCTTTAATTGCTCTCTTTCTCCAAAAAGCCGAGGCGATCTGCAAGGTCTCCGAACACCTGCTCAAGTGCGTCGGTATCTTTTACCCGTCCGCTGGTACTGCCGAGAAGCCAGACTTCTGAATTACCGATCAAGAAGTCTTGCTTCCCCCTCTGCCGAGTAACCGATGGATAGAACCGCCTAAAACATTTCTCAAAGATTTCCAAGCTTATAACAAATGCAACAACCTTCGGCCGGCACTTTTCAACTTTTTTCACAAACTTTTGTATATCGTCAATTGTGGGTTCGGCTCCCGGATCGTCGTCGTTGCTGACGATCCGTCGTCGGTTGAGGTCGGTTAAACCGACACGAAGTTTTAATAATGCTGATTCTTTCTTCTCGAAGAAGAATTGCTTATACAGATCGTTGAGCACTCCAGTATGTTTCGCGTCAACCAACGCCTTACGGTCCGATTGGGATATAACTAATGTTGGTGTGATGCCGGCATATTCAAGCATTTCCCAAAACCGATTCTTCGGACCCAAATAATAGAATCCGAGCTCGTCTGATATTTCCGTTACGGTCGTTCCGACAAATACAATGCGTAAGTTTTGAATTAGAATTTCTTTGAGCATAGATAGTTTCTTGTTTGAAAATAAAAGTAGTCAATTACTGATGTTACGCAAAAAAGAAAATAGAACACTGATCACACGGAAAAAACGGATTTTCACAGATTAAAATCTGTGAAAATCAATCATAATCAGCGTCGTCCTTGTTCTATTATTTTTAATGAACATCTATTTTTCATTAAAAGCTAACGATACGTAACATCAGTTAATTATTTTACCGACTCACGGCTCAACACTCTTTGCTTCGTTTTCTATACCATAACCGATATCACTTTGTAAAAAGTACGAAATAAACTTGACTGTGGCAAGGGATCTAGACGATTACGGTATAAGAAAATACCGTGTTATCAATTAAAGATAAAATCAGATCCATACCGATACTCCGATCGACAGATCACTTTTCGTCAAGTGATTCAAGCAACAACTGCTTTGTTCTCCTGTATTCAACAACATCTTTACTATAGTCATCGAATGCGCGAAATATCCGCGTTATAACCGAAATGCCCGATGCGGTATCCTTCGCTTTCAGCTGCGCGAGCAATTCAAAATCCTCCATACCAATTCTGACCGCTTCGAACCGCTGACCTGAGATCGGTCCATTTTTTCTCTGGTAAATAATGTGGGTATCACCTGCCGGTAGGAAATTATTTGTTTCACCCTCATAGTGTTGGATCGCGCTCCGTTCAAATGGATCCTGACCAGGCCGATGCATGTTGAATCCCCAATGGAGATATCCATTTAGATTGTAGCGGGCGCAGCTCCAGCCGAAGTAGACCTGACGCAGGCGTTCCTGATCAAGCAATCGGTTCAGCCACGGACCGCCGGGCACAAGACATGTATATACCCAGACTTTATCGTTGGCCGCCTTGCGCTGTTCATAAAATTCCTGCTCTTTCTGATACTCCTGGACCTGCGGACAGAGGATATCGATGTAAGCCGGCAGTTTCGTTGTCATGGTCGCTTCGATTATTGGAATACCTTGCATATGTTTGCGGAAAACTTCGACGACGGTTTTATACCTGTCAACATATTCATCCGTTGGTTCGTCGAAAATCCCCTGTATCCATTTTTCCTGCCAATGATTTACCTTTATCGCAGCATAGATCTTATCGGCCATTCTTTCGATCTGCTTCAATCCGTCATCTGAGGTTGCAGGTATTTTGTACTGAGCCGGAATTACATACATTGCGTCGGTCGACCAATTCTCACGGAAAGTGAACGGACAGCCCTGAATTTTTTGAAGACCTTCATCCATGAAGACTTTTACATAGCGCTCAAGTCTCTCCCGATGAAACTCCGTCATATGCCCAGTGTTGTCGAAATCAAAAAAGTCGTTCCAGAGAAGCCAGAATGTGTTCTGCCGCCCCTTCACCATCAGCTTCGCATATTGAGACAGCATCTTCCAGAATGGTTCGGTCCATATTTCCACCTCATGATCATTACATATATTCTCAAGACTATGCCAGTTAACATATGAGATCGTGGAGTGTTTGAGTGAAGGAACGACAGCCTTATGAACATTCACAATCCAATGTAAATTTTCACTATGATTACCAATATCGATTATGATCGTATAATTATTTCCCTTCACCGCGGCCTTTGGGGAGATTGGTATCTCAGCACGCAGAGCGATCGTCCCATTATCGGCTACAATAGGAGATCTGACAGGATCCAGTGCCTCAAAAATCCTGAAAGGTGCCCGCCGAATCACAAAAGGATTCTTTTGCCCGGAGTATTTTTCTGTCCGGCTGTCCAGACCGGTATTTTCCTCGACGGGGACATCGATCATACGATACCAGCGCATTTCGGCGACCGGTCTGTTCCGCTGAACCACTCTGAATCGCGCCACCGCCCCCGAATCTATTCCTGTTACAAGAATATGGACACCAACAATTGTTCCCCTCGCCGCGTCGATCGTATATTCTTTCATTCCTTCTTTAAAAACAGAATCGGGATACAACTCCGTAAGTTCATCGTATAACCTGATCACCGGCTGAGCAGACGAAATAAACGGTAGTATCAGACACAATACTAGAAGATAAAGTGATTTTTCAATTAACTGTGACATGTAATCCTCACTTAATTATTATGTCATCAACAACAAAACACGTCCTGAGCTGTGTACCGACCGGTATTTTAGTTAATTCCCTGTTCAGATTCAATTCTATTAAACAATGAAAAACAACAGGAAAACAACAAAAAAGGTCTTCGATAGAGGTCAACCAAAGAGCTCTTCATGAGACTTTGTAACCTGGACAAATCGTCCAATTTCCGATTTCTGTCTTTATTTTAAGGGAGAAGAAATTGGAAATTTATCCCGGCAAGCAACACTAGATTTCCGATTACTTCTTCCCTAACTCAAAGACAGGAATCGGAAATCAAACCACCCACAGTACAACTGTCAGAGAACGGGAGAATAACATAGGGCAAAACCGATTTATTTTATTCGACTTGTATTTTATAAAATATTTTGGTTTGTTTAGTGAATATTATTCCATCTATTGACAAATAACAGGTAACTTATGAAATGCAACCGGATTATCATCGTTTTCCTTTTATCGATATTCATATATTACATTCCAACCACCGGATGTACTATTGCTGTTGTATCGGGTAAATGTACGCCTGATGGGCGGCCATTGTTATGGAAGCACCGTGATACCGATAATCTGCAAAATGCATTGATGTACTTCACAGATGGGAAATATCCCTTTATCGGATTAATCGATTCCGACGATTCACTCTGCGAGAATGTCTGGATCGGTTGTAACAAGTCCGGCTTCGCAATTATGAACTCCGCCTCCTATAATCTGATCCTAAAAGACACAATTAAATTGAAAGACCGTGAAGGTATTTTGATGAAGCTTGCCCTTCAGCAGTGTAAAACATTGGAAGATTTCGAGAGACTACTGCAG
>CAYGZY010000103.1:0-7734 GCA_964354485.1 uncultured Chlorobiaceae bacterium | reverse complement strand
AGCTGCTCTACCAGCTGAGCTACGCCAGCGTCGAATGATTAAAGGCCGCCGGGAGTTGTCGTAACTATTCACAAAAAGCAATACCTCGCCCCTCAACGTTTTTACCGTCGATTTTTTTGTCGCTTTACTTGAAATTAATCCGCTGGACGTCGATTTCTATTAATACTTAAGCTTAGTAATATACTATTATTTTTGAAATTGTCAAACAACTATTTACCTACGCAGGACAAAAATTATCAAATTCTCATTGCTGAAAGAACCGCTTTCTATAATATACCGCTTCCATGAAATCAGGCTTTATTTCAATCGCTTTATCCAAATATTTTAAAATATTATCCTTTTCCCCCGATATTTCGCTATAAATGGCATAATTCATATATGCCCGGCTATAAAAACCTATCACCCCTTCGTCGTAGCTATCTTTCACATTTATCGGGGTAATTTCAAATGAAATCGGGCGTAATTTGTGCAATTTATCGTCAGTATAAAGACGAAATGCCAGTCCCGATGGTACCCGCCGAAATCCGTCCGTGTACCGGTCTTCAATTTCAGGAGTTACATAAATCGGCCGCGATGAAATATTTTTTTCTATGATACTCTTTATAAGCGTAGAATACCGATACTCAATCGCGGAGGATATGTACGGTTCATCATGCTCGAACTTGTACAATTCAAGGAGGAAAAGATCAAGCTCTGCACGCGAATTTCCGGTGAGCCATGGATAACGAGTTTCAAGCTGGATGAAATACCATGACCGCCGCAATAATTCTTTATCGATAATCACAACGTCCGGACGGTATCCTTCAATGATCTGCATATAGTATGCCGCAGAAACGAAGTAATCCCATTGATATGAAATAATGATACCATTCGGTTCCACAGAATCCAGCATGTCTTTGGTGTATTTTTCTACCAGCGTGTGTCCGCTCTTATCGACGCGCGAGTAGTTTATCCCGGCGATACCGGACACACAGAGAAACATAATAATCGCGAGAGAGATGGAAATTGACCGACTCTTGATCCATATGAATAGCTGCATCGTCCCGACACCAATCCATATAGCAACGACGGCATAAGCAAGGAGAAAGTACGAATCGATATCATGAATATCATAGTTGATCGAATAGCCGACACATGAGATGAAAAGTACGATCGTAAAAATGAAAATTGTTCTTCGGATCTTCAACAAATGCCACAATCCTATGAACCCGGCGGGAATAAATATATATCCAAACTCCGCGGGGAGTGTGCTAAAAAAATAAGTCAACTGTTTTGCAGCGCTTTCAGTTGACGAGAAAATCCATACCCGGTATACTTTTCCCCCGAAATGCCACAAAAATTTTTCAAGATCAACCGGATTTCCCCAGTTTAAAAAAGGATGGTTTGCCGATTGAATCGGTAAATAAAGGTACGCTGAAAAACCAAGTATGAACGGAACTGCGAGCGAAATAATTCTCTTCCACGCGCTAACCCGAAAACCATGGACGTAAAAGTACATGTAGATGAATCCGGGAGCGAGCAGAATAGTGGTCATATGATTCGTGAATGCGAGACCGAGCACATACGAAAAAATAATCCACCGTATAGCGACTTGCTTCTCATCACCGATGAAATTACGGAATAACCAGCTCGACTGAACCGCCCTGGCAAAAAGATAGAACAGTAAGCAGAGAAAAACGATGTGCAGTGAGTAGACTTCAATCGAAAGAGCAGTCGACCAGTACGTCTCTGAGAAAGCAAACGCGAATGTACCCGCGAGCGGACCAAGATATCTACGTATGTAATCGGTCCACGACTTCAATTCCTCCTCATCGCCGCCTTTCTGCTTCCTTTGAAGCAATTCGTTCAGAAAGGTGAGGAGGAATTTGAAAAAGAAGAACAATCCAAATGCACAGAGAAACGAAGAAAAAAGATTTAGTTGGTGGATAATCCTTAGTGACAGGGGCAACCGGCTGAAGAGATGTCCAAGAAGTGTGAATAACGGATAACCCGTCGGATGCGCGATCCCGAGCGTACGGGATACAGTCGCCAGTTCACCGCTGTCGATGTAGGTGACTGTCGGAGCCGCAGTAATGATATAAAAAATCAACGCGATGCCTGCGGTAGCAACTCCGATAATATTGTCCGAATGCTTTGTCTTTTTTACGCCAATCATAGTGGAAATACCGATATACCGTCCTTCGGGCAAAAGTGAAATAAAAGGTACAGAAAATTCAGCCGAAATTCCAGAATTGTATCCATGAATAAAATCGATTCTTTGATTTTTAATATTTTTATCATCATTTTTATATCCATATCCTATTGTACTTCAGGAGTCCTATTATGAACAATACAATCAAACTTACAGCACTTGGCGCGTTTCTTTTATCCTTCGTTCTCGTCAGCAAACTATATATTGAAAATTCAGACGCGACAAAATCTACGGAAGAGGAAACCTCCGGTGCGATGGGCGCCCTGCAGTTTTGGTCAGATTCCAGGGCATTCCCCGATAATGATATTCCTCCCGACCTGTATTCCAAGGCGTTCACTCAAGCAAAGCGGCAATTATCAAAAGTCCCAAGAAACATACTTTCACTTACACCCTGGAGAGCAATGGGACCTCTCAATGTACAAGGGCGTACGATCAGCGTTGCCATTAATCCGCAGAATAGCAATACCGTCTACGTCGGATCGGCAAGCGGAGGTCTTTGGCGTTCCTATACCGGAGGTCTTGAGTTCGACTGGCAGCGTGTTACGACAGGCTACCCGGTGCTCGGCGTGAAAGCAATCGCATTCGATTCAGTTGATACTAACACCATATACATCGGGACCGGCGAAGTTTACCGATACCAGGGAACTCACGGCGGCGTGGCAATACGTACAACGCGGGGAAGTTATGGAATCGGAATTCTGAAAACGACTGACGGCGGTACAACATGGAGCAAAAGCCTTGACTGGTCATTTAACGAGGAACGGGGCGTTCAGGGTATTACCCTAAATCCTCGCAATCACAACACTGTTTATGCAGCTACAACCGAAGGAATCTATCGATCATTCGATGCAGGAGGGACATGGGAACAAGTTACATCTGTAATTATGGCACAAAATATTATATTCTTTTCGGACACAACTATCATGATGGCATCGTGCGGCAATCTGGGCAGTCCCGGTACAGGTATATACCTCTCATATGATAGCGGCAATCTTGATTCCTGGTTCCCGGTTCAGGATCTTCCTTCCTTTTCAGGAAAAGCCGTACTGGAACAGTATAAAGCAAATCCGTACCACATCTATGCAAGCATCGCCGATAGTACAACCGGAGTTGGTGACCTTTATATGACACCGGATTTCGGTGGGACATGGAATCTTATCAAGCATTATGATGGATGGCTTTACGGAGTCCAAGGATGGTATTCGCACCTAGTCGCAGTTCACCCATACGATGAGAACATAATCATCCATGCGGCTGTGGACATGTCAAGGTCGACCGATGGAGGAAGCACCTTCCTGATGGATGGCACTGTCCATTCCGATCATCATGGCTATGCTCATGATGCGCAAAATCCCGATGTGATATATGAAGTAAACGATGCTGGTGTTGTGCGCTCGACTGACTTCGGCGGTTACTTCGACGATATTGGCTATGGTCTACAGACCACACAGTTCTACAATGGATTTGCAATCTCTGCCTCTGACTCTAATTTTGCTTTTGGTTCGATGCAAGACCATATCCCTTCATTTTCATATATAGGATCAATGGACTGGCGTGATATCAACATCGATGAAGTCGGCTGGTGCGCAATCGATCCGGTAAATGCGAACATCATCTATTGGTGCAATCGCCAAGGTGGCGCTGTATTCAAATCGACGAACAGGGGTTATACAGCGACAGCGCATCAATTCGATGGATTCGGAGCATGGGATGCCCCTCTTATTCTCTCACCTTCAAACCGCGATGTGCTTTACTTCGGGAATGACAAGATTCATAAATCGACAAACGCAGGCGATAATTGGTATGCGACCAACAGCGGCAATGTGCTTGACGGGGATCCTGCCCTTTCTATGGCAATGTCATACACAAATCCCGATACCGTATACGTTGGTACTGTACCGATCTATTATGACGCTCATATCTTTCGAACGACCAACGGCGGTACAAACTGGCAAAATATCACAGGATCTCTGCCGAACCGATATCCGATGGACATCGCTGTCGATCCCAGAAATTCCAGAAACGTCTACGTTGCATACGGTGGTTTTGGGACGGGTCACGTCTTTAAATCCACGAACAGCGGTTCAATCTGGACGGATATCACCGGAACACTTCCCGATGTTCACACTACCGCATTAATCGTCGATCCATACAATAGTAACGTGGTATATATGGGAAACGACATCGGCGTCTTCATATCCACCAATGGCGGATCTGATTGGAATCCATTTGTTAACGGCTTGCCGGATGCAATCCTCGTGGCTGACCTTGGGATCTGTAATGCAAATGGAACGCTCCGTGCAGCCACGCATGGAAACGGTCTTTACGAGAGAACACTCTACTCGGTTGCCACGAGCGTGGAAGAGGACCTTCCTGCTCTGCCCAACTCGATTGCACTTAATCAGAATTATCCCAATCCATTCAATCCGACAACGACGGTGTCATTTGTCATTGGTCAATTGTCATTTGTAAGCTTGAAAATATTCAACATACTAGGAAAAGAAATTGCTACGTTAGTGAACGAAGTGAAACGACCGGGTGAGTATACTGTTCAGTGGAATGCAGAAGATTTCCCGAGTGGAGTCTACTTTTATAAAATTGAAACGGAGAAATCATCACTCACGAAAAAGATGATGCTCGTACAATGATGACCTAAGGGATGCGTGCACAATTTGATGATATTAGGTCGGTACGTATTTATTAAGAATTTCGTAGATAGGATTGTCAGCCGGCGAGCAGTTTTTTCTTGCGTCTGATTTGGAAGGAAAAGAAGATCGATTCCAAAAACGTCAGTAGGAGAAGCGAGAGTGCGTCGCGATCGAGCCATATTCCAAATCCCTTTGGTTCAACGAACAATTTCAGTATGAACGTTGAAATGGACCACCCGACAGAAAAGATCAGGATGAGAAAACCTACGCTGAGGAGTCCTTCCTTCCAATTAGACTCTTGCCACCGTTTCGTGAAGAGGGCCACAGCAGCAACAACGTGAATGTAGAATATGAACAGTGTTACCATACTAACGGATTAACTGATTTTTTTATTTTTAGATACTTCCCGTTTTTTGCCGAAAATCGCTCCTGTTGTTTTAAGGAGAATACGGATATCAAATCCCAACGACCAGTTTTCGATGTAGTATATATCGTATTTTATTCGTTCTTCAAGTGAGGTATTTCCCCGTAAACCGCTTACCTGCGCCCATCCGGTAATACCCGTCTTGACGCGGTGACGGTCAAGATACTTCGGAATTACTGATTTAAACTGATCAACAAAGTAGGGCCGCTCAGGACGCGGGCCCACTAAGCTCATACTACCCCGAAAAACATTTATCAACTGGGGCAATTCATCCAGTCCGGTTTTCCGAATGAATTTACCAATCCCTGTCTGGCGCGGATCATCCGGTATCCCCAGTCCCGCCTGCTCATCATGTTTGTCGGCGCCTGTTACCATCGAACGGAATTTTAACATTTCAAATCGTTCTCCGTTAAGTCCGACGCGCGCCTGCCTGAATAAAACCGGCCCCTTCGAGCCTATTTTAATGATCAGCACGATTGAGAGTAATAAGGGGGATAATATCAGCAAGAGCAGTCCCGAAATGAGAAGATCGAAGAGTCGTTTCACGATACGACCCCATGTCGTGATCGGAAGATGTTTAAGTTTTATAAACGGAATACCTTCGATTTCCTTAACTTTCATTCCTCCGGTCATCACTTCCACGACATCAGGAATCATCATAAATTCAATGGTCAAACCCTCGCACTGCTGGAGGAGTTTGTAGAGTTTGGGATGCTCATCGAGATTCAGAGAAACGAGCGCCAATTCAACCCGCTCCTTCAGAAGTATGTCCGGTGCATCGGAGTATGATCCCAAATACGTCGCCCCGGACAATTCACTTGTCTCTTGCGCACGTTTGTCAGAACAGTAACCGACGATCTTGTAGCCGAGTAACGTATGGTCACGCAGTGTGATGAAGATACGCTCTGCGGTCGGGTTGTTCCCGATGATAGCAGCGTTTCTCAGCTCCCGCCCGCGTGCATAGAGTTTTTTCTCAATCCAGAGAACGAATGCGCGGCCTATGAATATCGTTAGAATAGTTGTTAACCAGAGAAGTCCGAAAACAATCCGCGAGTATGAAAATTCCCGATAGAAAAATGCAGCGCTCATAACGACGAGCATGCCGAGTGTGACAACTTTGATAATCGCGAAGAACTCGTCAACGAGAGCTGCGTTACGCCTCGCACCGTACATCCTGCGGGATTGAAAGAGTATCAACCAGATCGGGATGACAACGAAGGAACCATAGATGTATCCCTCAAGGGAAGGTTGCGCTTCCGTAAGAGGAAGGAAATTAAGCGCATTCGTACGGAATCTCAGCCAGTACGAAAACAGAAACGACACTTCGATCGCTATGCTGTCAGTTATGACAGTGAGTGTCGGTATCAGGAAGTCATTTCGGCGCGGTTTCAACATTGAATATAAGAATCAACCGAACATTTCATCTTCAAGAATGCCGCAGATAATGTGCGCTATGGTGATGTGCCCCTCCTGGATTCTCTGCGTATCATCGGAGGGAATGATGACAGGGACGTCAGACAGACTTTTTAATTTCCCGCCTTTTTTCCCCAGAAAACCCACAACATGCATCCCCAGTTTTTTTGCTGTTGCTGCCGCTCGTATCACATTTTCCGATGCACCGCTCGTGCTGATGGCTATGAGGACATCCCCTTTCTGACCGAGAGCTTCCACCTGCCGGGAAAAAACATACTTGAAGCCGATATCGTTACCGCCGGCAGTGAGCATGGAGGTATCAGTTGTGAGTGCGATCGCCGCCAAAGGAGGTCGGTTCTTCTTGGTCATACGGATCACGAGTTCCGTTGCAATATGCTGTGCATCCGCCGCACTCCCTCCGTTGCCGCATATCAGGAGTTTCTTCTTACCGCGGAATGCTTTCATGATAACTTCCGTTGCTTTCTGAATGTCCCGGGAACACTTCTCAATGATCCCCAGTTTCACCCTTGCGCTCTCGATACATTGTTGCCGAATGTACTTTCGACGCGAGGCATCAGTACGACTTGAATGTGCCATTTTTCTCATTCGCATAGTTTTTATTTTATTGCTTGTTAATCATACCCTCTATGATCGCAGGTACACCGCTCAGTACTTCATCGAGTCTGGAAATATCCCTGCCGCCTGCCGTGGCAAGGTGCGGACGTCCGCCGCCACCGCCGCCCAGCCGTTTCGCCACTTCTCCGACTATGGTCCCTGCGTGAAGTTTTTTATCCTTCAGGAGGTCATCCGTGACCACACAGACGAGCGCGACTTTGCCGTCGATGACCGCGCCCAGAACACCGACGCCCGATGTGAGCTTCGCCCTGAGTGCATCTCCAACTTTCTTGAGTTCCTCATTATTCGCGACACTTATGCGGCCGGAGACACTTTTCTTATTGCCGATGACGACGGCATTCGCGACGATTGAATCGAGTTCCCCTCCGGCTTCCTCGACACGGATGAGCGAAATCTCTTTTCGGATCTCGTTCAGTGATTTG
>CAYGZY010000102.1:0-4960 GCA_964354485.1 uncultured Chlorobiaceae bacterium | reverse complement strand
GTGGGTTCGCCCGAGCACCCGCGGATGGTCGGTGTGAAGTCTGAAACCGACTGGACGGAAATCATGAATAAGTATTCAGTCGAAAAAGCGAAGGTATTGATAAATGCCGGGCTTTCGGGATTCATTTTAAAAAGCGATTCACCGAGTTGCGGGATGGAACGGGTCCGTGTTTATACAGAGGCAGGCATGCCGTCAAAAAACGGGCGCGGACTCTTTGCAAATGTCTTTATGAAAGAGCTGCCGCTAGTTCCCGTTGAGGAAGAGGGGAGACTTAACGATAACAAGATTCGCGAAAATTTCATTGTAAGGGTATTTTCCTACCACCGCTTACAGGAGCTCATTGCCGGCAAATTTTCACTCGGTGCGCTCGTTCAATTTCATACCGTTCATAAATATCTCATCCTGGCACATAGCCCGCAGCATTATGAGGCACTCGGGCGTCTTGTAGCGAGTGGTAAAAGGTTCACTAAGGACGAACTGATCGCGAAATACGGAAGTATGTTTATGGAGAGTCTCGCCGTCAAATCGACTTCTAAGAAAAATGTGAATGTACTTCACCACATTATCGGTTTTCTGCGCGATCAATTAACATTGCTCGAAAAGGACGATTTATTACAAACGATCAATGATTATCATCGGGAACTTGTTCCATTGATCGTTCCGATTACTCTCATCCGGCACTACGTAAAAAAGTACGATATTGCTTATATCAAAAATCAGGTGTATCTTACGCCTCATCCAAAGGAATTGATGCTGCGTAACCATGTGTGATACCCCTCTCCAGCGGTACATAGTTTATGGCAAGGATGGCGTCAGGATCGCAATAACGTTTTCAGAATCATGGAGTACGACGTGAAACCATCAACGGGTAAAATTGAAGTAACCTGGTTCGGACATTCAGCATTTCTTTTCCAATCGCCCAACGGCAAACGACTCCTCATCGATCCGTGGCTGGACAATCCACGCGCGCCGGCCGGTGCTAAAAACATCTCCGGAGTTGATGTCATACTTATCACTCATGGCCATTCCGATCACATTGGAAACACCATCGAAATAGCGAAACGGACGAATGCCAAAGTTTTTGCAATTTTCGAGCTCTACCTTCACCTTACCCGGCAGGGAGTAACGAGCGCCCACGGCATGAATAAGGGGGGTACAGTGGAAGTTGACGGCATTAGTGTAACTATGGTGGACGCAAAGCATAGCTCGGGAGTTGATCACGAGGCAGAAGTAATCGCAGGCGGGGAGGCGGCAGGATATATCGTGAATTTCGAGGATGGCTTGACCGTATATCACGCAGGAGATACCGCACTCTTCGGGGACATGAAAATTATCGCGGATTTGTACAAACCGAAGGCGGTATTTTTACCCATCGGCGGACTTTTCACGATGGGTACGCGTGAGGCCGCTTATGCATGCACTCTGATGAAACCCCAAATAATTGTGGGTATGCATTACGGAACGTTCCCTGTCCTCACAGGAACACCGGCGGAGTTGAGAAAATTTCTGCCGCCTCAGTTGAAAAACCGCGTAATCGAGTTTGAAATTGGAAAACCGCAAAAGATCTGATACTCTCCGGACATGTGAGGTACGTTGAAATTCAATTAAAGATTATCATAACATCAAATCATGGAATTGATATGAGACTCATATTGGCTATACTACTTGCGACAATTTTTATCTCCTGTTCTCGTGACGAACAGATTATAAAATACCCCGCGATAAAAAAAATAAATGTCGTTGATACATATTTCGGTTTTGAGGTTCAGGATCCATACCGGTGGCTCGAAAATGATACGGCGCGGGAAGTTTCCGAATGGGTCAGTGAGCAGAATAAACTGACGTTTGGATACCTTGAGAAGATACCGTTCAGGGGTAAGGTGAAGGAACGTCTGACGAAAATATGGGACTACCCGAAGTACTCAGCGCCTTGGAGGGAAGGGACTAACTACTACTTTTCGAAAAACGACGGCTTGCAGAACCAGTGGGTAATCTATAAACAGCGCGGTATCGATTCCGCAGCTGAGGTATTTCTTGATCCAAACACGTTCTCAGTTGACGGCACAGTTGCACTTTCCGGCTTGAACTTTTCAGCCGATGGAAAATACGCTGCGTACAGTGTGTCGCAGAGCGGATCAGACTGGCAGAAGATTTATGTGATGGATGTTGAAACGAAGAAGCGGCTTCCGGATGAAATTTCATGGGTAAAATTTTCTGGACCCGACTGGTACAAAGACGGCTTTTTTTACAGTCAGTACGATGCCCCACCGGATACGGCAAAAGCCTACACCGAACGCAATGAAAACCATAAAGTCTATTATCACAAACTGGGCGCCTCCCAAAGTGAAGATATCCTCGTTCATCAGGATCCGGTCCATCCTCTCCGCCTGCTCAACATCGGTCTGAGTGAAGATAAAACTATCGCATTCCTCAGTGTATTTCAGAAAGGATCGAAGGGAAGCGCCTTGTACTGTAGACCTATGACCTCTATAAAAGGAAGCTTCAAGCCGATTCTTGAAACGTTTGATGATAATATTTACCCCGTAACGAACGTCGGAACTTCCATCATAGCATTTACTGACCGTGGCGCACCACGGGGTCGCCTGATACTTATTGATCTGAATAAACCGGCGGAAAGTGACTGGAAGACGCTCGTACCAGAAAAGAGTGAGAATCTAGGCAGTGTTAGGTCGGCGGGGGGAAAGCTATTTCTTACATACCTTAAAGATGTCGTTCCGTATGTTTACCTCTATGGGACCGACGGTAATATGGAGCACATGATTGAGCTTCCAGAGATCGGGACAGTGTCCGGATTTAGCGGAAAGGAGGATGATTCCTTCGTATTCTATACAATGACATCTTTCACAACTCCATCAAATATTTACAAATACGAAATTGAATCCGGAGAGTCCTCGCTGTTCAGGAAAGCGGAGATCGACTTTGCCGCTGATCAGTATGAAACCAAACAAGTTTTCTTTCCAAGCAAAGACAGCGTGAAAATTCCGATGTTCATTGTACATAGAAAGGGCATAAAATTAGACGGTTCAAATCCTGTTTTCATCTACGGTTACGGTGGATTTAATGATATTGTGCTTCCGCAATTCAGTGTCTCACGTCTGGTGTGGCTCGAGCAGGGCGGTATTTATGCATCGGTAAACCTCCGCGGAGGCAGTGAGTACGGTGAGGAGTGGCATGAGTCCGGAATGAAGCTGAAGAAACAGAATGTATTCAACGATTTTATCGCTGCGGCAGAGTTTCTCATCCGTGAAGGGTATACATCACCGCAGAAGATGGTCATCAGCGGGGTGTCCAACGGCGGTTTACTTATCGGGGCTGTAATAAATCAACGCCCCGATCTCTTCCGTGTCGCTATTCCCCGTGTGGGTGTCATGGATATGTTAAGGTTCCACAAATTTACGATAGGGTGGGCGTGGGTTTCTGAGTACGGCTCGAGCGATGATTCTGCCGATTTCCGAAATCTTTATGCCTACTCACCGATTCATAATCTTACAGAACGCGCCGACTACCCTGCAGTGCTGGTAACGACAGCAGACCATGATGATCGTGTCGTTCCTGCCCATTCGTTTAAGTATATTGCCACCCTGCAGGGAAAAAATAAAGGAAATAATCCCACATTAATTAGAATTGAAACAAAGGCAGGACATGGTGGGGGGAAACCAACGACAAAAATTATAGAAGAAACAGCCGATATATATTCGTTTGCGTTTTACAATTTGGGAATTATTCCTAAGTACTAATTTCCGAGCGGTCAGGCTGGGCGGGAATTGAAGGGAATTCTATGATTCGTCGAGAGATGACGGATCAAACGGTCGAGCGATGAACAAACGGGAGCAGGAATCGCCTTTGAATTTGTTTTTTTGTTTGCAGGTTTCGTGGTGAGAACGGAGCGCATCAAGGTCAGATACTTCGCTAGAAAAGCAGAAGTCCTCGAGTTTCTCGCCGCATTCAGTACAAAATAGTTCTTTTTCGCGTCTTAGTTCTTCACTAATCCTTATCCGTCGTCTCATCCCTCTTCCGTCGCACTTTATTAATTAAATATAATAATTAATATAACAATATATATCACATTTCGTTCCGATTTTCTTAAATTGAATAATTATTTACACGATGCCTAGTTTGAGGTGAATATAATGAAATCTATATCAGTTTTTGCATTTTTACTATTCTTCCCAGTATCAATGGGATTTTCACAGGAAATCCGCGAAATTAAGGACGATATCGGATATTGCTGGTCTTTAGCTCAGATGGACCGCATCATAGAGTACGTCCGCGAAGATACTAAAGCTTCGGAACCTAGTCAGTTTATAGCAGGAATTTCACCTCATGATGATTATCTTTATGCGGCAAGAGTCTATTATCCGCTTTTCCGGAGGATTAAAACAAAAGAAGTTGTCATATTCGGAGTGACGCATGCTACTGTTAGAAAAGAAATTGGAGATCCGCAAAATGTGTTGATTTTTGATGATTATTCTGGTTGGAGGGGAATAAGGAAACCGATCCGGGTTTCAGGTCTGCGGGAATATATTATAAAGAATTTGGATACCAACTACTACCGCATCAGTAACCGGGCTCACGAACTTGAGCACTCCATTGAGGGAATGTTGCCGTTTTTGGAGTATTTTAATCCGGATGTCAGGATCACCCCCATAATGGTAACGGCGATGCCATTTTCCCGCGCAGACGAGGTATCATCCGCACTTGCTGATGTGATTTTAGGATACATCAAAGCGAATAATATCCGATTGGGAGATGATATATTTTTCTTGATATCGGCAGATGCAAATCATTACGGCAACGATTTTAACAATATTCCATTTGGTGAAGATTCTATGGCGCATAGGACTGGGGTAAATAATGATGTGCGGCTGATAAAGGGGGGATTAATCTCAGAGATCACCGATAAAAAAATCGATAATTTCATGCAGGAAATGAAGAATGT
>CAYGZY010000101.1:0-2770 GCA_964354485.1 uncultured Chlorobiaceae bacterium | reverse complement strand
AGACAGTCGGTTGCGCTCGTTTCCGAAGCCGGGACGCCGGGAATATCCGACCCTGCTGTCGGAATAGTACGAGCCGCGCTTGCCGAGCGTCTTCCTGTCGTTGCGATTCCGGGGCCAACCGCGTTTCTTCCCGCTCTTATTACAAGTGGCTTACCATCCGAGAAGTTCGTCTTCGTCGGATTTCTGCCGCAGAAAAAAGGACGGCATTCATACCTCGGGCAGTTGTCACGCGAACGGAAAACGGTGATTATTTATGAATCACCCCACAGATTGTTAAAAACCCTCTCCGAAATATTAAATATTTTCGGAGATCGAAAAATATCCGTATCGCGGGAACTGACCAAAATGTTTGAAGAAATCGTTCATGGTAGTATAACAGAAATTATTGAGCATTTCTCGAAGAGTCGCATTCGTGGAGAATTTGTGCTTGTCATCGAAGGTAAATGAGGGATTATTCGCGGTATTATTCGCGGTACCTTCAATTCTTGATTTTTTATTAAAATTTAACTATATTGCACACGCTCGTAACGGAGTGCGATTCTTCTTGAAGTAATTCTTTTCCTGTTGATTACTTATAACGTATTATAAAACAATAAATTAGAGGAGTTATATCTATGAAGGTTAAACCTTTGAGCGATCGTATTATCATCAAACCGTCACCCGCGGAAGAGAAGACGAAGGGAGGAATCTTTCTACCGGATACGGCGAAAGAGAAACCAGTTGTCGGGGAAGTTGTCGCAGTTGGCCCGGGTCGAAAATCCGACGACGGCAAAATCGTTCCGATAGAAGTAAAAGCCGGCGATAAAGTACTGTACGGTAAATATTCCGGGACGGAAGTCACCATCGATGGTCAGGAATACCTGATCATGCGTGAGAGTGACATATTCGCAATCGTTTAATGCATTGTCAATCAAATAGAATAATAAAAAGGAGCTGATAATTTATGGGTGCAAAAATAATTACATACGGTGCGGACGCTCGTTCCGCTTTGAAACGCGGCGTCGATAAACTCGCTGATGCCGTAAAAGCAACACTCGGGCCGAAGGGGCGTAATGTTGTAATCGATAAGAAATTCGGCGCACCGACGGTAACAAAAGACGGTGTAACAGTGGCGAAGGAAATCGAGCTTGAGGATCCCATCGAGAATATGGGTGCTCAGATGGTGCGCGAAGTTGCCAGCAAGACATCCGATGTAGCGGGCGACGGGACGACCACGGCAACAGTCCTTGCGCAGGCGATCGTTCGGGTAGGAATGAAGAACGTCACAGCCGGCGCGAATCCGATGGATCTGAAGCGCGGCATTGATATGGCTGTCATAAAAGTTGTTGAGGAGCTTAAGAAGATCAGCAAGACAGTCGGCGATGATAAGGAAAAGATCGCACAGGTCGGTTCTATCTCTGCCAATAACGATCGGACAATCGGCGAACTCATTGCCAACGCAATGGAAAGGGTTGGAAAAGACGGCGTTATCACAGTTGAAGAAGCAAAGGGTACAGAAACCAACGTTGAGTGGGTTGAAGGTATGCAATTTGACCGGGGATACCTCTCTCCATATTTCGTTACCGATGCGGACACGATGGAAACAATGCTGGAGGATCCCTACATCCTCATTCACGACAAGAAGATCAGTGTCATGAAGGACCTGCTTCCGATTCTTGAAAAGATCGCGCAGGCGGGCAAATCGATTCTCATCATTGCAGAGGATCTGGAGGGTGAAGCTCTCGCAACTCTCGTTGTCAATAAACTCCGCGGTACGCTGAGAGTCGCAGCTGTTAAAGCGCCGGGATTCGGCGATAGACGGAAAGCCATGCTCGAAGATATCGCCGTACTGACGAACGGCACCGTTATCTCCGAGGAAAAAGGTTTCAAGCTGGAAAACGCACAACTCTCTTATATGGGCAGTGCAAAGAAGATCACAATCGATAAGGACAATACGACGATCGTTGAAGGCGCCGGTAAGAAGGAAGACATTAAGAAGCGAATCAACGAAATTAAGGCTCAGATCGAAAAGACGACATCGGATTATGATAAAGAAAAACTCCAGGAGAGACTGGCAAAATTATCGGGCGGTGTCGCCGTGCTAAAAGTCGGGGCTGCAAGCGAAATTGAGATGAAAGAGAAGAAGGCCCGTGTTGAGGACGCCCTCCATGCAACCCGTGCAGCAGTCGAGGAAGGAATTGTGCCGGGCGGAGGCGTAGCGTACCTTCGTGTCATGACAACACTCGATACTCTGAAATATGAAAACGCTGATCAGAAAATCGGTATTGAAATAATCCGCAAGTCACTTGAAGAACCGATTCGGTGGATCGTTAACAACGCCGGACTCGACGGATCCGTGATCGTAAACAAAGTGAAAGAAGGGAAGGATGATTACGGCTTCAACGCGCAGACTGAGAAGTATGAAAATCTCATCAAAACCGGTGTTATTGATCCGACGAAAGTTACGCGTATTGCTCTTGAGAATGCAGCCAGCGTGGCAGGATTGCTGCTCACGACGGAAGCAACCATCGTAGAGAAACCCGAAAAAGAGAAACCAATGCCACAGATGCCTCATGGCGGCGGTATGGGTGATATGTACTAAGCTATATCCCTCTTTTTTTCAAAGAAAAGCCCCCGATCGGTCAAGATTGTGGGCTTTTTCTTTATCCCGGAATATCAAAATTTTTCCTTGACATCAAAAAATATTTTTCATATCTTTCCGTGCAACACACATCATATCATGGCGCCACATCGAAGCCCCGTGAGGAGACGATTCCACCGTACGCTCCTT
>CAYGZY010000100.1:0-7878 GCA_964354485.1 uncultured Chlorobiaceae bacterium | reverse complement strand
TGGTTTTTTCGTTCAACTACAATACCGCGAGTGAAAGAAATCCCTCCTTTGAACTGCGCAAGAGCTGGCAATGGAATCTGGGGATAAATTACAACCTGGCACTTCCTACAACTTACTACTTCCAACCATTTAAAACCTTGTTTAAGGGTGTTTCCCTCCTTGAAGATTATAAGGACTGGAAGATCTACTACGTGCCGTTTGGTAATATTTCTGCAAGCATCGGTGGCAACAGGTCCCGCTCGATGGAAAAGGGGCGTGCCCAGAACAGTACCCTCCGTGATATTCGGAACTTCGGCGCCGGTAAGAATTTCGGATTTTCGTGGAGACTTACAGAGGGCGGTCTCACGAACTTGTCCGGTGATTACGGTCTCTCGATGGATCGGAATTTACAAGAGCTGGATAATGACACGGTTGGAAGGGATTTCTGGTCACTCATGAAGAGTCTGTTTGTTGGCGGCAAGGACAGCAGGTATAATCAGCGGTTTTCCATAAATACGAAACCGAAGATTCCAAATATTCTCGACATTCCAAAATACTTCGAAGTCACTCTCGGATATTCAGTTACATACCAGTGGTCGAATAATTTCCAACCGGGTGGTGTGAGCGCCGGATATGGCAATAGCATTAATTTTTCTCTGAATTTCAGATTGAAATCTCTTACGGATCCATGGTTTGAAACAAAAAAACCTCCTCCTCCGCCGAAAGCGGATGCTGCCGAACGTCCTCGCCCCGGTGGTCAGCCTGGAGCGGAAGCTGATTCGGTGAAGCAGAAGGTTGAGAAGGGAAAAACCGGACCGGACAGCAGTAAAACGCGGAATATGATCGACCAGCTCCGTTCTATCGCGAAGCTGATTTTAAAAATTCCGCTCCTCGATTACGAAAATATTAACATTGCCTACAACCAGGCAAATCGTGCGGGAGCAGGGGCTGTCGTAGGAGGTACGGGATTCCTTAATTTCTGGGGGCGTCTCCCATTCCAGGGATCGCGGACAGACTATGGTCCGTCGAGATTGTTCCAGTTAGGACTTATCAATGATCCCGACGGTATCTTGAGATTTTCCACAAAATCCAAGTTCCCGTTCGTAGGATGGAAAACAGAACTCGGTTTGCGGCATCCAAACATGCAATCGAGCGATCAGTTTTCGCAGGATAATAAAATTACCATCCGGACGAAGCGGCCGCTCTGGAAGGATGCTGATCTCGAACTCAATTGGAATGTTGGATGGAGATACACGAGGACAACGATCATGAAATCCGATTCTCTCGGGATACAGACGCTGGGGGAACCGACTATCGGCGGCGGCATAGAACGTTCGTTCCTCTCAATCCCGCCGGTTTTCCTTTTCAAAGCGTTTAAGAGCGGACTTGAAGATGTAGGGAAGAAATATGAAGAGCTTGTTAAAACAGAACCGGCGAACAAAGCACTCGTTAAAGCCTTTGAGGATGGTCTTGAGACTCTGCCAATTCTGAAAAAATTGTTCGGTCAGTATGCGCCGCGGCCCAACTGGACATTCCGATGGTCCGGTATCGAGAAAATTGCCGGTCTTAACTCCGTGTTTGACCGCCTTGCACTCGAACATAACTATTCATCAAGTATCCGCCGCGATTATAGAAGTTCGCCCACGAAAGGCGAGCAAACTGACGGAGAACAAATCAAGTACGGTTTTTCACCGCTTGCCGGTATCAATATGACCTTCAAGCAACTCCTGAAAGGGAATTTTTCGGGTAACTTTAAGTATAACACAACAACGTCGTACGACCTGAACGTGGCAACCCAGACACCGAACATCATGTCGACGCTCTCGCAGGAGATATCGCTGACGCTCTCGTATTCACGCCGTGGATTTTCCTTCCCTCTGTTTGGATTGGATCTCTCAAATGATATTGAAGTCAGCATGAACTTCTCGTATACGAAAAATTCCCGGCGAAGGTATGAACCACAGCTTCTCTCAGTGAACCAGGAAGGGATTCCCATGGAAGGACAAGTCCGAACCCGACTCGAACCGCGGATTCGTTATGTCCTGAGCTCGCGTGTCACAGCTTCTCTCTTCTACACTTACATAAAAACTGCTCCCGATGCCGCCGGTTCCCGGGTAATCGGAACTACATCCAACGAGGCAGGCCTTGATATTCATATTTCCATCGGAGGGTAACGCGTCAGTTTCCTTCTGATGCGGGAAAATTCGTTGATTCTCTCCTGTGGTTTGGTAATTTTTTACTATTAAAGGTGACATGTGAATTCACAGACAGCCACAAAAGGACGCATTCTCTGGGTTGACGACGAGATAGAACTCCTCCGCTCTCATATCCTCTTCCTCTCAGAAAAGGGCTATTCCGTAGAAACCGCTACAAATGGTGAGGATGCCATCAAAATTGTTAGGCATAAACCAATCGATCTCATTCTACTCGACGAAATGATGGCAGGGATGGGCGGACTCGAAACACTCTCAAAGATCAAAGACATTAAACCTGAAATACCCGTCGTCATGATCACAAAGAACGAAGATGAAGGGTTAATGGAGGAAGCGATAGGAGAGAAGATCAGCGATTACCTGACAAAACCGGTTAATCCGAGTCAGGTTCTTCTCACGTGTAAAAAATTTCTCGAAGGTAAAAAAATCGCAGAGGCATCGGTTTCACGCGACTATATTGAAGAGTTTAACGAAATTTCACTTGTACTCCAGCAAGACCCGACCTTTGCAGATTGGATCCGCATTTATGCAAAGCTCGTCGATAGGGGACTGGAGTTCGATCGTCATCCCGAATTGGGTCTGAAGCAGATGCTCACCGACCAGTTCCGCGAATGCAACGTTGAATTTTCTAAATTTATCGAACGCCGTTACCGCCACTGGCTCGAAGAACAATCGCGTCCGACACTTTCCGTCGATATCGTGGAGCGATACCTGATCCCCGAACTGAGGGAGACTAACCGTTCTGTTTTTTTCTTCGTCATCGACTGCCTGCGTCTCGATCAGTGGATGATCATGGAATCAATACTGCGGGAATACTACGACATTACGAGGGACTACTATTTTTCAATATTACCAACCGCGACACCGTATTCACGGAACACGATATTCAGCGGCGCATGGCCTTATGAGCTGGAAGTTCGTTTCCCCGAGATATGGGCTCAGTGGGAGGATGATGATAACAGCCGCAACCGCTATGAACATCAGTTCCTCGATAATCTCCTAGAGAGACGGAAAATAACTCTGAAACCGGAATCAAAATATGTAAAAATACTCGATCCTGAGTTCGGCAAGGTTTTTGAACAGAACATCCTCTCCTATACGAAGAACCGTTTAACCTCCGTAGTCGTTAATTTTGTGGATATACTCGCACACGGCAGGTCAGATTCACAAATCCTCAAGGAAATAGCGCCCGATGAATCTGCCTATCGTGCACTGACCGCGGCATGGTTTAACCACTCGTCTCTTCTTTCTATGCTGCAGGTGCTGTCGCGGCAGAAAAATGTGACCGTCGTCCTCACGACCGACCACGGGAGCATCAGGTGTATGCGCGGCGCGAAGGTAATCGGCGATCGCGAGGCATCCACGAATCTACGGTATAAATTCGGCAGGAACCTCAAAGTCGATGAACGGTATGCAATCTTTATCAAGAATCCTTCCGATTTCCGGCTCCCCAAACGGAGTGTTACGATTAATTACATCATTGCCAAGGAAGATTACTTCTTTGTCTATCCGACCGATTACCACAAATATATCAACCAGTACCGCGACAGTTTTCAGCATGGCGGAATATCCATGGAAGAAATGATCCTTCCGATTGTTACCCTGAAACCGAAGAGATGAGCGAAACGTACCTGTCACATTCTGAGGAGGAAACGATCGACACGGGAATAAGATTAGCCAGGCAGCTGTCACCTCACGACGTCGTTGCGCTGTTCGGAGACCTTGGCAGCGGCAAAACCCGGTTCATCAAGGGAATTTGCCGCGGACTAGGAGTTATAGAACATGTCGCAAGTCCGACCTTTACTATCCTCAATGAGTATGATGGGAATGGTTTAAAAATCCACCACTTCGATTTCTACCGCCTTGGATCGCTGTCCGAATTGCGTGAGATCGGCTTCGATGAGTACATGGAGGGTGAAGGAGTGTGCCTAATAGAATGGGCAGACCGCGTGCAGGGCCTGCTTCCGGCTGATCGGTATGATGTACATCTGAGTTTCGGAGAATCTCCGGAGAACCGGCAGATCGTCATCGAAAAATTACGCGGGATGATACGATGATAGTCCTGGGCATCGAAACGGCAACGGCCGTCTGCTCTGTGGCGCTCGTGGAGAGCGGCGGTAAATCAATAGAACGGAGTATCCATTCGAAACAGATGCACTCCGAAAAGATAATTTTTCTCATCGACGAATGTCTCGCCGAAGGGAAAACGGCACTCGGGTCGATCGACGGCGTTGCTGTCTCAATCGGACCGGGTTCATTCACGGGTTTGCGGATCGGCCTCAGTGTTGCAAAGGGGCTTGCGTACTCTTCGGGATTGCCAATCTGCGGCGTTTCAACGTTACTGGCGCTTGCACAGCATGGCTCGTCGCAGTGTGCATCCACAGACGAGTGTACAATCCTCCCTCTGATTGACGCACGAAGGGATGAAGTCTACTGTGCAGTGTACCGATGGCATAATGGTGAGATGGTAGAGCTTCATCCACCCCAGTCAGTCTTTCTTCAAGAAATTCCTGCTCTCATTATATTCAATGAAAAGGTCATAGTTATCGGTGATGGAGCAGAGAAATTCAAAGAATATTGTAAAAAAACTGCATTTAATAAATCTTCTTCTTATATTTTCCCAGCGGGTCCGCCGGCTCATTGCAGTGCGGTGCCTGTGGCGGCAATAGGGGCAGGGAGAATCAAATCGGGCGCATGCGATCCGATTGCGACTCTCGAACCGTTGTACGTCAAGGAGTTTTATACTCCGGTTAAGACAGTGAAGTGAAACGACATCAATGCGAAGGTAAATAACCTATGGCATGGTTTCGACGATCGAAGGCGAGCATCACCACGGGGACTGAGCGGAAAGATATCCCCGATGGTATGTGGACCAAGTGTGACGGTTGTAATGAAATTATCCACCGTAAACAGCTGGAACAGCAATCATTCGTCTGTGTGAAGTGTAACTACCACTTCCGCATCGGCAGTAAGGAATACCTGCGCGTCCTTGTGGATGAAGGGACATTTAAAGAGATGGATAAAAAGATGCGAACGACCGATCCTCTGCAGTTTAAGGACTCTAAGGGATATAAGGATAGGGTCAAAGAAACGATGCGTAAGACCGGGCTGAACGATGCCGTCCGGACCGGCACTGCAAAGATCGGCGGCATCGATGTTGTCGTAGGAGTAATGGATTTTAGTTTCATCGGGGGAAGCATGGGTTCTGTCGTGGGAGAAAAGGTCGCCCGCGCGATCGTCAAAGCTTTGAAAACGAAAGCGCCGCTTCTTATCGTATCCTCTACCGGCGGAGCCCGGATGATGGAGGGCGCACTCTCGCTAATGCAGATGGCCAAAACAAGTGCGCGTCTCGCACAGCTCTCCGATGCCGGTATTCCGTATATTTCTATCCTCACCGATCCGACCACCGGAGGAGTGACGGCAAGCTACGCAATGCTGGGGGATTTAAATATAGCAGAACCGGGTGCGCTCATCGGATTTGCCGGACCCCGAGTCATACGCCAGACTATCGGAAAAGATTTACCGCCAGGTTTCCAGAGAGCAGAATTTCAGCTCGAACACGGATTTGTCGATACAATTGTTCACAGAAAAGACATGAAAGAAACAATCACGAAGTTGTTACACCTGATGTGGGATTGAATAAGAAAGTTGTAACAATATTGCATCCTGTACCGTAACCAATAGAAAAGGATCATTTGATGGAAATTTTTGTATGGTTTAACCGCGGCGGGATAGTTATGTATCCCATTTTACTCTGCTCGCTCGCCGGGGTTTATATTATCATAGAGAGGTGGCTCATCATCAGGAAATCGAGACCGCCCGCGACGGCATTTCAGATAAAGCTCCGGAAGATGCTGGAAGGAAAGAACCTCCAGCTTGCGCAGGAAATGTGCATTCAGGAAAGATCGCCGATAGGGCGCATTGTCGGAGCCGGTCTCGAGAAGATCCACCATGGATCTATGCGGGTGCGTCAGGTAATGGAAGATCAGGGGAGGGAAGAAATTACAATCCTGGAACGACACCTCGGTATTCTCGCGACGATTGCCGGAGTTGCTCCGATGCTCGGTTTCCTCGGTACGGTAACCGGTCTCGTTGCGGCTTTTCAGGCCGTTGCAGGTGCGGCCGGACAACCGTCGCCCGCGGATCTCGCCGACGGTATATGGGAAGCTCTCATCACAACGGTTTTCGGATTAGTTGTAGGAATTCCCGTAGCCATGGCATACAACTACCTGCTCAGTCAGGTTCAGTCGATCGCCGCCTCATGTGAACGGATTGCACGCGACACGCTCGATGCAATCGAAGAAATTGTCTACCACGGAAAACAGGTTGTACGGGATGAGGAACCGTTAAAATTGCGGAAAGAGGAGGAACGATTATGAACTTCCGACCGGTTCATAGGTCTTCCTATCTTGAGACGTTCAATTTTTCGTCGCTCACGGATGTTGTGATGCAGCTTCTCATCTTTTTCCTCCTGACATTTTCTTTCGCAAACACGCGGGGTATGAATGTTACCCTGCCGAAAACTGCTGTAGGTCAGCCTCCTCAGGGTAAAACCATCACCGTTTCTATTCAGAAGGATAAGAATCTCTTCGTAAACAATGAAGCGCTGAGGAAAGACCAACTCGCTGCAAAACTTGCCTCACTTATTCAAAATAATGCGGAACAATTGATTGTAATTAGGGCGGATAAGGATTTAATTCTGCAGGATGTTGTGGAAATCCTAGACATCGCCAAGGGTGTAGGTGCGACGAAATTATTTATCGCCACAGAAGCTGCAAACGAGATGAAGTGATTTACTAAGCTGCATATCAGCACGATAAGAAGATACGCACAACTGCCGCCGTTGCGAGCATCCTCCTCCACATCATAATTGCGGTCATCGTCTCATTCACAATCGTATGGCAGCCAAAAGCACCCGTACTCATCGAACTTGATTGGGGTGGAAGCAGCGGTGCCCCGAACCAGAGTATATCTGAGTCGGAAAGCGACCCGAATCGATCCCAGGAGTCGGCGCAATCCGGTGGATCCACTGAGCAGTCCAAAATTGAGGTGCCGGCTTTAAAAAATCCATCAAGCGAAGTAATTCCCTCCACTGTAAAAGAAAAACCGAAAACAACAGCAGGTAAGACCAAGGCAAAAGCAAAATCTGAGGGATCAACAGTAACGGCCCGCAGGAGAGCCAAAGAAGGCGTTGCGGGTGGTGCCGGTAAATCTACAGGATATTCAATCGAATGGGCGGGATCAGGATCACGACGACTACTTAGCGGACGCATCCCACGCTATCCTGAAGGCACCGACAAGGAATTACCGGTCACGCTTCAGTTCTCGGTTCTCCCCGATGGGTCAGTCACCGGTATCATCCCGCTCTTCCGCAGTGATGAATTTCTCGAACGTGAAGCGATTCTGGCACTCCAAACGTGGCGGTTTGATCCACTTCCGCCTCAATTTGATCAAAAATCCCAAACAGGAAAAATTACATTTAAATTTGTATTACAAAAGGAGTAGAAATATATATGAAATGTATCCGGTTCGTTTGTGCAATTGCCCTCGCTATCCTTCTTAATGCATATTTTTATATAAGTGCAGAAGGACAGGAAATTAAGAGGATTCAGCCGGAATGGTGGTTCGGCGGCGCGCTTGGAGGCAATATTAATATCTATAGCAGTGATTTTAAAACACTCAACTC
>CAYGZY010000099.1:0-3939 GCA_964354485.1 uncultured Chlorobiaceae bacterium | reverse complement strand
TAGTAAGCCTTTTCGGCGTACAGATCGTAAGGGGAGACACGGGTGAGGGTATCAAAGCGGTCCACAGCTTCCATCGGATTTCCGTTCAGTAGAGCGAGGACGGCGCCCTGATAGAGCGCAGTAAAAGCCATCGAATCGCTGCCATGACCGAGCGAATCAAATTCCTTTAGGGCTTCTCTATATTTCCCCTGTTGTAGGAACGACCATGCAAGTCCGTATTGCACCTTGCGTACATCCCTGCTCCACGGAAAATCTTTCAGGTAGGAGCTGAATCCCTGTTCAGCTTCCGTGAACCTGCCGGATTGCAATGCGCCTTCCGTCTTTATGAGTATATATTCCTGACGCTGAGGGTATGACGGCTTGACATCCTCGAGTACCTCGACAGAATGTTCGGGAGAACCTATCCGGAGATAGAGAGAAGCAAGTCGTATTTTTGCATCAGGAATGAACCTGCTCTGAGGGAACTCGATGAGATATTTCTGTAATACATCGATCGCTGAACGATATTCACGCCGGCGTTCAAAGGATAGCGCCAACCCCATGAGCACGATATCACGATTACCGGTAACAGAGGAATCCTCGTAGGTACGCCGGAGATCAGATTCCGCAGACTGCCAATCACCGTCTTCTAAAAAGCACATTGCTCTCCAGAACGTGGCTATGCGTACTTCAGGACCCGCAGGCATTATACGGAGGACCGTATCGAGATCTGCATGAGCGACATCCAATCTTTCCGTCTGAAACGCACTTATTCCGCGAACAAGCAGTACCTCGCGTTTCCTCCGATCGTTTGGAAAATCGTTTAAAAAATCCGTCGACCACTGGTATGCGTTCTCATACTCCTGATCTTCAAAAGAACTTTTCAGTAGAATGAATAGCGCATCACGCCGCGCCTCCACAGAAGGGAGGAGCGTGTATATTTCTTCCAGCTGCTGGCGTGCAGCGTGGTATCCGTCGTTACTGAGCCACTGCTCACCCTGAGGCAGTGCGTCGGGCAGTATCGACTGTTCGATATCAGGAACCTGAGCGCGGAGGACACATGCCGTGGACACCGCAATCCACAGGTAGATTATACGGATAACCATCCGCAGTTGTTGATTGCGTAGGTGCATGTTACTCCGGTACGATATCAATAATTACCGTTCGATTATAAAACCGTTCTTCGGGAAAACGGTTGTCGAATGGCGCGCGCCTGACATCTTCCCCAAATCCATACGTATCGTAAGTCATGTTTTTCCTGCCGAGTCTGGCAAGCGCCTGCTCGATGATATTCATGGTTTCACGCGAACGGGCCTGTGAAAGCGAGAGATTATGACTTTCTTCTCCGATGATATCGGTATGCCCGTGAATGATGATGCTGCTGCTGTTCGGAATCAACGGGACTACCGTCTGCGTAAGGAATCTCTCGTACGTCGCGACCGTCTTGGACTGGTCGAATTCGAACAGGATGCTGAACCGGTATCCGGGCGCCTCTTCAGGTTCATCGGACATGATTAGTCTCATCGAGTCCTCTTTCCTGACGATCTGCCCATCGCTCGTTTGTCCCTCGAATACAACCTTGTAGGTCTGCTTCATTTTACTGCCGAGAATAAGCTTTCCGGGAATTCTTTCCTGCCTGGAAAGATACGGACCAAACTGCGTTACTTTTCCGCTCTCGTCCGTCATCAGGAGTGACCAGGAGGCAAAGTAGTCATCGCCGCTGCTCACACTGAAGAGGATATCGCTGTCGAGAGGATCTTCCTGGAGCGAGATTATCTTGACCGGTTCCAGGAGTTCGCCTGATGTGCTGGTGATTTCCACACGACTGTCCTCCGGTGTTACCAGTTCCAGCTCACGTGTCGCCCCGGGTTGGACGGATGGAACTGAGGGCTTAGCATTTCCGCGAGTCGTTATTCTCTCCGTTTCTATCCCAAAAACCACCATTAAGTACCTCTTGACCGACTCAGCCATTTCCCTGCCGACTGCTTCGCCATCCTCTGACGAACCTATGAGAGTCACGGAGCTTCGGGAATATTTTCTTAGGCGATCGCCTAGTACGTTGAGAATGTTATGATAGACCGTGAGTTGTCTACGGGATCGGCCGGTCAAATCTTTCGGTTGCGGTTGAAGGAGTTGCTCCTCCTTGAACATCTGTGCCTCATCGAATGTCATCCTTTGGTACCGTGAAGGGATTTCCTGAGAATCACTGTCGAAAAATATATAATTTCGCAGCGGGAAGGTTTCTTCGACTTTGCGTTCTTTCGGGATAATTCTCGGTGCACGGATGGAAAACTGAACATCGCGTTCAACTTTTGTTTTTATTTCTGAAGTATTTCCAAACTTTATCGCAACACCTGCGCGAACTGTGGTGATGCCCCAGCTTTCCTCCGAGCGCGGCCCCTGTCCGAAGTGGAGTGAAAGGAACGGCGAAGCTACAGCCTGCCACTCGTCGGAAAATTTCGTAAGGGAAAATTCATAGCCCGCTCCAATCTGAGCGCCAATCGTGGTACCACGAACGTTATCGAAATCGCCTTTTTTCTCTCCGCCCGGCGATCGCTCAAGCGAGAATGATTTTGCCACATTAAATCCTATACGTGGTCCCGCAAAGAAGTAGAGCGGATACTCGAACGGGGCGTAACGCACCGAAGGTTCCAGACTAAGGTAGTTCATAGATGATGAGAGCGAATAAGTTGTATCGTTCGGTTTAATATCACTGAACGATCCCCCGCGTCCGTCAAATCCAAAGAACACCATTCCGCCCCAGACCGGATGCGGTCTGTATTCGACCAGGGGAGAGATGAACAGTCCGATACCGGATCCTTTCGTGATTGCGGAGGGAAGAACCGTTGCGGAGTTGAGTGTTTTAAAATCACTGCTGTAGATATTAATATTGCCGCCGAGCGCGCCCCCGAACCACCATTCCGGTTGAATCCTCTTAATGTTCTGTCCTTCAGCACTTGTATAAAAATATGCAGTAAAAAAAGCAGCGAGGGCAACCGCGCAAACGAACCGGATACATTTCATATATATTTCTACTCCTTTTGTAATACAAATTTAAATATAATTTTTCCTGTCTGGGATTTTTGTTCAAATTGAGGCGGAAGCGGGTCAAACCGCCACGTCTGGAGCGCCTGAATCGCTTCACGTTCGAGAAGTTCATCACTGCGGAATAGCGGGATGATGCCCGTGACAGATCCATCGGGAAGAACCGCGAATTGAAGCGTGACGGGCAATTCCTTGTCGGTGCCTTCAGGATAGCGTGGGATGCGTCCGCTAAGAAGTCGTCGTGATCCTGATCCGGCCCATTCTATTGAATATCCTGTAGACTTACCCGCGCCGCCTGCAATACCTTCTTTGGCTCTCCTGCGGCGTGCTACGGTCGATCCTTCAGATTTTGCTTTTGCCTTGGTCTTACCTGCTGTTGTTTTCGGTTTTTCTTTCACTGTAGAGGGAATTACTTCGCTCGAAGGATTTTTTAAAGCAGGCACGTCTATTTTGGATTCCTCAGCCGACCCGCCGGACTGCGCTGATTCCCGGGATCGATTCGGATCGCTTTCCGACTGAGATATACTCTGATTCGGCGCACCACTGCTTCCGCCCCAGTCGAGTTCGATAAGCACGGGCGCTTTGGGCTGCCACACGATCGTGAATGAGACGATGACCGCAATTATGATGTGGATGAGGATGCTCGAAACAGCGGCAGTTGTTCGTATCTTCTTTTCGTGCTGATATGCCGCCTGGTAAATCACTTCACCTCTTTCGCAGCTTCTGTAGCGATGAATAATTTCGTTGCACCCACACTCTTCGCAATGTCGAGGACTTCCACAACATCCTGCAGAATTAAATCTTTATCCGCCCTGATTACTATCAGTTGCTCGGCATTATTTTGAATGAGGGAGGCAAGTTTTGCAGAAAGTTGATCTTTCGTCAACGCTTCATTGTTTAGAAAGAGATTCTTAT
>CAYGZY010000098.1:0-7444 GCA_964354485.1 uncultured Chlorobiaceae bacterium | reverse complement strand
CTCCTACGGAGCTATATCTTTTGTTTAATCTTGTGCTATAAACATATCGCTCCTACGGAGCTGATAAAAAAGTAAAATATATACTGAAGAAGAGTCCCGTTAGGGACGACATGTTTATAGCTTAAATACAAGAAATCCATCATGCCCCATGGGGGGCGAAACAGGAATCCAAATATGAATACACAGACGCATCTCAATTCATCAACGGGGACCAAAATGTATAATAATGGCGGATTTTACTGAGAGTGAAAACCCTAACATCCCCTCAATAGGCGAGGAGGAAACCGTTAAGGATGGATTTCAGTTAAAACTCGAGAAGTTTTTCCACATCGAGGTTCTTACTAAGGGTAAGGTTCTCATACCGGAGCATGATGGATGGTGAAAACTTATGCGGTCCGGCGAGTATGAGATGTATTTTTATTTCCTGAATTTCCCACCAAGTTTCTATATGTGCTTTTCCAGATTTTATTGCACTAAAAAGCTGTCGTGCTCCGTCAGTCTCATAGGGTGGATCAAAGTAATAGAGATCTTTCACGGGTTCGCCGTATTTGCCTTTCAAGTTGTTCTTTATCGTCTGGTACCGCTTCTTAATTTTTAATTCGCTGTCATTTTCACTCTTGAATACGACGCCAATGTAATAAAGACCGGAATCGGAGAAGTCGAACATCCAGTATAAAACCTGATTATCCTCAAATTCCCCGCCTTTGAAAAAAAGTCTTGAGTTGCTGGAGAGATCCGGACTGAAAGCTACATCTTTCCTCTGAATCATGCTTTCTTTAACCGTTTCCTGTGAAGAACGCCATTCCATATCAAGAAATTTTTCAACACGCAGGCTCTGCTGGTCGGAAAGGACTGAATCGTCTGTATCTCCCGGCTTACATGAAATTGCAACAAGGCAAAGCATGACAGTGAACATCAAGTATGATTTCATATGACGTACCCCTTAAGTATTCATACAGCCGAGCACAATATAAGTGAAATTTATCGGAATGTAAATGGAGGTGTGACTTAGATAATTATTGCCTCAGCGCTGTAACCGGATGCGCACCGTTTGGAGAGCTTCCTGAGCTGCCCGGAACGCCGGGGCGATGCGTACTGCCGCTGCGTAATGCGTTTCCGCTTCCTCGAGCTTCCCCTCCTGTACGAGGAGATTGGCGAAATGATAATGTGCAGGAACATTATTCGAATCTATCCGTAAGGCCTCCGTGAACTGCTGGCGCGCATCATCAAACCGGTTCTGCATGGCATAGAGCCGGCCAAGATTCGAGCGCACATCAACATTTAACGGATTTGCTTCCATTGCCTGTTTCCAGTGAGTCTCGGCATCCGCATACTGACCCTGTCCGGCAAGAATGGTTCCGATACTCAAATGAGCGTTCCATTGGCGGGGATTCACTCTGATAGATGCCCGATACATATCGAGTGCCTCCGCGAGTTTTCCCATACGTTCGTAGAGGATCCCGAAATCGTTGTACGCATCTGCATTTGTTGAGTCAAGGCGAATTGCTTCGGAGAACTCTCTGACTGCCTCGTCATTCAACTGCTGACGCCCCGCAATAATACCAAGAATATCATGCGCACGTGAATTCTTCGGATCCCTCGCCAGCACAATACGGCATTGCTCGCGTGCCTCGTCAAATTTAGCCGTCTCGGCATATAGATCTGCAATCTTCAACCGCGAAAAATAATCTGATGTGTCGAGGCGGATTGCTTCGAAGTAGTGAACGACTGCTTCCTCAGTTCTCCCCAGATCTGCGAGGACATCACCCATTCTCCTTCGCAATTGCGGATCTGGCGGTACGCGTGAGAGGATAAACTTATAATGATCGAGCGCTTCGCTGAGTTGTCCGGCTTCCACGAGAGCACGGGCGAGATTACTTCGGATGAGTATCTCGTTAGGTCTTAACTGCAGTGCCCACCGGAGGTGCGTTATAGCTTCGGGGAAATTTCCGGAATCTGTGAGCGCCACACCGAGGTTGGTATGTGCCAGATGATTACCTTTTGTCACCGACAAAGCGTGATTGAAGAGTGTTAGACTATCTTTCCAGTACGCAGCCTGTGAACGAGTTCCTAACACCATAAGAATAGCAAGCAAGCCGAAAGCACCTGCCAAGCCGGTTGAGGGGATCCGCAGGCGTGATGTCAAGACAGCAGCACCCCACGCGACTATGATAGCGAGTCCAATTATCGGAAGGTACATGTATCTATCAGCCATCGATTGGAGACCAACCTGAACAATACCGATTACCGGCACGAGGGTTCCGAGAAACCAGAACCACCCGACCGTAAGATATGAGTGCCGTTTTCTCAGCTTCCACACGATGAGGGAAACAAGAATGATAATACCAGCCGCGAGTACGACCTCTAAGAGGGTGAGCGTATTCTCCGGGTGTGGGTAAAAGATAGCTAGATTTACGGGAACGATCGACTTCCAGATGTACAGTAAATAGGAGACGATTGCGTTTGACAGTCGGACCAAAAACGACAATGTCTCGGATCCGGCCATGCTCCCCCCTCTCTGCTGAGCGATATAGGTTATTATGCTCGATATGATCGATAGAATAAAAAACGGGATTTTTTCCTCTAAGCTCTTCACTAATGAGATCCCCTTATTTTTCTTTTCTTTAGCGGAGGAAGAAACGGGGACCCCTAATCGTTTCAGAGGCCAGTAATCGAGGAGGATGAGGATGAACGGGAGCGTAATCAACATCGGCTTTGCAAGGAGGCCGAGCGCGAAGGCGCACAGCGTCAGGATGTAGCGCCGGGTGTTTGGTGATTCCCGGTAGTACACATATGCGCCAATGGTGAGCATCCAGAAGAGTCCGCTCAGGACATCCTTCCTCTCGGCGATCCATGCCACGGATTCCACATGGAGTGGGTGTATGGCAAAAACAAGCGCAACGAAAGCGCTCTGCCAGAGTTTCTTGGTCATTCGTTCAAGTATGAGGAAGAGCATGATACTGCTCAGGAGATGGAGCAAAAGACTCATCGCGTGGTGATAAGCGGGATTCAGACCGAAGAGCGAATAATCAATCGCATGAGATATCCACGTGAGCGGATGCCAGTTAGATTCTATGGTTGAGGTAAATGCCCATGTGATCGTTTCGAAAGAGATGCCCGATTGAACATGTGAATTTCTCGTAACGTATGACGGATCGTCGTAATTTATGAAACCATTATCAAGGACGGAAAAATAGGCGACAATGGTTAAGCCGATAATGAGTAAAAGAACGAAGGAATTACTTCTGATAAATTGAGGTACCTGTATCATTTGTGGGTTTAAATGAGTAATTACAATGAGGATAGGTCAATCTATGGAGAAATTCTGGGAGAATCAAATTGGGGAGCAGAGGGCATAGAGCGGAGAGCTTAGAGCAGAGTTTATAGTTCAACATTCATTTCTACCCTGCGGTCCCATGAATCAGCCTCGCCAGACTACTCGGAAACCACCTACTACTCCGCGAGCATGCATTGAATCAGCCTTACCAGGCCGCCATCGACCTTCCCGTCGAGGTAAATTGAAGATTTGATCAAAGTGTTGTATATTTGCACTGTCTTTTATTCCCCATTAAATGGATTCCATTTTTATCGATGCTTAACAATTGTAGATAATTATGCCTGCACTTAATCTTGGGAAACAACGTACACATCCTTTACTATTAAAAGATTTGTATAACAATAAAGAAATGGTTTCTTATCAAAATGAAAGATTTAAGAAATTAACGATCAGATTTAATGAAGCTTTTGGCTCTCATCCTGTCAGATATTTTTCAACTCCTGGTAGGACAGAAATCAGTGGAAATCATACCGACCATAATCACGGGATGGTTATAGCAGCAAGTATAAATTTAGACGCAATAGCTTGTGTCGCTAAAGCTGATTCTGTTGTCGAAATTATTTCTGATGGATATGAAGAATCCTTTATTGTTAATCTCGATGATCTTAATCCAGTCGATGCAGAAGCAGGAACTACAAATGCTTTAATCAGAGGTACTGCCTTTCGATTTGTTGAAAAAGGATTTAGTATCGGAAGTTTTAAAGCCTCCATAACAAGCGATGTTTTACCGGGTTCCGGATTAAGTTCATCCGCATCCATTGAAGTGCTAATAGGAACAATTTTTAATCATCTATATAATAATGGAAATATTTCTCCCGAAGATATTGCATCGATTGGGCAATATGCAGAAAATGTATACTTTAAAAAACCCTGTGGTTTAATGGATCAGCTTGCTTGTGCTGTTGGTGGAATAATATCTATTGATTTTTGCGACATAAATAATCTTAAGATCAAAAAAATAAATATTGATTTTGTAAAACAGAATTATTCGCTTATTTTTATTCACACAGGCGGTTCGCATATAAACCTTACAGATGATTATGCCGCAATTCCTAAAGAGATGAAAGAAGTTGCCGCTCTGCTTGGCAAAGAGTATTGCGGTCAAGTTAACTACAAAAGCTTTTTGAATAACATTGGAAGCTTAAGAAATAAAATTAGCGACAGATCAATACTTCGCGCATACCACTTCTTTAAAGAGAACGAAAGAGTGATAAAACAAATTAACGCACTAAACGAAAATGATTTTATAAATTTTCTGTTACTCGTAAAAGAATCGGGAGATTCATCATTTAAGTATTTGCAAAACACTTATTCATCAAATGATATTTGTTATCAACCACTTTCAATCGTTTTAGCACTCACAGAAGATTTTATTAATAAGTTAGGTGAAGGTGCATGCCGAGTTCATGGCGGCGGTTTTGAAGGGACAATCCAAGTATTCATTCCCAATTCAGCCGTTAAAGAATACGAAAAATATATTTATAATATTTCAAATAAATTTAAGGTATTAGAGCTTTCGATAAGACAAACTGGTACAACTGAAGTAATCTTTGAATAATTAAAAAAATGAACCTAACAAAGGAAGATATTTATGGAATTAGGAATACTCGATATAAGTATATTTGCATTATTTTTCCTGATAGTTGTTGGTACAAGCATGTACAAGAGCCGAAAGGAAGAAACCGGTGAAGATTATTTTCTAGCAAGCCGAAGTCTTATTTGGCCGATAATAGGTATATCACTCATCGCGGCAAATATATCCACAGAACAATTTGTTGGAATGTCAGGGCAAAGCGCTGGCAATGTTGGTTTGGCAATTGCAAGTTATGAATGGATGGCTGCAATTACTCTTGTGTTTGTTGCGTTCTTCTTTCTGCCAAGATTTTTAAGCAGCGGCATTTACACCATTCCGGAATTCCTGCAATATAGATATAATTCATTAGCCCGTTCGTTAATGGCGTTTTATACAATGGTAATTTACGTAGGTGTTACAATTTCTGCCGTCATATATTCCGGGGCAATTACCATTTACACAATTTTTAATGTGGATATTGGAATAGCAGTTTGGGGAATTGGAATTATTGCGGCTGTTTACACTACGTGGGGAGGGTTAAAAGCAGTTGCATGGGCTGATGTATTTCAGGGAACTGCATTAGTGCTCGGCGGCGCGGTTGTTCTTGTTTTTGGATTAATTGCTGTCGGAGGTTTTGATAATTTCTTCTCCTATAACGCTGATAGACTTCACATGGTTTTACCTGCAGATCATCCTGTTTTACCCTGGACTGCGTTGGTTGTTGGATTGTGGATACCAAATATTTATTACTGGGGACTGAATCAATACATAACACAAAGAACACTTGCAGCTAAAAGCTTAAAAGAAGGACAAAAGGGAATAATATTTGCCGCTGCAATAAAAATTATTATTCCATTTGTCATTGTCTTCCCGGGAATTATGGCCGCACAACTTTATGGTAATTCAATGAGTAATACTGATGCTGCTTATCCGTTACTTATAAAGAATTTAATTCCTTCCGGACTAAGAGGATTTATGCTCGCGGCAATTGCCGGCGCGGTGATAAGTTCACTTGCATCAATGTTAAATTCGGCATCAACAATTTTTACTTTGGATTTGTATAAGGTTTATATTAAAAAAGATTCTTCACAGAAAAACCTGGTTTTTATCGGAAGGATGATGACACTCCTTTTTGTTTTGGTCGGATGTTTTATCGCACCGTATTTAGGCGATCCTAGATTTATGGGCATATTTACATACATTCAAGAATTTCAGGGATATATCTCTCCGGGAATTTTAGCCGCATTTGTATTTGGGATATTGGTGAAGAAAGCCCCGCCTGCGGCTGGAGTTGTTGCTCTTTTAGCTTGCGTTCCGGTTTACGGATTTTTACAATGGCAGTTTGGTGATATCGCTTTCTTAAATAGAATGGCGATAACATTTGGTGTTTTATTACTGTTGATGACAGTTATTACAATGATCAAGCCATTAAAGGAACCTATAGTACTTCCCAAAAGGACTGATATTGATTTATCTCCAACACCGAAATTAATTTGGGTAGGCGGTGGAGTAATATTAGTTACACTTATATTGTACGTTATATTCTGGTAAGAAATCGAATAGGGTATAAAAATCCCCTACAAAGGGGGGAATGACTGGTCAATCTATGGAGAAATTTTGGGAGAATCGAAGGGGATGGGAGAGCGGAAAACTGGATACAGTGAAAAGTGAGTAGTGGACAGGATAGCAAGAGGCAAGTGTCAGGGAACAAGAACAAAGTACGAAGTACAAGGTACTGACGACCCGCCTGCGTAACGGGAGGATGCACGTATACTTCAGCGGATAAAATTCCGTGACCGTGCATTGAGGAAGTCGACAACAAAATGTTTGGGTGATTTATTCAGGGAGTCTTTCTATGTGCCTGCAGAGTATCAATGAGCGGCATTAATTTTTCTTCAATTTTTTGAATCTCATTGAGAGTTGGGCCCGACAACAGTGCATTGTAACCAGCCGCTACACCTTTTTTCGCATAACCAATATCCATGCTCTGATAATACTGATTATTATAATCGGTTAACTGCACTATCCATGATCTTCCCTGCTGACGTAATAGCTGGAGTATCCTATGCGGCGGTGCACCGGTCTTAGGATTTTTCGTTATAGTTGGATTAGGGGGAGGAAAATCATCATCATAAGGAGGTTTGGGGATCGATGCCTCTGGTGGGGTTTCGTGCGTAGTATCGAGTGGATATTGCGTACTGAGAAAATCTTCGTACGTTGTAATCATCGATATGGCATCTAATCCGGAGCTGTCTCTACCAAATAGTGAAATCATCCTTGGTCGGATGGTCACCAGATCTAGACTCCTTATTTGTATTGTTGTGATTGGGCCGGAAGATTGTTGAGTATGCGTGCATGAAATGATATAGAACATCATGCAGATAACAATAAGATGCAAGAACTTCATCTTTTTCACCTCCATGAGATGTGCGGAAGATAGTTATTGTCTTTTAGCCGTGACCATATCTATCGCCCAGAATAGCATTTCAATGTCGTAAGGTTTGCCAATCACGTGCTCAGCGCCTAGATTTTTA
>CAYGZY010000097.1:0-5466 GCA_964354485.1 uncultured Chlorobiaceae bacterium | reverse complement strand
TTGTCATATGTCGCCGGACAATATACTTCTCTCAAATCCCATGATATCCAGGGCGAAGACAGTAACGGCTTCCTCCAACCCGGCGAAGATTTCAATCTGACGGCAATTATAGGAAATAAAGGTCTCGGCGATGCTAAAAACCTGCATATCGAAATATTAGATAATTCTCCGCTCATGGAATTTACAGTTCCCGAAATTGTCGTCTCAAATCTGACCGCCCGCGCGGAATCGACGCTCGCATTCCCGGGATCAATTATCAATGCAAATATTTCATCAGCCCGTGCTGACGTATATTTTCACTTCAGCGATTCACTCGGATACTCCCATGACGACACGGTTACAATATTCATCGGTACACCGGACGTTATTCTCTCGGACAGCGGTAACGACGGATTGTCAAACTGGTCGATTGTAGGATATTGGGATCTAACGAGCGATGCTCACACTCCTCCCTCTGCATTCACAGACAGCCCGGATGATGAGTACGAATCAAACCGGAATTATACGCTCACCTATAACAAAGAGATAAACCTGTACGCATATGACTATTGTCAGCTCCGATTCTGGACCAAATGGGCAATAGAGCCGACATTTGATTTTGGTAAAATTGAAATTTCCACGAACGGCGGGGTCAATTGGATCAGCCAGAAGACTTCACTTTCACACCGCGGCTCAGGCCGGGGTGCACAGGGGTCCGGAGAATGGGGATACGATGGATTTACGCCGGGTCTTGACTGGATAGAACAACAAGTTGATCTCACGCCGTATCTAAATAGAACTATCCGCCTGCGCTTCACGATTTCATCGGATGCCGGAAGTGTACGGGACGGCTGGTACATCGATGATATCCGCATATACGGGTACCGTTCCGGAGTCTCTTTTATATCAATTGCGGATAATGGATCGAATTCGGAAGGGCTGATCTTTGGCGAAGATGGTTCTGCTACAGAAGCCCTTGATCCCCTTCTCGGAGAGATTGAACTAGGTCCAAAACCGGCGCCCGGTTCCTTTGATATCAGATGGCATATCGACGGCACAAACGGAATAAAAATCAATTATCTTGATACATTGAGTCCCTCGAATCCGGTCAATACATTTCTGGCAGAATTTCAACCGGGTCCGGCGGGATACCCGATTTACCTCCGGTGGGATCCTTCGGATCTGCGACGCGGCGGTTGGCGACTCCGGGACGGACTCACACACGGCGCCGTATTCAATCTAAACATGTGGTTTGACACGGCTCTTGCCGTAACAGACACGATGGTCAAATCTGTGGAAATTATTCACACGCAGGGGGACACGCTCACCGCAACTAACGTTGCAGGCTGGAATCTGATGTCGCTTCCTGTGATAACGCAGGACAGGGCACGGACTACTCTGTACCCGACAGCTGTGACCGACGCATTCGCATACCAGGGGAGTTACGTTTCCGCCGAGTCACTCGATTACCATCAATCATACTGGATAAAATTCGCCGAGTCCGATACGACGAAATTAGTCGGTATTCCGATCGTTGAGGATTCTCTTCATATTCCCGATGGGTGGTGGATGATTGCAGGGCTCGGGTGCCCGGTCGTCGTAGAACAAATGGTATGTGATCCGCCGCCTTGCCGGCCGTTCGTTTTCCGGGGTGTATACACATCGGAACCGACGATAAACCCGGGCGAGGGATTCTGGATGAAAGGTCCCCTGACAATCTCCTATTCCTGTATAAAACCGTATCAATCGACACAGAGTACGGGCGTTGTGGAGGTCAATCCCGATCTCAGTGCCGTCACATTTAAAAATGAGACCGGCAAGACATCAATACTCTACTTCTCAGAAAATTCCATAACGGGACAAGCAGATCGGCGCTATGAGTTGCCGCCGCGGCCACCTGCGGGTTCCTTCGATGTACGATTCACATCCGACCGATACATGGAACATTTTTCTCCGGAAGAGGCAACACAACAACATGGCATCTCACTGCAGTCCGCCCCCGGTCCTCTCACGATTATGTGGGAGATAGCCGAAGGGAATGAAGCGATATACGAAATTTCTCAGGAATCTGCCGGCGGCTGGAGACAGACACTTGTCGGAAACGGTACTCTGATCCTCCCTGATGGCGGTGATCGTAACCTTGTAATCTCGCGAAGAAAAGTTGCCGATATTCCGCGAACATATGACCTTGAGCAAAATTATCCCAATCCGTTCAATCCCGCTACGACAATCGGATTTAATGTTCCTCAGACCTCGGTCGTAAGCGTAACTGTTTTTAATACAATCGGTCAGACAATTGCAATTCTCGCCGATAAGGTGGTATTTCCGGCCGGTCAGTTCCATATAACGTTTACCAGCAACAATCTTCCATCCGGCGTCTATTATTATTCCGTTGATGCGCGAACCATCGATGGAAATATTTCATTTAAATCAACAAAAAAGATGATACTCTTACAGTGAATTTACGAGGTAACCGATGAAATCTTTTTTTCAGATCATTCTTCTTATTGGGATCTCTTTTGCATCTCTGCCCGCACAGCAGACCTCATGGCAATGGGTCAGTCCTTTACCACAGGGAAATATACTTAACGGAATATGGACGATCAACCAGGATACGATATATGCCGTCGGCGACTATGGAACGATTCTCAAATCGACTAACAAGGGACTGACGTGGCAGGTAACACCTAATGCAACCGGTATAGTTGAACCCTTGTTTGCCGTTCAGTTTATTTCCGGATCGACGGGGTGGATTGTCGGTGAATACGGTCGCATACTCAAGACTATCGACGGAGGCGCGACGTGGTTCCTACAGGAAGCTTCCATACCGGGTGACCTGTATGCTCTTTATTTTATTTCCTCGACAACGGGATGGGTCGTTGGCTCGCAAGGGAAAGCCTACAAAACAACAAATGGCGGAACTACATGGACTCCACTGACGACCGGAACTACGGCAGCTCTTTATAGTATCCAATTCCTTTCATCGACGACCGGCTGGATCGCAGGAACAAACGGCACCATTCTGGGTACAACGGACGGCGGTACAACGTGGTCGAAAAAAACGACGCCGACACCACTGAGTCTGTACGGCATCCAGTTTACCTCAAGCACGGTTGGGTATGCGGCAGGAGCATTTGGTACCATTCTGAAAACGACAAACGGCGGTACAACGTGGATACAGCAGGTAAGCAGTACAGATTTCAGCCTCTTCGCAATGCACTTTACTTCGTCATTAATCGGGTGGGCAAGCGGAGTGTACGGTGTCATCATGAAGACGACGAACGGCGGGCTCTCCTGGTTCGAACAGAGCAGTCCGACGTACAATGATCTCTATTCAATAAAATTTGCCAACTCCTCGTACGGATGGGGAATCGGAGATTTCGGAACAATCGTCGCAACAACCGACGGCGGAATGACGTGGATTCAGCAGTCCACAGGGACAGCGACCGAATTATACGGAATCTCATTTCCGTCACCCACATACGGGATTGCGGTCGGAGATGAGGGATTGATCGTCCGTTCCATAGACGGCGGTAAATCATGGGTACAGCAGCCGAGCGGATCTCTCCAACCTCTTTACGGTGTTCACATGGTGACAGACCTCATCGGCTGGGCGGTCGGAGACAGCGCGGTCATCCTGAAGACGACTAACAGCGGTCAATCGTGGGTTTCACAGAACAGCCGCAACGATATCACGCTCTATTCCGTCTTCTTCATCAACACGACTACGGGATGGACTGTAGGCGACTTCGGCACAATACTTGGAACAGTTAACGGGGGCGTCACCTGGAAGGCTGAAACAACGAATACATTCTCGACGCCTTTGAAAATAAAATTTATCAATCCGAGTATAGGATGGAGCGTCGGCTACGGAGGTCTCACCTTAAAAACGACCAACGGGGGAATAACGTGGAACGAACAGGCGAGTAATACATACCAAACCCTCTATTCACTCGATATTATCGATGCAAACCACGTTGTCGCATGCGGTGACTTTGGGACGATCGTAACGACATCCGACGGAGGAGAAACATGGGTTGATAATTCGACAGGGCTCTACGAGAGTTTCTATGGGGTAGCGTTTTCCACGCTGGGAAACGGTTGGTGCGTCGGCGATGACGGCGTCATCAGTAATACCACAGACGGAGGAATTACCTGGAATTTACTCAACAGCGGAACATACAATACTTTGTGGGACCTGCAGCTCCTGCGTTCGGGCACGGGCGGCGGAACGCTCTACGCGGCAGGCATCGGAGGAACAATCCTTGTTGCCGGCATAACTCCCTTGCCGATTCGCACGTGGACCGGCATCTCTGATTCCAATTGGACATCACCCGGTAACTGGAATCCGTATGGCGCCCCTCAGAATGGCGACAGCCTCTACATTCCGCAGACGGCAATTAATCCTGTCCTGCGCACCATTCAACAGCAGATAAACGTCAGTGCGCTTCACATCGGTACCGGTGCAAAACTTACATTGGCAGAAGGTTTGTCACAGCTCGTCGTCAGCGGTCCCATAAAAATAGAAGGTACGTTCGAAGTCAGGCCAAAAGCAACGACAGAAATAATATCGGGCGGTACTTTTTCCATAGGACCATTCGGCCGGTTTTATGCGGGCAGGTCGTCCCTCACGATCAGCACGCTCAGCTTTCTCAAAGGGAACTATTATAACCTTTACCTGCTGACCGGCGCAGTATCACAGTCAGTCGGAAACATCGAAATCACGAATAACCTGACAACCCTCTCCAATCTTACACTGCGTCAGGTTGACACACTCACCATATTTAATCCGAATCCTCAGGGTCTGCAGGGACAAGGCATCATCAGCGGCGGTACGATTAAGCGTCCCATCAGCAGTGCGCTTGCATACGAATACAGATTTGAAAGCCCTGTTACATATCTGAAGTTTTACCCCAGAGGGACGCTTCCGGACACTGTCCTAATGACCAGCTACCCCAACACCCTCGGACCGGGGTTATCCGACAGCGTTTTCGTGCGAAGATACTATGCCATCAACGCAAAAGGCGGAAGTAATTACCTCGCACTCTTGTCGTTGCGGTACGATACCAGCGAAACTACCATATCGATCGACAATATCGCATTATTCAGGGACTCCAGCGGAATAATTAAAAACGTAGGGGCCACCGACTTCCTCGACAGCGACATGGTTGCGATTTCTCTAGATTCCGTATCACGTTTTTCACGGTGGTACCTTGGGTATTACGACTTCTACCCGAAGCACCCTCTCGAATTTAGTGATAGTCTCATAATCACCGACGCCGGCATGGTAACTGATACGATCGTATTCGGAACCTATCCCGGTGCGACGAACGGTATAGATACACTTTTCGGGGAGTATGAACTTCTCCCTATCCCTCCGGCCGGTACATTCGATGTCCGTTGGTCCGTCACCAGCACAAATGGGACAAACATAGATATCAGAAACGTTCACAGTCCTACTAATCTCGAAATCATTTACACCTGTCT
>CAYGZY010000096.1:0-11374 GCA_964354485.1 uncultured Chlorobiaceae bacterium | reverse complement strand
CAAAATCACCTCTGTTTCGTACGAAGGGTTAAAGTTGAATTTGTATATACAAGCATTAAAAACATCGTTTAAATACCTGTATGCATTGTATCCATTTAGTTGGACAAGAAAACCCGTTTTTGCGTAACATCACTTATTAATATTTCATTTGTATATTTTTGTTGCCGCAATTTAGATCCTAATCCCTTCAATAAATCCTTATAAACGCACAATCCACAAATTGTAAAACCCCTATGGGGTTTGAATCTGGTGTGGATGCTAGTCTATAAACGTTTAGCTCCTAAAGGAGCTAAATAGCTTATGGATAAAAAATATTGGACCGATATAACATCACAAGTATTAGACATTCGTATAAAATGAAATGAGATTATGAAACGCCGTAGGTGTCACACGTTTATAGATTATGGATAAATAATTACGTCCGATGCTACGCCGTTGCGGTTTCACGTACGCATAACACGTGATGATGACATATGATGCCGTGGTTATTGAAGTTCACAGACCATAGAACAAGATAATTTGACGCCGTAGGTGTCACACGTTTATTGATTATAAATGTTTAGCCCCTAAAGGAGCTGAAGAATTAATGCGTATATAATGTACCGCCGATGCCACACCATATATGTCTCACGTTCATATAGCACGTGATGAGATCATATGACACTGTAGATTTATCCAGGTCACGTAACAAGGGGTGAGGCCATATAACGCTGTGGTTATTCACATTCATAGAACATAAATAGACTATATGACACCGTAGGTGTCACACGTTTATAGATTATGGATAAATAATTACGGACCGATGCTACGCCGTTGCGGTTTCACGTACGCATAACACGTGATGATGACATATGATGCCGTGGTTATTGAAGTTCACAGACCATAGAACAAGATAATTTGACGCCGTAGGTGTCATACGTTTATAGACCATAATATAAAAAAACAAATTCCAACTCCGTAGGAGTTGAACGATATGGCAAACACATATACACAAATATATATACATATTATATTTGCCGTTAAAAATCGTGACGCATTGATTTCTCGTATTTGGAAGGAACGCCTTCACAAATACATCACCGGCATCATAAAGAATCAGGGCCACAAACTCATTGCCATTAATACAATGCCAGATCACTCACATATATTTATCGGAATGAAACCAGATACAGCTTTATCTAATTTAGTTCGCGATGTAAAACGGGACTCAACCAATTTTGTAAATAATGAAATCCGATTACCCTTTAAATTCCAGTGGCAGGAGGGATTTGGCGCATTTTCCTGTTCTCATTCTCAAATTGATGCCATCGCTAAATATATCATGAACCAAGAGGAACATCACCGTTATAAAATATTTCGTGAAGAATATGAGGGTATGCTGAAAGAATACGCAATAGAATATGATAATCGTTACATTTTTGGATGGTTGAAGGAATAAATAGAAGGGGGGATAAATTATATTATTCTCACTCTAACGGGGTAATATGGCGGCGTTGCCTCCCAGAATTCCGTTAATGTATTCTAACCATATTTATAATTCAATCATCATCCAATTGATCACATTATCCTGCGTACCATCAGTGGGAAATATCAGCTCCGGTCTTTTTAAATGGAGGAATGTCAGCCATTTCTTTCCCGGCAATAATGATTTATGAATTTGAAATTCAAAACCTTCCAGCGGTACTACTTTTTGTTTTCCGTCCTCGACGATCTGGCCTACGGAGTTTGCCACCCATAGGTCGTTTGCACCCCATTTCCAGTCACTCCATGCTACATCTGTAAAATCCATTTCACCCAGAGCCGCAGAAACGTGTAGTTTTTTACGGATGCTTTTCGATTCGGCAATATACAAATCGATTCCGGTATGCATCGTATCAATGAACTGTACGCCGACATAAAGATATAAACTGTCCTGTTTCATAAAAATATTTAATTTATCCGGCAGTTTCACGTCAGTTGCATCCCCCCATTCGCCATGTGCAAATTTACCATTTGGCAGTATGTTGGCGCCGTATTTGACTTTAATTTGCCCGATCATCTGCGAGGTATCAACTATGTACAATCCGACAATCAGCAGAAAAATATTCGTATATTTTAGCATTATTAGATCTCCTCCTGTTTGACAATTTCACAGAAAAGACTTGATTCATCAACCTCCTCAACCGACACGTGAGCATTTAGTTCGCTTGTTAGCGACAGAAATTCATCAGCGTTCACGGTGGAGGCATGAAAACCGTCCTTACAGACAATTATTCCGTCTCGTGTCCGTTTGTAATCGATTTCTCCGATCAATCCGGCTTCTGCCTGCAATTGAAACCAGTTTAATCGATCATACCAGATTTTTTCAGAATAAGTAGAGAAAAGAATTATCCCTTCGGGTTTTGTCACCCTGTAACATTCAAGCACTAATTTCCGTTTGTCTGCGTGGAAGGCAGATATTCCGTTTTGTATGCATAGAACCACATCAAAAGTATTTTCCTGAAATTTGAGATCGATGGCATTTTGTTCATACAACCTGCAGTTGTGTATATTTACCAGGTATTCCTGCGCCAGCCGCAGATTAGCCGGTGAGATATCGATGCCGGTTACGAAACTTGCTTTGCGTGCGAGGTATGGAATGATGCGTCCATAGCCACAGCCAAGTTCCAGAACACTGTCGATACTTTTTATCTTCTGTAATATGTGGTTTACCTCAGCATCGAGGTATTGTCTGATCCGGGCCGAGGCAAGCTCGTAGCAACCCCTCAATTTTTCTGCGGCAAGTCTTTCTCTATAATATGATTCTTCCTTTTCCATCTATATTTATATATTTTTTCCACGGGTCCGTTCCCTCGCAATATTCGGCCATTATCCCGATTGTACTCCGGTTCATTATTTATTTGTAACCGGATTTGTGCCTACTGGCTCTCAGTTTTTCTTGGCACGATAGGTACTTTATCCACACGAAGGCCGTCCATATCGACAACTTCTATTCGGAAGTTTGCTGTTTCAAACGCATCGCCGGTTGCAGGGATGCGGCCGAAGCGCGTAAGAACGAATCCGCCTACGGTTGTGTAAGAGTGTGGCTCCTCATCAAGTTGAAGCAATGGGAACATCTCTCTGAAATCATCGATTGGAAGCAGACCGTCAACAAGCCATGAGCCATCCGCACGTTGGGTTATCGTCGGTGTTGCTACTTCGCGTAATATTCCGACAATCGCACCGGCAAAGTCGTTTACTGTAACTATCCCGAGCAATCCGCCGAATTCGTCGATTACCAAACCGACAGGTTTGCCGGATTTTTTCAGCATATCGAGTGCCTTGAGAGCTGAAGAGCTTTCAGGAATGCTCGGCATTTCGCGAACTACCGATTGGAGATTCAAGTCTTTCTCTGTTATTGATTGTATGAGGAGATCCTTCATCGAAACGACACCGAGAACATCATCCAGACTCCCTTCACATAGCGGGTAGTGAGAGTGTCCGCTTTTTTTGATTTTCTGTTGGATGATTTTAATCGGATCTATGGTTTCAAAGGCCACAATATCCTTCCGTGCGGTCATGATCGCGCTGACACGCCGGGAGGCGAGGCGGAATACGGCATCGATCATTTCCTGCTCTGCCTTTTCGAAAACACCTGTGAGAATTCCCTGGCGGATGAGTATGCGCACTTCTTCCTCGCTTACCGGTTGTCCCGAAGTTTGTTTTATTCTCAACAGGCGAAGGACGGTATTCGTTGAAAAACTAAGGAACCGCACTGCCGGTGATGTGATTTTAGACAGCAGCTGCATCGGACGGGCAACAGCCGCTCCGATTCTCTCCGGATTGCTGAGAGCTATCCGTTTCGGTACTAGCTCGCCGAAAATAAGAGAAAGGTAGCTTATTGCAAGAACAACGGTGGCAATACCTATTGTTTCGGCGTATGGTGTGATAGAAGGAAATATGGCAAGATAATCAGCGATTTGTTCCGCAATCGTAATTCCTCCGAATGCGCCGGCAAAAATGCCGATGAATGTTATTCCAACCTGTACTGTCGATAAAAAATCCCCCGGCGATTCCGCAAGCTGTAAAGCCGACTTGGCTCTCATATTCCCGTGGTCTGCGAGTTGCTGTAGACGCGCCTTGCGGCCCGACACAATAGCAATTTCAGCCATGGCTAGCAGTCCGTTAACAAGCGTCAAAATGATAATTATGATTATCTCTAATACGATCATAGACATGTCACACTTCCTTAATATTCGATTACTCGGATAGTATCAACTAACTTAAATATAAGGTTTTTCTTTTATGGAAGTAAAGTGAGACTGGTTTATCATCCGTAAGTAGTAGAAATAATAAGGGTATGTACGACGCTTTAAAAAGCACACAGATGTAATAGATATACACAGATAAGAACTTCAAACTAGCTGCCCGGTCGTATTGAGTCGACTTCAGTTAACCGAAATAAATATTTATTTAATGGCCATCCATGGCAGTTCACAATTTATCTATAGGGGGCTGACTAAAAAGTAATTATTACCGTCATTGCGAATCCGCTTTAGCGGATGAAGCAATCCGATTCTTTAATATTCACTAATATTATCGGATTGCTTCGTCTCCTGCTCTTCGAGCGGGATCCTCGCAAAGACTTTTAGCTTGCTTTTTAGACAGCCCCCTATATTATTTTTTTACCGTGAAAACGCCTGATTCCTCAACAGTTTTGTCATATCATAAGGAGATGGATCACCGCCAAGATATTTATGAAACCAATCAAGGTGAGCATTGTAATAAAGAGGCATCGATTTCACACCGCTTGGCCAGTGACCGTCGTTCGGAAAGACGATCAACCGCGAGGGTACCCTCATCTTCTGGAGATCAGTGAAGAACTCCAGACTCTGTGTATAGGGCACGCGATAATCCTTCTCACCCGTGATGACAAGACAGGGAGTTTTGAAGTTGTTTACCGAGAGGTTCGGCGACCACTTTTGATAGAGGTCGGATTCCCATGGTGCACCGCCCAAATCCCATTCAGGGAACCATAATTCTTCCGTCGCGCCATGCATCGCTTTCAGGTTATAAACACCCATCATAGAAGCGATTGCTTTAAACCGCGTTGTGTGGCCCTCAAGCCACATCATCATATACCCGCCGTACGACCAGCCCATCGCACCCATTCGCTCTTTATCCACCCACGGTACTTTCTCGAGTGAGTCTGCGACAGCCATTACATCTTCATACACTTTACCGGCCCAGTCTTTGGATATTGCCGCAGTGAACTCCTGCCCATACCCGGTGGATCCGTGAGGATTCGGGAATGCAACAATGTATCCGCAGCCCGGATATACCTGCCAGTCGCCGCGGAATGCATCAGCCCACTGCATCTGTGGCCCGCCGTGAACATTAAGAATGAGCGGATATTTTTTTGCCGGATCGAAGTTGTGCGGTTTTACGATGTATGTATGGATACTCTTACCGGTCGGTGAGGCAATCCACATTTCTTCCGCGGGACGGATGTCCACTTCATCGGCAACTGTTTTGTTAAGGAACGTAAGCTGTCTGAGATTTTTCCCGTTTGTGCCGACACTCCAGATTTCAACCGGTTCGCCGACGGATCGCCGGACGAGAACAACAGTCTTCCCGTCGCTTGATAAATCAAATGTATCAATGGTCTTCACATCGGCTACGAGGGAAACCGTCCGCTTCCTGATGTCGAGTTTGTACAATGGGAAATGTCCTTTAACCTGAGCGGTGAAATAAATCGTGCGGGAATCCGTTCCCCATTTAAAATCGTTTACCCAGTTGTCAAATTCTTCCGTGAGGATCGTCCGTTCGCCGGTCGTGCGATCGTAAAGGGCAATACGAAACCGATCCGCTTCGTAGTTCGGAACGGTCTGCATTTTGTATGCGATGTATTTCCCATCGGGAGAATACTGAGGATTACCATCGTATGCGTCATTACCGTCGGTAATGTTCTTTGGTTCACCGCCGATCAGAGGTAAAATCCACAAATCCTTATTTGTTGTTTCAGCTTCGTGTTTTTCACGGTTTGATACAAAACAGATCTCGCGTCCGTCTGGTGAAAATGTAAATCCGACACTACCCATATCCCATGCCGGTGAATCGTATTCACCGGGGGTAAGATCTCTGTAATTCTTGTCCTGATCGGTGAAGATGATGACGTGTGAATACTTTCCATCCTTCCAGAAGTTCCAGTGGCGGTAAAATAGTTTATCTGCCATATGGGCTTTGAGGGGACCGTCACTTACTGTACTGTCGTTATAGCCGTTGCATTTTATATTTGCCCCGCAATCCGGGTAGACGTCGCTGGTGAAGATTATCGACGATTCATCGGGCGCCCATTCGGGATCGCCAACACCTGCCGGGAAGTTTGTGATCTTCCGTGCTTCTCCGCTGTCGGCAGGTATCTGCCAGACCTGCGGTCCGTCTTCCCTCGTTGAAACGAAGCTGATCATTTTTCCGTCTGAAGACCATCGGGGATGATTGTCGCTTGCAGGGTGATTTGTGAGATTGCGCAGATTACTGCCGTCGCTGTTCATAACGTAGACATCGGAATTTGACTTGCCGCTCTCGAGAAACGATTCTGTTGCTACAAATGCGATTTTTTTACCATCGGGTGATAATTGAGTTTCGCCGAGATTTTTTAAGCGGTACAAATCAGGAATGGTAAATGCTCGCTTCTGGCCAAAGCAGGATATTGCGACTGCAAGTGATAATACGATAAACAGAGATTTTTTCATATCATACTCCGGGGAATTGTAGTGTGTAATATGTGCTGGATTTTCTTGAAGGGAAAATATAATCAAATAGTGGAAGAGATACAATTGCGCGGAACATGCACAAAATAAAAAGGGGCAGCCGTTTAATTGATTTCAGCTGCCCCCGGATGAACGGAGCTAACTATTCTGGAAATTAATATTTTCTATGTGTATTCTACGACGATAATGCCTATTCCGTTGTACTCACCATACGCGGATGGCGGGACGACGGTCGGATTACCACCAAGAAAGATTACCGCACCCTCGCCGTTGCCCGGAAGCGAGATGGATATACCCGAAACAGGATTAAAAAATTTGAAATTGCCGGTTGTCGGATCGAGAACGCTGGCAGATTGATTATCGTACATCATATCGACGTAACCGATATTTGCATCATAAGGCTGAAGACGTGAAGGAAGTAAAACCGTTATGATAATCTGTGCATTAGGTGCGCCTTCGATTTCTATCTGTGCCGGATTAAATATTTCCTCGCCGTTGAATTGGGTGATGTTTATGCTCGAAGGGTCAACGACAGCAACCGTTCTGTAAGACATCCCCGGCTCCAGGTTTTCATACGTAACTCCGGAAGCGACAGAAACCAGGAGTGATACCTGTGTCGTGGTGGCTGTAAAACGAACGTATGAATCATCCTGGGGATATCCACTGCCCGTGATCCCGATGATGCAGCAAATAACCAGTATTAACCTCTTCATTTTTTCCCTCATTTGTTAATGTTCCGTGATTCGTTTTTCTTAAGTATGCATGTTTTTTTACGATTGAAGTGTTAAACGTATCACCGGAAGTGGGTTACATCACATAAAACGGATGCAGAATAAGGCTGTACCTAACCGCCTGTCAACGGATCTGCAATAAATTACTGTCGGGGATTGGTAAAATAAACCTGATTGGTGAGGGAAAACGGTAGAAGCAAATGTGGTGATGGAGGACTTACGGACTGAAAAAACGGGTGATGCAGATCAATTCCGGCGCTATTCCATGGAATTGTACAGGTTCGGATATCGGTCTGTCTTCTCTGCAGGTGTGTCACTGTTCCAGCATTCTGCATACATCCTTAGGGATCCGTCGGACTGATATTTCCAGATTGTGAGGTATTTACCCTTATCGGTTCTGCTCGCGTCGGAATCGACGGGTTTTATCGTGATGGTATATTCACCGATTTCGTAAATCGTGGAGTTGTTTGTTATGATTTCGTCGGAAATCATGCTTGCATCGAGTACTTTTATTCCCGACCGTGGTAATGTTTCGAAATAGAGTCGTATTGCCGATTTCCCCCGTTTCATGGTATCATTAGGCGGAAGGAGCGATGCATCATCTGTGTACAATCCGACGAGGGTGTCGATATCATTATCCTTATATGCGTTCAGCCATCGTGTGTTCTGGGCGACTATTTCATTGCGGGTTTCCCTAGAATCAATTGAAAAGAGTAATTGTTCGAGGAATTGCGTCGACACGAGCGCTGCAATCAAGATGATCACGGCAATTATAACGGCATTTTTTTTCATGATAGGCCCGCTATAGAATTTTAATCTTCTAAATTTGCAATATTTTTTTGAATCTGCTTTAGTGTACTTTTAAAATTCATCAGCTTTTCTTCCTCTTTCGTCACGATGTCCTGGGGGGCTCTCTTACGGAAATTCTCGTTGGAGAGTTTCTTTTCTGTCGTTTCTATCATCGACTGAGCGTGGTTGATCTCCTTTTGAAGGCGCATGCGTTCGGCATCGATATCGATAATGCCCTCCAGCGGTATAAAAATCTCACCGCCATCCACGACCGCAGAAGCAGAATGGCGCGGTTTCGTTTTTCCCAGGAGCGGGTGCATTTCCACTACTCGCGCGAGGCGCTGGAAGTAGCTCCGGTACTTCGTGATTATGACTTCGTTCTGGTTATTCTCAAAGTTGAGGATGAGTTCGATATCTTTGGAAGGAGGGACCGAGAGTTCCCCGCGGATGTTTCTGATACTGTTGATGGTATTTTGCACAAATGTCATTTCATATTCGGTATTCTTATTAATCCGATCTCTCTCAATGACAGGGAAGGGAGATGCCATGATTGATTCCTTCGGTTTTCGTTCTTCAAGATGCTGCCAGAGTTCTTCAGTGACGAACGGCATGAAAGGGTGGAGCATCTTCAGAGAGCGTTCGTAGATTGCGATTGCACGGCTGAGTACAACCGTTTTAATTTCTTCCGATTCACCGCCGTAGAGCCGTCCTTTGATCATTTCCACGTACCAATCGCAGTAATCATGCCATATGAAATCGTATAATATTTTCGTTGCCTGGTTGATTTCAAAATGATCGAGGGCCTTCGTCAGATCAGCAAGAGATGAGTGGAGACGAGAAATAATCCATCGGTCTGCGAGGTCCAGAAAATTATCGGATATTTCTTTTGCCGAATAATATGTTTGTGATGCGTGAGTGTTCTGCTCCTCCTGAAGCTGTTCTTTGTTCATAAGGAGAAACCTGCCCGCGTTCCATACCTTATTTGCAAAGTTCCGGCCGATTTCGCATTTCTCATTTGAATAGAGAACATCCTGCCCGTGCGGCGCGAGATAGAGGATCGTGAAGCGGAGAGCATCGGCACCATACTCTGCTATAACGTCGAGCGGATCGGGTGAATTTCCGAGTGACTTGCTCATCTTCCGTCCTTTAATGTCGCGGATTATGCTTGTGAAGTAGACATCCTTGAACGGTATGAGGTCTTCATCCCGGAGGCGGGGAGAGCCATCAGGCAGAGGAATCCCCGGCATTACATCCAATCCTGCCATGATCATGCGGGCGACCCAGAAGAAGATGATATCGGGCCCGGTCACCATCGTGTCTGTGGGATAAAAGTATCTCAGTTCCGGATTATCGTGCGGCCAACCGAGCGTCGAAAAGGGCCACAACCAGGAAGAAAACCAGGTATCGAGAACATCCTCATCCTGCCGCAGATTACTCGATCCGCAATGAGGGCACGATCGTAAATCCCCTTTGGCAACGATCGGTTCGGCGCACTTTTCAGCTTTAATATCTTTGCAGTACCACACGGGAATGCGATGACCCCACCAGAGCTGGCGGGATATGCACCAGTCCCTGATGTTCAGCATCCAGTGCTCGTACGTCTTCACCCAGCGTTCGGGGTAAAACTTTATTTTCCCGTCGAGGACAACCTTGAGAGCATTCTCGGCAAGCGGTTTCATCCTGACAAACCACTGGTCGGATAGGTACGGCTCGATAATCGTATCACAGCGGTAACATCTGCTGACGTTGTGCGTATATGGTTCCGCTTTGATGAGGAGGCCGGCCTCCTCGAGATCCTTCACGACGGCTTTTCTCGCATCCATCCGATCCAGTCCCCTGTATTTTGCAGGGACGTTGTCGTTTATTCTCGCGGATAAATCGAGAATGACGATAGGCGCCATCGGCTCCCGCACATCGGACCTTGAATTGTACCGCTGACAGATACGGTAGTCGTTGCCATCGTGCGCAGGCGTGACTTTTACCATCCCCGTACCGAACTCCATATCGACATCCTCGTCTGTGATGATAGGTATTTCACGGTCGGTCAGCGGGAGACGCACATTCATTCCGATGTACTTTTTGAATCGTTCGTCCTGAGGATTAACAGCAACTGCCGTATCGCCGAGCATGGTCTCGGGGCGTGTTGTCGCAACCACTGCGTATTCGGATGAATCCGCCATCGGGTACTTGATATACCAGAGGCTATCGTGCTGTTCAGAAAAATAGACCTCGTCATCGCTGATTGCTGTATGATCTTTCGGACACCAGTTTATAATGTACTTGCCGCGGTAAACCAATCCTTTTTGATAGAGTCGGATAAAAATATCCTGGACCGCTTCCGACAGCCCTTCATCCATGGTGAAGCGTGTTCTCCTCCAATCACACGAGGTGCCAAGTTTTTTCAGCTGTTTAATTATAGTTCCACCGTACTCCTCTTTCCACTTCCAGACTCTTTTTACAAATTCCTGCCGGCCGAGATGGTGACGGTTCTTCCCCTCCTTTGCCAGCGACCGTTCTACGACATTCTGTGTTGCAATTCCCGCGTGATCCGTTCCGGGCATCCATAGCGTCTCATAACCCTGCATCCTCTTCAGCCGGATGAACATATCCTGGATCGTGTTATTGAGAACATGACCCATCGTGAGAATTCCCGTTATATTTGGAGGGGGGATTACTATTGTAAACGGTTTTTTTAAAGGATTTACATCTGCATTGAAGAATCCGTTCTGTTCCCAGAACGAATACCATTTTTCTTCTGAAGCTTTCGGATCGTACGCTTTAGGTAGTTGTGCCATGCTGAGGTTGTCTGGATTATGCTGTTTGCGCTGCAATGTGGGAAACGGTTACCTCACGACAAAGCGGCGTGATAGTTCATATTTATTTTTCATTCTGTCGCATATCGTAATTTTCAGAAAGTGTTCTCCGCCGGGTATTCTTTCACTACTCCGGTATGACACTTTCTGATGTTCCCCGTCGATTTCCGGAATTATTATATCATCGTCAATGAACATTTTAATTTCATCGGGATCGACGCCGGAGAGATTATCATGGTATCGGAAAGCGGCTGAGAGTTTTCCGCCGGACGTACTGACCCTTAGACGGCCGAGGGTAGGCGGTGAGTCA
>CAYGZY010000095.1:0-12027 GCA_964354485.1 uncultured Chlorobiaceae bacterium | reverse complement strand
GACGACGGCGGAAAGACATGGACAAATCTACTTCATGGCATAAAAGCTTACGATTTTGCATTTAAGGATTCAATTACTTACATCGCCACGAGTGAGGGTTTTTACCGGACCACCGACGGAGGTCAAACCTTTACCATATTTACAAACGCGGCAACAGCATTGGATGAGGAACAAACAATTAATAGCTCGCTTACATTGTATGATCCTGCAACATACCAGGCAATTACGTCAAGCGAATTCTTCGCAGTCGGTATAGTTGGAAATGAAGTGATCGTCGGGACGAGCGACGGGATGGCCACTACACGCGAGAGCGGCGATCAGCCGTTCGGTAGTTCCTGGAAGGTCCTTCGGACATACGAGCGGTTAGGCGATGCACAGCGCACCTATGCATACCCCAATCCATTCTCACCAAGGTATGAACTCGTCCGCATTCACTACGGGACCTCTTCACCGGGAAGCGCTGATGCTTCGCGAAAAGTCACCATCGACATTTTCGACTTCGGGATGAACCGCGTTAAAACACTCATCAAAGATGCAGATCGCGAAGGGGCGCTCGAGTACGATGAATTGTGGGACGGACGCGACGATAACGGCAGGCTTGTCGCGAATGGAGTTTATTTCTACCGGGTAATTTTAGGCAACTCCGAACCATTGCTGGGAAAAATTCTGGTACTGCAATGAAGAAGATATTCCCGGCAATACTCGTTATATTCCTTACAGCGGCGGAATGCCCGGCTCAAACTGCCGGTACTGCGGGCTCCTTTGCCCGCATGGGATACGGGGCGAGAGGACTTGCGATGGGTAATTCTCTCACAGCAGTAACGAAAGGCGACATGGTTCCATACTATAACCCCGCAGTTTCGGCATTCGCAATGGGTCGTTCCGCATCAGCGACGTTTACATTTCTCTCGCTTGACCGCTCCCTCAACTTCCTCAGCTACACTCAGGCGGTCAAACCGACCGCAGGCATTTCATTCGGTCTAATCAACGCCGGTGTCAGCGATATCGACGGCAGAACCAGCGATGGAATTCATACGGAAAACTACTCAACTTACGAAAACCAGTTTTTCCTTTCGTTCTCAAATAAGGTTCACGAAAGAGTATCGATCGGAGTCACGGTCAAGCTGTACCACAGCAAACTATTCGATGAAGTTAAATCAACAACTGTCGGTTTTGATATTGGCGCTTGTGTTATCATATTCGATAACCTGACCGGCGGTATTGCATTCCAAGATCTTGGCTCGAAGTATATTTGGGATACGAAAAAGATATACCCGGATCCGTACGGGACAACGACAACGGATTATTTTCCTAGCCTCCGCCGGATAGGTCTCGCCCTCACTATTCCCGAACTGGACGGTCTCATCACGGCTGAGTTTGAAAATTCATCGGAAGGAACGAACATCCTTCGCGGCGGGATAGAGGTCAATCCGCTGGAATATCTGAGCATCCGGGGCGGTATCGACAGGATCGACTTCAGCAACGAAGCAACCGGTATCAAACCGTCGTTTGGATTTGCACTCAGAAAACCGATGGGTGAATATACACCGACCTTAAGTTACGCTTTCGTTGCAGAATCCTTTGCTCCACGAAGTTTTCACATGATTACATTGACAGTCACTTTTTAAAAATTCTATGAAACGAATCCTCCTCCTCATTACGGCATCATACCTGATTATGACATGTCAGTCGTACACTCAGCAAGGCACAACGGGGCTCTCGTTTTTGAAGAACGGTGTTGGCGCCCGCGCACTGGCGATGGGTGAAGCTTCCGCCGCTGTATCCGCCGATCCGACGGCAATTTATTACAATCCGGCCAACATCGCACGCCTTGAACATGTTCAGATCCACTTCATGCATAAAACGTGGATGCAGGATATGAAGACAGATTACATTGCCGCAACCGCGCCGTGGAAAAATCTCAATTTCGGTCTGAGTATCAATACAACCAGCATTGACGACATCGAGTTAAGAACCGTCCCGGGAGAACCGGAAGGATATTTTTCGGCACGGAATATCGCAATCGGATTTACCACAGCATTCAGATTGAATCCAACCCTCAGTTTTGGCGTTACTGCGAAATATCTTTATGAAAAAATTTATGTCGATGAAGCATCCGGATATGCATTTGATGCAGGTGGACACTACCGGACACCGTGGGAGGTTGACGTTGCATTTTCCCTCAGCAATATCGGTTCAATGAGCGCGCTCAAGGACGAAGCCACGGAACTCCCTCTCGTGTTACGTCTTGGCGCCGGCTATGAACATCCGTGGAAAACCATCGATGGCGTTGTAAGTCTGGCAGCAGATCTTGTTTCCTACCCCAGAGAAAAAACGTTTCACATTCATGCGGGAACCGAGATCATCATGAAAAACGTTGTAGCTTTCAGAGTAGGATATGTGTCTGGGTATGAAACACGATCGATCTCTGCCGGGCTGGGTATCCGTTACAGTGTCTTTTCCCTAGATTACGCATACGTACCCTTTAGCAACAGTTTTCCATCATCACATACATTATCACTTGGCGTAACGCTCAGATAAAAACGAAAGGTACGCTCACATTATGGTTAAAATATGGATCATCGCCCTTTTCATCTCCGTTGCTCCTTCTTCCTTCACACACGCCGGAGATAAGGTTGAACTAAAGTGGAAAAAGTTCGATGAAGGTATATCACTTGCGAAAAAAAATAAGAAGAAAATTCTCATCGACGTTTATGCCGATTGGTGCAAGTGGTGTAAAAAAATGGATGCTGAAGTGTTCAACAATGACAGCGTTGCGCCGTATCTCCAGAAGAACTATGTCCTCATCAAGGTAAACGGTGAATCACAAGAGAAATTGAATTATAAAGGAGAGAAAATGACGGCCGCCGGTTTCGCTCAAGGATTTGGCGTGTCGGGATTCCCTACCGTAATATTCCTCGAATCAAACGGCGATGCGATCACGAAAGTACCGGGATTTATCGATGCGCAGAATTTCCTCCCGATGATAACATTTTTCGGCGACGACCATTATAAAAAGATGACATGGGAGGAGTACTTCGCTAAATACGGTCCGAAAGGGAAGGTTGCTAATTAATAAAGATTGACCTTCTAGACTCCTACAATGCCAGATTCTTAGCTTTATACATGCCTTCCCGGTGGATTTAACTTTTTTAACAACAATTCAACTTTTCTGAAGACTTCATCAACCGATAACTGCTCCATACACGGATTTCCTATCGGACATTTTGTAAGGTTACAGCCAAGGCAATCCAGACCTGCCTTCTGCACGATAACTGATTGAGTGCCGATGGGTCCCTGCAGATGTGGATTTGTAGGACCGAAAATTGCCACCATGGGAATACCGAGCGCGGCTGCAATGTGCATGGGTCCGCCGTCGTTCGTCACTATGAGTGTACACCTGGACAGGATTGCGGCCAACTGCTTCAGCGTCGTTGACGGAATCAGGACTGCGTGAGCGTTCATGAGTTTCTGGATTTCCTCTGCGTTCTCCCTTTCGCCCGGTCCCCACAGAATCAGCACATTTGCTTTCAGTTGTCCGACAAGTTGATCCGCAAGACGGGTAAAGTGCGCTTTGGGCCATCGTTTCGTATACCAACCGCCTGTCGGATTAATTGCGATGATTAATTCATCGCCGATATCTGATTCATGGAAAATCTTTTCTGCAAATTCATGATCTTCTTTTCCTACGAAGAACTGCGGTGATTTGTCACTAACCGGGACCGAAATAGCGCGCAGGGCATCGAGATTAAACTCGGTATTGTGCACTTCTCCGCCGCGTGGAGAGACGACGATGTTGTAGCAGTATTTGCGCCAACCGAACCGGTAACCAACCCGATATCTCGCACCGCTGAAAAGAGTGACGAGCGCACTGCGGGGATTTCCGAAGAGGTCAATCACAAGGTCATAGCGCCGTTTCCGAATATTGCGGATAAGGTGCAATCCGTTTTCAGCTCTGGCATTAAACGTTATGATTGAATGGACATGAGGATTACCCTCCACGACATCACGGCATGGTCCTTCTGTGAGGAAATCTATCTTTGCCTCCGGAAAAGCATTCCGCAGATTTTTCAGAACGACGGTCGAGAGAACGACGTCACCGATGGCCCGTAATTTAATAATGAGGATTTGTTTTACAAGATGCCTGTCGATCAGGAGACTATCAATCATTTGATTATTCAATAGATTAAAAGATATATTTTTGAATACTGGTTATATCGAACTTCTTTTTATCTCTATGTATATTCCGTTCACGCTCGCAGGTACTATTAATCATGCAGGCAGGAACTCGTTTATGAATCAATATCATTAACACACCGATTCATCGGTGTGAATTGAAACTAATAAGAAACCAGTTAAGCTGTTTCAACAGCATCGATGGAAACCGTTAAAACGGTTTCATAGTCCCGCTTCGTCGATGGTCACCTCGCTAAAGCGAGGTGTTAATGATAATACTGACATAAGCGACAGTACAACAAACAGCTCCGTAGGAGCGTAACGTTTATAGCACAAGGTTGAAAAAATGGCATAGCTCCGTAGGAGCGGCACTATCATTGTGTGATTTGCAAAACCTTTTTTATCGATTATTATTTATCTCTACCTCATCCAATGGCATGACAGGCATCGGTTCACCGTTGTGCTCTAATCGAAATCTGATATGTCCTAACACCGGATCATCTTCTATTATACTGAATGGCAATATCTTCGGCATAAACATACTGAAATCAACAAAATCCTTCTCGGGATATTCCACGATCGTGACTTTCTCGTGTTCCGGTATCCGGGCGAGTTCCTTGGCAAGTGCGATCGCCTTATCGAGACCCCCCAGAACGTCCACCAGACCATTATCCAGGGCATCGGTCCCTGACCACACCCTCCCCTGTGCGATAGCTTCGATCTCGGCTGCTGTCTTCTTTCGCCCTGTCGTAACTTTCGAAACGAAAGTCTGATACATATCTTTTATTTTGGTCTCCATGATACCCCGCTCACCTTCCGTAAGATTCCTGTCCGGTACTTCTAAATTCAGGAACGGTAAAGTGAATCCAAAACCCAGATCTGCATGCCTGCCAACCTTCACGTTATCGGTTGAAAATCCGAGCGTATCCTTCAATCCGTTGTTGTAAATCCAGCCGCCGATTACACCGATCGATCCGGTTATCGTCGTAGGCGCTGCAACGATCCTGTCTCCGTACATCGATAACCAGTATCCACCCGAGGCGGCTACATATCCCTGGGAAATAATTACCGGTTTTTTCTCTCTGCACTTTCTCACCGCCTCTGCAACATAATCCGATGCCATGGCATCGCCACCGGGAGAATCCACCCGCAGGACAACGCTTTTTACTCTGCTGTCGTTCGCAATTGCCTCTACCACTTTCGATAGGGATCGTGCCTTAATGCCTTCATCCATCGCGCATGCACCGAGAGCATACACAACAGCAATCCGGGATTTTTCACCCCATTCATCACCTGCAGAAATCTGACAGCTCACCATCGCACCGGGACCGACCGCCTGTAATTCGCCGCCCCCCATTCCAGTGAAAATTCCTTTTACTACTTCCCACCGTGCAATCGTGTCAATTAATCCTTCCTTAACCGCTTCCTCAGGTAAAATAATTACTTTTTCATTTACCATCTGATCGAATCTGTCAGGAGAGATGTTCCTTCCTGCACAAATATCTGACTTCGCCAATTCATAATACCGATCGACTATCTTCTGACGTTGCTCTCGGTCGGCATCCGACATTTTGTCGCGCGATAAGCTTTCATTAGCTGATTTATATTTAAAAAATCTCCACTCATCATAACCAAGTCCAAGCTTGGCAAGCAGTCCCTTCATGAAAGTACGACCCATAATGTATCCCTCGAGAGTCATAGATCCGAGCGGATCCATAACGACTTTATCCGCGACTGAAGCCAAATGATACATATCAATGTTGGGACGATCTATAAAAATGACTACTTTCTTGCCGCTCGCCTTAAAAATCCTGATCTGCTCCCGCAATTCCCAGAGCATCTCCCTGTCGGCAACCATTCCCGAAGTATTGATGGCGATCCCTTCGACCGTCGAGTTATCCAGCTCAGCCGATTTTATACTACGGAGAATATCTAATAGTGTATTTAATCCGTCAAAATATTTAAAGCGTTGATATTTCAATCTACCATTCATATTGAACTCAACATACTCCCTCCGCGGCAGAATCCAGGTACCGAGAAGTGTACGATCATACGCACCCATGCGGATTCCGTAGGTGTTGTACGAATGGTGTCTTTCTTTATCATAAAATCCCTGCGTTGAAAAACCAAGTCTCCCTATACTTAGCTGAACACCCACAGAAAAGGACTTGGTATCGAAGTACCTTCCGGTTAATCGTATCCCCGGTAAAGCTTCTATAGCAAGGCCGGTACTCCATGGCAGATCTTTCAGCTTATAATCGTTGCGGAATGCGCAATCAATGAAAACCGTTACAAACTCATTACCGAGCGGTCGGGCTGCAATATCGACAAATCCTCCCTTACCTTCCCCCACTGTCGCCAGCCATCCGACCATTCCGACAGAAGCGTAGCGCGACGGACGGAAGAGCGTGCCAAGCGTCAGAACATCGGTTCTGTCGAAGTACCGCGCATCGCCACCCGACCATCCCCACGACAGTCCAATACTTTTCGCTCTATCTCCCATTCCCACCGAGATACGGTAGTCTGTGACAGATAACGTTCCGATTTTATGATGGATTAAACCGAATCCGAGATTCGGTATAGCCGTAAATAATCCCCATCGATTGAAATCATTCCAATCGCCGCCTGCGTCAGACCATGTGAAGAAAATATCCGGCTGGTGCAGATAGGTGAGCAGAGCCGGATTATCATATCCGTAAAGACCATACTTCAGCGCTCCGGGCGAGGTCATCAGAAAATCCAACTGCGAATAGTAAGACGGAAGACCGGACTGACCTACCGATATACCATGGAATAATAAAATTCCAGAAATGATTAAAACGAAAGTTTTCATTGGACCTCCAAATGCTTGTAGTCAAAATATTTTATAAAGTATATGTTTATCAGAACTCCTCGCGGAAGCTAATGACCCAGCGGAATTTTACTTTATTCTCCCCCGGAAACGGCGCACTCGAATAGAGAGGAAAATCGATTTTCAGAGTCTGCAAACTCACGGCAGAAAACAGATTCGAACGACCAAATTCACCAATGAGGCCGGCAAGCGACTGTACCCTCAGTCCGAATCCGAAGTCGATTTCAAATCTCCTATCCCACAACTTCTCGGTTTGACCGGTAATCCTCCCCGCATCGAGAAAGAGGGAACTCCGGAAGTGACGCATGACAGAGGATACAACCGGAATTGGAATTCGTACAAACGGTATCACAGACGAAAACCGGGCTTCCATATTCACCGCTTCTATTTTATCGCCTGAGATAGGGAATCGGTAATATCCACGCATCATACCGCCGCCGGGTGTCACAACATGATCGCGTACGGTACTCGGAACGACTCCCTTGCTCCTCAGGAGCGGATCGCTCATTTCTTCCATCGGTGATGCTCCGGCAAAGTAAAACTTCGCCTGAGCCGGAACGACGCCATAACCCGCGCCGCTGTACAACCGGGCGTTGAGAGACCAGCCGCCGGGCATCGTGAACCTTGACCTGACCAGGAATGTCCTTTTAGAATACTGGAAACTGCTCCGACCGAATAGCGATGATGACCCTTCGAGCTGGACCGATGCATTCACGTTCCAGAAGCTTCCACGATTGGAATAGGAATATCCTGCAATAAGACTGTGGAGATTTCCATCTTCCCACACTTCCGGGTGCAGGAGGTAATTTCTGTCGATCACTTTAGAAAAAGCATACTTGAGACGGACTTGATGCGACGGCGGATATGAATACCGACGGTTGAAATCTTTAAAGAGAGAAAATGAAACATTCTTCCTGCCCTCCATTCTGTACCACCTGACGGAAATTTCACCGGGCGTGAGATTCATCGTATTGTGCGAGAGCGAAACATCATGATCAAATGTTTTGTCGCCGAAGTTATATGCTTGCCAGAGTCTTGCGCGGAAAAAATCGTCCAGGTAGCTGCCGTTCACTTTATATCCAACGTTCCATCCTCCGCGGTCGGTGTACCACAGTGAAGGTCGCCAGCTGACCATGTACGCGTCTACCGGCGTGACGCCAAACAAAGTATTTTCAAATTCCACACTGACTTTCGGCAAAGGTCTCCGGTTATTAAGCCGGTTAATATCAAGAATACGTCCGTCAGGATTCAATTCTGCCCGGATTGGCTTCGCAGGAAGATCGATTACGGTATCACGTTCCACCTCCGCATTAAGCCACAGATCGATTGGAAACCATAAGACTGCATCATTCCCATTTTCCATCGTGATATGCACATCCACAGGCATAATTGCAGGCTTGTAACGTTTTACCGATACATTTGTCCGGTAGACGATTGTATCTCCGCTTTTTATCTCGTTCCAGCAAAATCCGCTTATGCCGTAATCACAGATGAGTGTCTTGTTGAACCACTGATCAAAGAACCAGCGCAGGTTCTTCCTGCCGCTCGCTTCCTCAACGACCGTATAGAAATCTTCGGGATAGGGGTGTTTGAATTTCCATCCGTTGAAATATTCGCGCATGACCTTTTCAAACACTTCATCACCCAGGACATACTGAAGCATGAACAGAACAGTCGCTGTTTTCGAGTACATGGATATCCCGGAAAGTCCCGGTTCTTCAAAACGGTATGTATGTGTCGCAATCGGTTCTTCATAACCGCTCTTTGCCAGCCACAGACTATTCAGTTGTATCTGACTTCTTTCATCGGCGTTCGGAAAATGGAGGAGTTTCTGATACCACTTAGTAAAACGATAAGTATTATTGAAGCGCCCGTAAAAATCCTCCGACGCCGCGACGGTGAAGAAAGTGACAAAACCTTCATCCATAAATCCATACGCAGTTTCGTTCGTTCCTACCATCATCGGATACCAATTATGTGCAACTTCATGCGTGATGATCCCGAATGGAGAATTAGTCAGCTCGTCTCCGTAATGACCGATGAATGTGATGCCGGGATACTCCATCCCGCCGCCGACAACTCCCTCCACGACAAAGCAGTTCGGATAGGCATACATACCATAATGGTTACTCAGGTAGCTTATGGTATGTTTTGCGTATTCGGCTGCACGATTCCAGTACTGAGCCATGTCTTCAAAGTAGAGAGCATGAACGGCTATACCTTTCGCTCCGGGTGACGGGTACCAGTAATTAACATCCCATATATAATGCTCATTCGCCGACCATGCAAAATCACGGACATTCTCGGCGTTGAATTTCCACGTTACCATGGTCGACTCAGCGCTCCCCCACTCCGTCTTCGTATAATCTGCAATCCTTACTGCAACGGTATCGCCTTCAGCCTGTTTTAATTTCGTGATGATACTGTCGGGATACACATCCTTCGGATTAAGAAGAGCCCCCGAGTAACCCAGTGTAAAGCTCTTCGGAAGGGTGATGTTTACTTCAAACGAACCAAATTCGTTGTGAAACTCTGCGGGTCCCAGGTATTGACTCTTATCCCAGCCGAAGCGGTCGTACGTCGCGATCTGCGGATACCACTGAGCGATGTTATAATCCTTCCCCTGATGACCGGTCCTCTCTCCATTCTCTGGAATTTTACCCTCGAATTCGATTGAGAATGTCATCGATTCACCGGGACGGAGCGGCTCGATCAATCTCACTTCCATCAATGTATTATCGATAGAATATTCAGGGACATATTGCTGACCATCCTCCTGAATCGTAAACTCGCGGATGGTCATACCGCTCAGCGACATGGAGTAATATTCTTTACGGGATTCAGCAAGCTTTTGTCCATAACTTCCTTCGGTAAAGAGATTCCAGTAAAGTCTGAAGTAGACAACATTTAAAACGTCAGGCGAATTGTTCTGATAATGCAGAATTTCCTTACCAACGATCATGTGTTTCTGAGGATCGAGCTGTGCGTTGATTGTGTAGTGAACATCCTGCTGCCAGTATGTATTGGCTATGAGGAGCGATGGAAAAATGAGGAAAAGGGCAGCCAGTTTATGCATGACATTATCCTTCTGATAGATGGAGAAGCAGTTCTAAGTGATGAAACATAGGAAAAATATTTCGAGTGCGCAAGAATCAAACAATACTTTGAGCCTCATTATCACCGTTCACACTGAGCTTGATTCACATCGCTCGATATATCAATATCACGTAAAATTCTTAACATTTTAATACTTATCGATCATGGAAAACAGCTCCAGACATATCTCTTCATTGACTTTAGGAGATTGAATATGTATAATTTAGGGCATAGAAGCTTCTTAAACAGAAAAAAGGTAACATTCAGAGAATAACGTACATCAATAAGATTCCTCCGATAATTTTTGCTCTGAGGATACTTACACGCAGTATCGAGCATTAGCATGCAAATGAACACAACGCATAAAAAATTGGCACTGAAAAATATTATACCACGTAAAGTACGATCAATTATACGGCGAATTTATTTTGACGTTCTGGATATTACAGACACCCTGACATTCCGCCGGAAAAGACTGACACCACCACGACGACTCATTTTCGTTGGCGACGGGAATTTTAACAAGGTCGGACAGGAGTTTTTAACATATTTCAGAACTTTGGGCGGTTTGAAACCGGATCACCGTGTCCTCGACGTCGGCTGTGGTATCGGACGGATGGCTGTTCCTCTGACGGAATACCTAACTGCCGGCGGAAAGTATGAAGGTTTTGATATCGTAAGGGGAGGTATCGAATGGTGTCGGAAGAATATTACCCCGAAGTATCCGCACTTCCGTTTCTGCCACGCTGATATATATAACAAGGAATACAATCCCGGGGGTCAATCCAAAGCGTCAGAGTACCGTTTCCCTTACGGTGACTCGTCCTTTGATTTTATCTTTCTCACCTCAGTATTTACCCACATGCTGCCTGACGATCTGGAACATTACATGTCGGAAATATCTCGTGTCATGCGGCCAGATGCGAAGTGCCTTATCACATGCTTCCTTCTCAACGAGGAATCAATCTCTTTGATCGAAGCTGGAAGGAGCACTCTCCCCTTTTCATCTGCGGAAAACTACTGGACTACGAATCCCGAAATACCGGAGTCGGCTGTGGCGTACGATGAAAAATTCATCCAAGCACTCTACGGGAAATACTCCCTGAGCATCGCTGAACCAATTCACTACGGATCATGGCGCGGGAGGAAGAAATTTCTCAGCTATCAGGATATCGTGATTGGAGTAAAGCGATAACGGATAATTTGCCCCTCCTTAAAACCTCATGGTCGAAGGATCGTAACTTTCCCGCAAGTTCAAGAGAAATCAATTCTAGAGGTTTGCATGATCTATACTTTCGAAAATCTCCCGGTCGGTGACTTTATCAAAAAATTCAGCGTGAATTTTCCTCACGATATCGGGAACAATAGCATCATCCACCACAAAACTGAAGCTCGAGGGTGACGCGCCGAATGAAATCATACTCACATCGAGCTGACCGATCGCTGAAAACAGTCGAGTGAGTAGATCGGGGGATCCGCGGAGGCGTGCACCTACCAGACTGATGATTCCTCTCCCCGGGAAATGTTCGACCGCGCCTATTTCCGACAGATCGTGGAGAATCGAGGGTATTTCATTCTTTTCGTCGAGCACAAAAGAATAATTGTATTCTGACGTCGATGTAAGGTTTGCTGCTGCACTGTACTTCGTCAGAATGCTGTGTATGTGTTCCCAGAATATATAAGGGCTGTAGCGAACTTTCGGCACAACGGTAATGAGCGACACGTTCCGTTTGGATGCGACCGACTTCACTATAACCTGCGCAAGCGGCGGTTGTTTTGTAATAAGCGTTCCGGAGAGTTCTGGCCTTCGCGAGTTGAATATATGGATAGGTATGTTCTTCTCTATGGCCGGGAGCATGGTATTGGGATGAAGGACCTTTGCACCGAAGTATGACAGTTCATAA
>CAYGZY010000094.1:0-3192 GCA_964354485.1 uncultured Chlorobiaceae bacterium | reverse complement strand
GATGTCCTTTGCCGCGGAGCGCGATGGGCTGTGGAGCGTGGTTACGGTACAGAGGAGGATATAGTCCGTATTGAGGAAATGGGGACGATCCCCAACGCCGATTCGACGTGTGTGAGCGGTCATGCCAAGGACCGGGGGCATCACCAGCTGGGTACACTCGGATCTGGCAATCATTTTCTTGAGATCCAGTCAGTAGCTGAAATCTTTGATCCTGAAACGGCAACCGAGTTTAATCTGCACAAGGATCAGATAGTCATCCTCATTCACAGCGGCTCCCGCGGTCTGGGACATCAGGTTTGCACGGACTACCTCGACATTATGCAGGCAGGAATGAAAAAGTACGGCATCGTCGTCCGGGATCGCCAGCTGGCGTGCGTACCGATCAGATCGAAGGAAGGAGAGCAGTACCTGAAAGCGATGGCAGCAGCTGCGAACTTCGCGTTTGCAAACCGGCAGTTAATTACCCACTGGACTCGCGAGGTCTTTCGCAGAGTGGCAGGGACTGATGATCTGAAAATCGTATACGATGTTTGTCACAACATTGCCAAGTACGAGGAACATGATGTGGAGGGTAAGCGTAAAAAAGTTTTAGTGCACCGGAAAGGCGCCACCCGTGCTTTTCCGAAGGGTCATCCCGCGCTCCCTGACGAACTGCGACGCACCGGACAGCCCGTTCTCATACCGGGAAGCATGGGAACGTGTTCGTATGTACTCGTTGGTACAGATCGCGCCATGCATGAAACGTTCGGCTCTTCATGTCACGGGGCAGGGCGCGCTAAAAGCCGTACTCAGGCAAAAAAGGAGACTTCGGCCGATGAATTGCTGAAGGAAATGAAAGGAAAAGGGATATATGTGCGCGGTGAGACACGCGCAGGATTGACCGAAGAAAAACCGGATGCGTATAAGGATGTCGGCCGGGTCGTGGATGTTGTCCAAGGCGCCGGAATAGCCCGCAAAGTAGCAAAACTTGTTCCTCTCGCTGTTATGAAAGGGTGAAGTCCATTGTTAACTGCAAATCAGGAGAAAGCTCTCGATTATACACGCAACCTCTCTGTAATAGCGAACGCAGGAGCAGGCAAGACAACCGTCCTCATAAAGCGTTATTTAAAAATTCTTTCCACAACCGATACACAAGTTAAAGAAATCGCTGCAATTACATTCACCGAAAAAGCGGCGAGTGAATTGAAGAAAAAAATTGCCGATCAGGTTAAGAACGCACTGCTCGATAAAAGCGAAGAGAAGGTTCACCGGCGGTGGGCAGTGATACGGGATCAGCTGACCTCTGCGAATATCGGTACCATCCATTCATTCTGCGCTCAACTGCTTCGCGAGTACCCGGTGGAGTCCGATGTGGATGCATCCTTTTCCGTCCTCAATAATTTTGATCAGTTTGCGTTCGAAGAAGAAGCCATCCGCGGAGCCATCACCGGAATGCTCACAGATGCGAACAATCCGGAGAGACGGAAGAGTATACTCACACTCCTCCGATCGGTCGATAGGTGGGGAGCGGAACAGTACTGCCGGATCTTCCTCAGGAAACGGGAACAGGTTGATCGTATCTCCGGTATGTACAACTTTTCTTCACCTGCCGAGGTTGCGGAAAAAACGCATATAGCCCTCGTACGATATGTGAGCGAGTACCTGTCACATTCACACTGGGAGGAATTCCTCGGTAAAATTCTTGAACATTCCGACAAGTTCAGGCAGATGCAAAGTGAACTGCAGAATTGGCATACTATGCGCGATGAGAGAGAAAAAGTTGAGTTCTTTTATAGAATCACAGATGCAGTTTTTACACAAAAACACGAACTGATTGCAAAACTGCGGGATTCCCTGACAGAGCCGTCTTCCCTTGAATCGGATATCAACCGGCTAAAACTCATTCACGCGTACGCGTCAGCAATGGATGGTTGCCGTGATGAAAATAAGGAGGATCGGGGAAATATGGCGCTCTTCGAAACACTCGGTCCGATGTTCTATTTCTATCGGGAAACTCTCCGCCGGTACGAAGAAAAAAAAGGAGAATACGGTTACCTCGACTTTGAAGATATACTCCTGAAAACACGGTCACTTCTTCAGAACACTGAAATCGCCAGAGCAGTATCCGCAAAATTCAAGTACATCCTCGTCGATGAATTCCAGGATACAAACAGCTTGCAGTACGATATTATCCATTCACTGGCGCTTGCCGACCATCCGCTCAATCTCTTCATCGTCGGTGATGCAAAACAATCGATATACGGATTCCGGCATGCGGAAGTGGAGGTTTTTGAGAGGGCCGACTCTGAAATAAGCCGGACAAATCTGGGACAGAGTATCGTCCTTGGAGAGAGCTTCCGGCTTCTGCCCAATATAATTGATTTTGTTAACAGGGTCTTCTCACGGTTAATGGAGCCGGACATCACCGACTTCAGAATTACATACAACGAGTTAGTGCAGGGAAGACCAAATAAAACCGATGGTGTTGTTGAATTATTACTCGTTCCACAGTCGGAGAAGGGTGAACCCGGCGGGGTTGAAAAGGACGATGCGATAGCAGCTGAATGCCGCATGGTTGCAGAGCGGATCATTAACCTTGTTCGGGAAGGACCGGTAATCTACCGGCGTGAAGAAGTCCCCGGTTCATTTGAATTTCGTGATGCAGCAATTCTCCTTCGTGCCCGTACACACCTGCGCACACTCGAGAAGACTTTGAGGGAATATAATATTCCCTACATCCTCTCGGGAGGAATCGGGTACTTTCAGACACAGGAAGTGCTGGATGTAGTTAATTACCTTAAATTTCTTCTGAATCCCGATGACGATATAGCGCTTGCCGGTATTCTCCGTTCCCCGTTCTTTGCCGTGTCGGATGCGGAGATTTACTCCATTGCCCTTACGGGTAATGCTTCGTTATGGAAAAAACTGGATGCCTACAGTCATCAATCACCATCCGGACGTAGATTGGACGATGTACTCGCCATTCTGCATAACCATCTGGATATTGCAAAGAGGTTGTCTATCCCCTCCCTTATCCAGCGCATAATCGTTGATACGGGATGGATAGGAATCATGGCAGGTCTGCCCACGGGAGAACAAAACATCGCGAACATCGACAAACTTCTTCGAATTGCGAGAGAATTCGAACAGCGGGGTTATCCGAGTCTATACGATTTCGTCCAGCGTTTGGTACGTCATACAGAGGACGAACAA
>CAYGZY010000093.1:0-12129 GCA_964354485.1 uncultured Chlorobiaceae bacterium | reverse complement strand
CACACAATCCGAGGGCGATTAGCTCAGTTGGTTTGAGCGCACGGTTCACATCCGTGAGGTCATAGGTTCGAGTCCTATATCGCCCACGCGATTAGAAAAGCTCTCGTTCACCTTTAAATCCGATCCGGAGAGGTCGAGAAGGATAGTGAGAATTAATAATAAAACATACCACATAACCTCCTCCCATTACAGGGGATTGGAGGTTTTTTTCTTATCAGAATGCTATGGCGACATCAACGAAAATACTTGACCAAAAGAATTTTGAGCGTACGCTTATCCGTCTTGCTCATGAGATATTGGAAAAAAACAAAGGTGCTGAGAACCTGGTCCTCGTGGGAATTCGGACAAGGGGCGAGTTTCTGGCAAAGCGAATCGCCAAAAAGATAAATGAAATTGAACACCGGGATATTCGTGTTGGTCTGCTAGACATCACACTCTACCGCGATGATCTGCGTGAAAATTTGAGTCAGCCAATTCTCCGGGGAACAGACATAAAGTTCGATGTTTCAGGGAGAGACATTATACTCATCGATGATGTGCTCTTCACAGGCAGAACGATTCGCGCTGCTCTCGATGAACTTGTCGATATGGGACGGCCGGCTTCAATCCAGCTTGCGGTCCTCATCGATCGCGGGCACCGTGAGCTTCCCATTAGAGCGGACTTCGTAGGTAAAAACATACCTACCTCTGTGAATGAAAAAGTCAAAGTATCAATGAAAGAAGTTGACGGAGAAGATGGCGTCAATCTCATAGAATTGACCGAAGGAGAAAGCTAATGCCGCTGGTGAGTAAACATCTTCTGGGACTGCAAGGAATGCCGAAGAATGACATTCAAACAATCCTCGATACTGCAACATCCTTCCGCGAAGTGCTGGAACGACCCATAAAAAAGGTACCCACTCTGCAAGGGAAGACCATCGTGAATCTATTCTTTGAGAGTTCGACACGAACGAGGATATCCTTCGAGCTCGCGGAACGACGGTTATCGGCGGATGTCGTAAATTTTTCCGCAGATGCAAGCAGCGTCAAAAAAGGTGAAACACTCAAGGATACCGCACGAAACATCGAAGCGATGAAAATCGATATGGTGGTCATGCGCCATGCAGCGCCGGGTTCTGCTCTCTTCCTCAGTAAAGTTATAGATGCGGTAGTCATCAATGCCGGCGACGGGGCTCATGAACATCCCACGCAAGCCTTACTCGATATGTATACCATACGGGAAAAGTTTGGCCGGCTTGAGGGATTGAAAATCTGTATCGTGGGGGATATATCCCACAGTCGTGTTGCCCTCTCCAACATCTATGGCCTTAAAACGATGGGCGCCGAAGTCGCAGTATGCGGACCATCCACTCTCATTCCCAGGAATATTGAAAAACTGGGCGTGACGGTTCACCATAAAATCGAAGATGCGATGCGGTGGGCTAATATCCTCAATGTCCTCAGGATACAGCTCGAGCGACAGGACCGCATTTTCCTTCCTTCGCTGCAGGAATACCGTAAGTATTTCGCCGTTACGAAAGAACGTCTGATGCGTGTCCGGAACGATATCACGATCATGCATCCGGGTCCGATCAACCGTGATGTCGAATTGTCGGCGGACGTAGCTGACGGTGAACATTCCCTCATCCTGCAGCAGGTCCTGAATGGCGTTGCAGTAAGGATGGCTGTCCTCTACCTTCTTGGAACAAGGAGCTGATATGCGCGTTATCTTAAAAAATCTACATCTCATCGATCCCGCTCACGGGACGGATACAGTCAGGGATATACAAATCGTTAACGGTGTGATTGATAAAATCAGTGATCATATAACCGAAGCCGGGGAGATCGAAGTAATTGATTTCAACGGAGCAGTTGCTTCCCCGGGTTTCCTAGATATGCACGTTCATTTACGCGAACCTGGTTATGAACATAAAGAAACAATTGAGACAGGTGTTCAGGCCGCAGCAAACGGAGGATTCACGGCAGTCTGTTCGATGCCCAATACAAATCCGACTGTTGATCACGAGGCGCTCGTACGATGGATCATCGATCAGTCCAGAATGCTTTTAAATGGTATGGTCGATATTTATCCGATTGCAGCGGTGACGAAAGGTCGAGAAGGGAAGGAACTCGCGCCAATGCTGGAACTCGCGGAAGCGGGAGCGGTCGGCTTTTCCGACGATGGAGCGCCTATCGAAAGCGCAGAAATAATGCGCCGGGCTCTTGAATACGCATCAATGACCTCGCGTCCTGTCATTCAGCATGCTGAGGAACTGAGCCTCACCAAGGGGGGCGTCATGAATGAGGGATTCGTTTCTACCTCGCTCGGTATGCAACCGATTCCTTCAATCGCCGAAGAGATCGTAATCGCGAGGGATCTGAAATTATCAGAATATACTTCTGCCCCTTACCACGTGGCGCATGTCAGCACAAAAGGATCGGTTGAACTTATTCGCGCCGCAAAGGCAAAAAAGATACATGTGACCTGCGAAGTTACACCGCATCACTTCTCGCTCACAGATGAGGCTGTACGTACTTTTGATACAAATACGAAGATGAATCCGCCGTTACGGACGAAAGAGGACGTGGAGGCAGTGAAAGAAGGACTGAGGGATGGAACGATCGACGTCATTGCCACTGACCACGCACCGCACAGTTATGACGAAAAGCAGGTGGAATTTCTCTACGCACCATTCGGTATCGTCGGTCTTGAGACTGCGATCGGCCTGGCACTTACGGAATTGTTCCACACGAAAATCCTTACCCTTCACCAGCTTATTAAGAAATTCTCCACAAACCCCCGAAAGATATTGCATCTTCCTGCCGTAAAAATAGCAGAGGGGGAGAGGGCGAATATCACGATTTTCGACCTCGATAAAGAATGGACGGTGGATGTTGAAAAATTCAGATCCAAATCAAAAAATTCACCTTTTCATATGAAAATATTGAAGGGAAAACCCGTCGCGGTTTTCAATAATGGCCGTCTACTTATCTCCAGCCTCTGAAGAGTTGTCCTAAATTACCAACGATCCCCCATCCGACGGCTACATTAAATGCGGAAAAATCCCGTTTCCGCAGAGAATCCTCGCATTTATCATTTGGCATGTTCCTTGAGATGTACTCTGTCAGAAAGAACAACAGAAGGAACATGCTATGCGGCTCACAATTCTCATTACCAGTATAGTTGGTCTCATTTTCATGACCGGTTGTGAAACGAGGATTTTGGTACCTGATTACACGCCGCCCGTTGTGCCGCGTGGAGTATTTGCGGAAGCAGGCGATAACTTTGTTGAAATATTTTGGCAGGATAATTCAGACGCAGATATCGCAGGGTATAGAGTCTACGTGAAAACCGAAACAATGACAAGATTCCAATTTCTCGGATCTACTTCGTATAATTATTTTCTCGATAACGGCATTCCTAACGGTAAAACATACTACTATGGAATCACGGCATATGACGTAAACGGAAACGAGAGTGACCTGAGTTACGACATTGGTGTCGCAACACCGCGGCCCGAAGGGTATGATGCTTTGCTTAAAAATTATCGCAGTTATCCGGGTCTCTCCGGTTATGATTTCTCCAGCGGTACGATAGGCAGGTACGATGATCAGTATACGGATATCTTTTTCGAAAATTACGAGGGGATCCGGTACCTGGTCGTATGGAATGACACGGAAATACAGGATATGGGTTATACGAATTCACTGTACGATATCGCAGAATCTCCGACCAGAGGCTGGTCACCGACCGGAGATATGGTCGCGATCGTCGGCCATACCTATGTTGTACGCACATGGGATAACCACTATGCAAAAATAAGGATAGTGGATCTTTCCACGACAGCAGTACAATTCGATTGGGCATATCAGCTGCAGGCATATAATCCTTACCTAAAATTGAATGCCGATGCCGAGCGGGTACCTCTGCTGCAGACACGTACGGCAAGACCCCGTTGAAACCGCGATTGTGTGCATTACCTTTACAGCCGGGGACGGTATCAGGAATCATACCGCCCCTTCGCTGTTTGACTTTTTATGAACTTTCGAGTATTTTCTAACATGAATCGTATTATAGCACGTATGGCTTTCATCGCTCTGGCGGTCGTATTTTTTATATTTCACTCCATGGGACAGGAACAAAAGGACGGAGATATAACCGCACAGAGGGAGAAAATTATCAAAGATGTTGAAAATGGCATCCTGCAGAACAATGTGCGGTCCTTTTCCCGATATTTTGACAAGAATATCTATGTAACTCTCCGGGAAGGCGAGACCGGCTACTTCAGCTCAAATCAGGCTGTATACGTTCTTCAGAATTATTTTGAATCTCACCGCTTTCTGCGATTTGCCTTTTCTACCATCAATGTAACCGATGTCCCGATCTACGCAACGGGAGGCGGTACATATATCTTCAGGGGTTCTCAGGAACATGTTCAAATATACATCACGGTTTCTCACGCCAGAGGTGGGTATGTCATTACCCAATTTTGTGTGTACTGAGTCTGCATGTCGTTGAGTCCTGAGAAGAACACCCGAGTTTCATACCTTCGAACATATGCTCTTCCGGCTGTACTGACTTTCATCGTCATCGTCCTGATCGTCGTGTATTATTTCTATCCGGATACGATCACACACCGGTGGTCTGTAATCCGTGGTGACTATGAATATAGCGTAACACAAGAAGTGCAGGATCTTTTCTCTCAGTATCAGCAGGAGACAGCGGATGCAGTAACAGCCGTCGCATCAAGCGGTGAACTGCATAGCTATCTTTCTGATTCGCTGTCCGGCCGGACGGAGGATATTTTCAGATTTCTCATTCAAAAGGTTCCGCCGGATCTGTCGCTGGAGCTGTACGATAATCAAAAGCGCCTTATCGGTTGGGCAGGTGCGCGCGGACAATTTGTCGACACCGCAGAAATAGAAGCGAAACCGACCTCATTTTTAATCAAGGGACCTATTTACTCTTATCTTGTCGTCTCCATGCCGATTCGGAACGACGGACAGGATATGGGATACCTTATCGGCAAGCGTCTCTTCGAAGTGAATTACCCGATTAATAACAGATTTATCAGTGCAGAAGCCTTCACCTCAACTTTTATGAAGGTAAGAGGAGTCCCGCCGCAATTTAGATTCGTGACCGTCCCTATGCAGGGACGCAGGGAAGAGGAAGTGATGATTCCGCTCCGGGGTATCGATCAGAGTATCATAGGAACAGGTATGATACCGCTGACACCGCCAGACCAGTATATAAGTCAACGACGCCAGACTATCTGGAACATCACAGCGCTTGCGATCATTCTCCTTGTGGGTACGCTCGGTTACCGTCTCTGTCGTGGGGTGCACCGCCGATTTTCAGCGGCTGTGACCATAGCAGTTGTCACCATCATGTTATGGTTCATCCGTTACCTGCTCGTCTGGTTTTCTGTACCGCAGGCAATCCTGGAGCTTGAAATATTTAAGCCGGTCTCCTACGCTTCGCCGTTCGGTTTCGGGATCACCCGGTCACTCGGTGATCTGTTCCTTTCTTCGCTCTTCCTTGTTGTGAATATTATAATTGCGGCTTCCATCATCAAAGCCCGTCGTAGGGATGATACCCGGGTATTTCTTTATCCGATACCAAGTGGCGTGACCATCGCCTGGATACTGGTATTTTCGATAGTTGTAATCCTCTTCATCTCTCTTCGGAGCTGGGCAGCGATTGTACAAAGCGCATTTTTTGATTCCACTATAGATTTTTCCGTCCCTTCAGCTGTTCAGATACAATTCGACTTGTTTGTAATGCTCGTTACACTTTTCCTGATCGCTTCCTGTTTTAGCGTGTTGTCCCTGATTCTCATGAAAATAATACGGTCCATTTTCTCGACCACCATCCTTGTCAACCGAAGTCCGGTATGGTACTATGGAATAGCCTTGCTTCTTTTCGCGGGGGGCAGCATCATCTTCGAGGTATTCCAGATGAATCGGATCATGGAACCGTGGTATCATTTTACAATAATATCAGTGGTACTCATTCTTGAAAAATGTTATGCAAGCAATCAGAAAAGCCGAAAGTTCCAGCCGGTCGTCAGGAACCTGGTGGTTATCGGAATTCTAACACTCATGCTGATAATCCCTCTGCTGAAGATGAACAGCGACCGGAAGGAGTATGCTTCCGTAGAACTCCTTGCACGTGAAATCGTCCGTCCTGAAGATGCCTGGTTGTCGCACCTTCTGTCTCAATCCCTCGATGAACTTGCGGGTTTTCAGGTAGGTGAGGTGATGCGAAGCGAAAACAACGGAGATATTTCTGCCATCGCCTTTACACAGTGGGCACGCAGTACTCTGAGCAGAATAGGGAACAATTGTTCGGTTACGTATACGGGTACCGATGGTTCAGTTGTGAGCGAATTTGCGATCGGGCTTTCACCTGTTCAAACGGGTAATGCTACGGACGAACCGATTACGACTAAACAGATATACCGACCTTCAGAGAAGGAAGGCGCTCTTTTTTCCGCAAGAGTCTATACCGGATATGCGCCTCTATATGACACACAAGGGACGAGACGCGGTTCTGTCATGGTTCGCATAGCGGGCGGAAAAGGTGCATTCCTCGAGTCCTATTCATCTGATATCTTTCGATCGTACCCCAGGATATCTCTCGGTCTGACCGAACACGACATCGCCCTTCTGGAGTACGCTGACGAACGCCTTGTCGCATCATCATCCGATGAGGTTCCGAAAGGAATTCCTCTGCCCCGTTCCCTTCGGGATTCACGACATTCCCCTGAGAGCATATGGCTGGATGAACATATCGGCGAGGGAGTTTATAAACTTTTCTTTTTCCGTGATTTCGCCAATCCGAATGGAACGATATGGTACGCCCTGGGATTTGAAAAATCCGGAACGCAATGGGAACTATTCCTCCATCTGAAGTTTTTTCTCTTCTACCTGATCGTATCAATCGTTATGATCGGTACGGTGCTCCTCTGGCTCTTCGTACGGGGGAATCGAATCGTCCTGAATTTCAAAACTAAACTACTTGCGGCGTTTTTACTGGTCTCTCTTATTCCGGTGATTCTCCTTGCGTACTATAACCGCTATTATGCCGAGGAGAGAGCAAGACAGGATCTGGGCAAAGCGTTGTCGGAACAGACATCGCTGATCGTCTCCGAGATACAGAGAATGGTCGTCATGAACGCGCCCGTGGATCTCTCGGTGGTGACCGACCGTGATTGTGCAACCATCACCGAGCGGCTTGGAACAGGATTCAGCATCTACAGGGGATCGTATATTCATGCAACGAGTATGCCCGAATTATTTACTGCTGAGCTGATAGATCCATGGCTTCCTGCCGACGCAGTTCTGCATGTTCTCCTCAGGGAGCAGGGATTTTATTTCCAACAGCAAACTATAGGCACCTATCAATATTTCATCGGTTACCGGCCGATTTATACTCAGGCGGGATCAATTAACGGCATCGTCGCGGTGCCGTCGCTCTACCGCTACACGGATGTGGAGCGGGAACTCATCGAGAGGAACGTATACCTCTTCGGAGCGTATGCGATAATTCTTCTCATATCGATCGCAGTGGGGATCCTCTTTACCAATCAGCTTTACCATCCTCTTCGCAGGTTACAGAAAGCCACAGAAATTATTGCTTCAGGGAAGTTCGATATAGGGATTACGAAGAGGAGATCAGATGAATTCGGCGATCTTGAGGAATCATTCATCCACATGACGCAGGATCTCCGCGAAGCACAGAAACAGATTATCAAGGCGGAGCGTGAAGCTGCATGGAAAGAAATGGCAAAGCAGGTCGCCCATGAAATAAAAAATCCACTCACGCCGATGAAGCTTTCCATTCAGCATATAGAAAAGGCGTACCGAGACGGCGCTAAGAATTTTGATGAGATCCTGCATCAGGTGACACAGACGATTCTACAGCAGATCGAAATTTTGAGCAACATTGCTACCGAATTTTCACGTATGGCGAAAATGCCCGATCGGAAAATCGAGAAAGTCGACACTAACAGGATTCTGGAAGAGGCGTGCAATCTCTTTTTACAGTACGGTGGAATTCGATCCAGTTTCGACCTGAAGGCGGTATCTCCGGTAATCTACGCCGATAGGGAAGAGCTTCAGAGAATGTTCGTCAATATTCTCAGAAATGCAGTTCAGGCAATGCAGGAAGAGGGAGATATCACGGTTGAATCCTCTGCCGATGATACGATGGTCGACATCCGCATCTCTGACACCGGTCCCGGAATTCCAGAGGGAGTGCTCAGCCATATCTTCGATCCGTATTTTTCAACCAAGAAAGAGGGGATGGGACTTGGTCTCACTCTCGTCAAGAAGACAATCGAAGATCTCTGGGGAACGATCGAAATACAAAGCACCGTCGGAAAGGGGACCACGGTCCATATTCGACTCCCATTTACCGGACGCGAACGTCAATAGTGAGGGCATGCATGGAAGTATCTAATATAAAAATACTCCGTTCAGCGCTATTTACTCCGCATCAATCTCTACGGTGCGGGGTTAGCACTCGGTGCGGCGGGGTTAGTCCTGAGCCGTACGAATTGAACATGAGCATGAAAGTAGGGGATGCGGAAGAGCGTGTTATTAAGAACCGCGAACTTTTCTTTCACCGGCTCGGAATTCCTCTCGATAAATTGGCGATACCGAACCAGGTCCACGGTTCGGATGTTGTGCGTGTATCGGCTCCGGGAACGTACGACGCATGTGACGGACTGATGACGGATATTGAGAATGTTTTTCTTACGGTTACTGTTGCCGACTGTGTGCCCGTATTTATTTTTGATCCTAATGTCAGAGCAGTTGCCGTTGTCCATGCAGGGTGGCGCGGCAGCAAGTCGAAAATTGTGAAAAACGCTGTCGATACGATGGCCCGGGAATATGGATCGGCTGCAAAGAATCTCCTGGCATATATCGGTCCGTCTGCAGGCGTCTGTTGTTATGAGGTTGGTTCTGAAATTGCTGATCAGTTCGAAGATATCTATATCTTACATCGTTCGGGCCGAAATCTCCACCTCGACATGAGAGCGGTTCAAGTTGACCTCCTCCTCGATGCGGGCGTACCGCTGAACAACATCGAGGTATCCCATTATTGTACGATCTGTGTCCCGAATCTTTTTCATTCCTACAGGCGCCTTGGACCTAAATCCGGCAGGATGATGGGCGTGATCGGTATGACCGGTTAATGTGTCTGTGGCGTGGTTAATCGGTAATTGTTTTTCGTCTCATATTTTTATAGATTCAGTAGAATATACAGGATAAATATTACACACAATGTGCGGAATAGTCGGATATATCGGTTCAAAGAATGTGCTTCCCATCTTAATTGAGGGACTGCGCCGGCTTGAATACCGCGGGTACGATTCTGCGGGTGTCGCTCTCATTCAGAAAGATAAATTGGTAGTATACAAACAAGCCGGTAAAGTGAACGAGCTTGCAACGACTCTCGAAGGATTGAAATTGCATTCAACTGCGGGGATGGGACATACGCGCTGGGCAACACACGGCTCGCCCAACGACATCAATGCGCATCCTCATGGCGACTGTCATGAAAAGATTGCAGTCATTCACAACGGCATAATTGAAAACTATGCTACGCTGAGGAAAAAACTTGCTCGCGAAGGGCATAGGATGCGGACCGAAACCGACACTGAGGTCATTGCGCACCTTATCGAAGAGAAGTACAAGCAGAATCCTGATTTGTTCGCTGCTACCCGCCTTGCTCTCCTTGAAGTAAGGGGTACTTATGGACTCCTCGTGATGTCGAGTGATGAACCTGACAAGATAATTGCGGCAAGAAAAGGAAGTCCGCTCTTGATCGGAATAGGGATTGGTGAGAATTTCATTGCATCCGATGCCGCGGCTCTCATCGATCATACGAGGAATGTCATTTATCTGGATGACGACGATATAGTGTGCGTTCAGGCTGGTTCATACAGCATGAAAACAATTCGCGACGAACTGAAGAGTAAGAAAGTTGAGGAGATCACATTCGATCTTGAACAAATCGAAAAGGGCGGATTTGAGCACTTCATGCTGAAGGAAATCTACGAACAGCCCGAATCCATCCGGAATGCTCTGCGCGGGCGTCTCCTTGTGGATGAGGGAAAAGTGAAGCTCGGAGGATTGGAACCCGCACTCGACAAGCTGCTGCAAGCACATCGGTTACTGATCACCGCATGCGGAACATCATGGCATGCCGCACTGGTCGGGAAGCACATGTTTGAACAGCTGGCGCGCATTCCGGTTGAAGTGGATTATGCGTCGGAGTTTCGTTACCGGAATCCCATCATCCATTCTGACGATGTTCTTTTTGTGATAAGTCAGAGCGGTGAAACCGCCGATACTCTCGCAGCGCTCCGTGAGGCAAAGAAGAATTCCGCGACCGTATTTGGTATTGTGAACGTCGTCGGCAGTTCGATAGCCCGTGAGACCGATGCAGGGGTCTACATTCATGCGGGTCCCGAAATAGGGGTTGCTTCAACAAAGGCATTTACATCACAACTCGCGGTACTATCCCTTATAGCGCTCTTCATCGGACGGCACCGCGGGTTGCCTGATGAGCAGGCGAAACAACTCATCGACGATCTTGCTGCAATTCCCTCAAAAATCCAGCGCGTACTCGACCGGGCTCACGAAATTAAAAAAATAGCGCTTGAATTTAAAGACGCAAATAATTTCCTCTATCTGGGTCGGGGAAGTAATTTCCCAACTGCTCTCGAAGGTGCGCTCAAATTAAAGGAAATATCATACATTCATGCGGAAGGATATCCGGCCGCGGAAATGAAGCACGGACCTATAGCTCTCATCGATAAGAATATGCCGGTTGTTTTCATCGTTCCGAAAGATCCGATATACGAAAAAATTTCGAGCAACATGCAGGAGGTTAAGGCAAGAAAGGGGAGGATCATAGCCGTTGCAAATGAGGATGATGATGAGATCGATCAGATAGCAGAATTTGTCATACGGGTTCCCCGCACTTACGGCTACTTCGGACCCGTCGTGAACGTCATACCGCTGCAGCTCCTCGCATACTACATAGCCGTTGCACGGGGTTGTAACGTGGATCAGCCACGGAATCTCGCGAAAAGTGTAACAGTCGAATAGATTTTTGTTTTTCCGTCGAAATTTCCTATCTTTTACCCCATCATTGTAATTGTTCATTAAAAGGAGAGTTTGATGATACGCGACACGCGATTTCGTCCCTCGGATTGGGCACTCATATTGGGGGCGTCAAGCGGCTTCGGCGGCGCTACGGCAGTTGAACTTGCGAAGAGAGGAATGAATATTTTTGGCATACACCTCGATCGCCAGACAACGATGCCGGCCGTACATCAGATCATGAAGGAAATCAAGCATGCAGGAAGTAAATGTGTATTTTACAATATCAATGCTGCAGATGCAATAAAGCGCAACGAAACGCTCGATGAAATTCAGGAACGGTTTTCATCTGAACCCGGGAGTATAATAAAGGTAATTCTCCATTCTCTTGCGTTCGGTACCCTGAAGTCGTTCGTTACAAAGAGGCACGATGAAGAGATTACTCAAGCCCAGATGGAAATGACCCTCGACGTAATGGCACATAGTTTTGTGTATTGGACTCAGGGCATTCTCGTGCGCAGCCTCATGCGTAACGGAGGACGTATTTTCGCCATGACGAGTTCCGGTGCTCACACTGTAATTCCGAGCTACGGCGCGGTTTCGGCAGCGAAGGCCTCACTGGAATCCCATGTACGGCAACTTGCGATGGAACTCGCACCCATGGGAATAACCGTAAACGGCATACTCGCAGGAGTAACGGATACACCCGCTCTGAGAAAAATACCCGGATACGGGAGTATGATCAATGTTGCCAAGATAAAAAATCCGTTTCACCGACTGACGACGCCGGAGGATGTGGCGAAAACAATCGCACTCCTCTCGCATGATGACTCATATTTCATGACCGGTAACATCGTCGGGGTAGATGGCGGCGAAGATAAAGTTGGATATGTAAGTCTGAAAAACATCGCTCATTCTGAATAATATCTCAATTGCCCCCGACTTAAGTCGGGGGCAATTGAGAATGATATCAAATCAGACCTGTCCAAAATAAAATCTCCAGGATGTGCTATATTAGGAGTGCAAACAACC
>CAYGZY010000092.1:0-2110 GCA_964354485.1 uncultured Chlorobiaceae bacterium | reverse complement strand
GTGATTCACTCTTTCTCCGGGAATCGTCAGTCGATCCTCTTTTAGTTTTACTCAGGCGATTACGCATCCCGGATGATGTTGAGGCAATACAAGCTGTAATGCAGGCCTTGGGAGCGATTAAAAGTACGCATGCTGTTGATGAGATACGACGGTTCCTGAGCGTGCGTGATCATTCGGTTCAACTTGCAGCGCTCTCTGCCCTTGCTACTATCACGGGGGAGAGTCATTCGTTGCCTGAGGTATCGTCTTTTGAACCGATATATACGGATTATGATTTTGAATATTACTGGGGCCTTCCCGAAACGGTGCTCGTTAATCTTGAGACGTCGCGCGGAACTTTGGCTTTAAATCTATATAAGGAATTTGCACCGTTTACTGTCATGAGCTTTCTGAAACTTGCAATTCAGAGGAAATTTTACACGGGATTAACATTCCACAGGGTAGTTCCGAATTTTGTTGTTCAGGGCGGCGATCCACGCGGTGACGGGTGGGGCGGTCCCGGATATTCGATTCGATCTGAGTTTTCACCGTTGACGTATGAAACGGGTGTAATCGGAATGGCAAGTGCCGGCATGGATACAGAAGGATCGCAATTCTTCATAACGCATTCCCCTCAGCCGCACCTCGACGGCCGTTATTCGATTTTTGGAAAATTAGTCGGCGGTTTGGATGCTCTCAACGGCATACTGCGTGGGGACACCATCAAGGAAATTAAAATAGTAGATCATAGTAAGTAAAACATTAACGCATTCAACAATCAAAAGGAAGATATATGAAAAATATGCGGAGAATCGTTCTTATAGTATCAGTCGGGCTCAGCGTCCTATTCTCCTTCGCAAATGCACAGGATGAAAAAGGAGCGGTTGAAGTTCAGTACGGCTGGAAACACAGTCTTGTTACCGGATTAACGATGACGCAGGTTGCCTTTACCGACTGGGCGCAGGGCGGGGAAAATGCACTCTCCTATACCTTTGGTGCTGACGGCAAATCCGTTAACGAATTGGAAAAAACCAACTGGACAAATACCTACAAGTTATTCTTTGGTCAAACACGCCTCGGGAATCAGGGTCTTCGGAAGACTGACGATATCATTGACCTATCAAGCGTCTTCATCTACAAACTGGGCACACTCATCAATCCTTATGTCGCGGCGACCATGAAGACACAGTTTGCAAAAGGATGCAAGTATCCGACGTCCGATAGTTCATACGAGGTTTCGGCCTTCTTTGACCCTGCGTATCTCACTCAGAGCGCCGGTGTAAGGTGTCAGCCGATGAAGGAATTGAAGACCCGGCTTGGAATAGGTATCCGCGAGGTTATTACTAGTTCCTTTTCTCAATACTACACAGACGATCTTAAAACCCTCGATAAAATCGAAAAAGTGACTGTCGATGGCGGTTTTGAATCGGTAACAAATGTCGAGTGGCAATTGGAGGATAATGTCCTTTTCACGAACCAGCTTGAACTGTTTGCTCCGTTGAAGATGCTGGATGAAATCATTGTACGTAACAACAGCGCTATCACTGCGAAGGTAGGAAAATACATCACGACGATCTTCAATCTCCAGTTCATCAATGAAAGACGCATTACGCCGCGTACCCAGATTAAAGAGACAATCTCCATGGGGATCAGTTACGCGATATTCTGATTGGAAGTATCAAGGAATTTTCTTATATTTACTGATAGTTAAAACTATAAGGGATTTACACATTCATGGCACAGCATTTATCAGCGGAACGTCAGGCACGGAAAGCGATTAAGCACCGTTCCCGCAATCGGATATACATGTCGAGAATGAAATCTGCTATCCGTCGCGTACGTGATTCAAAGGAAAAAGAGAAAGCAGCGGGCGAGTTGAAAAAGGTCGTAAAATTACTTGATCAACTGGCAGCGAAAGGGATAATCCATCCCAACAATGCTTCTAATAAAAAATCGATTTTAACGAAGTATGTGGCGTCGATGAAATAATCTGCAGCCGAAATCAGAATATCCGATTGGAAACCCCGATTACGTCGGGGTTTTTTTTCGCATGATCACACCTGAGGAGGGATTTCAGGATTGTTGTGGAGTAATCTTTCTAATTCTTCTATTCTTTTATCGATCTGATCGC
>CAYGZY010000091.1:0-15280 GCA_964354485.1 uncultured Chlorobiaceae bacterium | reverse complement strand
AGCGATGTTGTACGGGAAGCCGGTTACAAGAAGACTTTGTATTAATTCATTGACACCTGATACGCCGATTTTTTTCCCATTGAGGAAAGCACCCTTTCCTTTTTCCGCGACGAACATTTCATCTAAATTTGGATCGTATATGACGCCGATGATGACCTGCCCGTTTCGTTCGACGCCGATCGAAACGCAGAATACCGGAAGTCCGTGAGTAAAATTCGTCGTCCCGTCGAGCGGATCAATCACCCACCTGTAATCAGAGTCGGTAGCATGTTTTGATCCGCTCTCCTCGCCAAGAATATCATGCTGCGGGAAATGCTTCTTTATCGTTTCGATGATGATTTCCTCGGAACGTTTATCGATCTCCGTAACAATATTACGCTCCTGGCCCCCTTTTCGTTCTATGGTGTGTATATTTCCGACATTGTCTTTTAAGAACATTCCTGCTTTCCGTGCGGCTTCTATAGCGATATTAATCATAGTCTGTGGCGGTTCCTTTCTTCCTGTAAGTGGTACTTGCCTTTCCATTTTCTCAATCTGTCGCTGAAATTTTTTCCGAACAATTTCTGAAGTTGTCCAAATTTTTTTCGATTAATCCGAAATTTTATTTTTACATCGTTCCCTTCATATTCTGTTTTCGTTATTTCGGCGATTTCATGGAGTTTTGCCACGAAAGCATAATCTGACTGCGGCAGAGTGAGGCAGTGTTCGGTTGTGTTCGCTTCGATAATGTCGAGGAGAGCTTCCTTCAGCATCGAAATGTTGATCCCACGCTCTGCCGAGATAAAAACCGATCGTTCGTACTGTTTCTGGATGTCGTTGAATATTTCGCGATCGGTCAGAAGATCGATTTTATTAAAAACATGTATTGTCGGCTTGGAATCCGCATCTAACACTTTGAGAGTGTCCTTAACGACGGATATTTGCTCCTCGTATCGGGAGTGGCTCACGTCGATGACGTGGAGGAGTATATCAGCTTCAGATGCCTCGGCGAGCGTGCTCCTGAAAGATGCTATGAGGTGAGGAGGGAGTTTCCGGATAAATCCGACCGTGTCGGACAGCAGAACTGTTTCTTCCTGTGAGAGTTTGGCTGTTCGGACAGTAGTATCAAGTGTTGCAAAAAGGCGGTTTTCGACGAATGCGTCGCTTCCCGAAAGGAGCCGCATTAGCGTTGATTTACCCACATTAGTATATCCGACGAGCGCGACACGGACGTGCTCGGTTCTGCCTTTACGCTGAATTTCCCGTTCCTTTTCGATTTCCCCAAGACGTTTTTTCAGGTAGCTGATTCTTGTCCGTATTGCACGCCGGTCCGTTTCTATTTGCTGTTCTCCCGGTCCTTTCGTTCCTACACCGCCATATTGCTTCGAGAGGTGAGTCCATTGGCGGGTTAGGCGGGGAAGAAGGTACTGCAACTGTGCGAGTTCAACCTGTGTCATTGACTCCTTCGATTTTGCACGTGACGCGAAAATATCGAGGATTAGAGTACTCCGGTCCAGAATCTTGCAATTAATGTACTTTTCGAGATTGCGGACCTGCACGGGCGAAAGGTCATCGTCGAAAATGACGGCATCGATTTTATCTGTATCAACGATCTGTGCGATCTCTTCCGCCTTCCCTTTTCCGATCAGCGTCGCCGGATGGAGACGTTCCCGTTCCTGCAGTATCCTCCCGCGGATTTCTGTGCCTGCAGTCTCTGCTAGGAGGCAAAGCTCATCCAGGTATTCGTTTGCTTGAACCCGATGCTTCGCACTGTTGATGATTCCAACAATGATTGCAGTTTCGGTTTTATGTGTTTCTATGAGTTTCATTCTTTACTGTCTGAACCGCGGATATGTGTGATATAATGATGTTTATGATTCTTGTCGAATAGCTTTGTTTCTTTCTTATCATATTCATTATAAACATCAGCGGTATCAGTGGTCATCTGCTGTCTCGTGCAATGAAAATTTCTATCAGGGCGATAATGATCGCGATAATAACGCAGTACTGCCACAGCTCTACGCCATAGCGGAATTGCAGGATGGATGCCTGAAGTTCTTCTCCGCCTTTTGCTGTGTGAAAGTTTGAGGGCTGAATTCCATGATATACCGCATATGTGAGCAATTCTTCATTCTCAGCAAGACGAGGGTCTGATTCGGGTGGATAGGTATTTGCGGCTAAGAGAGAAAGTGGTTGTCCGCCTTTCCATATTTCATAAATACCCGGTTGAGCAAGAGAGCGTATTGGTAAAAAAATACGCTTATCAGTTTTGTTCCGCATGGTATCAGGCGCTGAATGAGGTATTATTTCCTCAACGCTATCCGGCGCCACGAGTCTGTATGGTGCCGAAGGAGTCTCTCTGCCCATTGCTCCCTGCTTTTTCCTTGCAGATATTGGAAGCATTATTTCATCACCCACGATCATCGAAGTATTCAGTTCCTCTTTTGGTGATGCATATAAGACAGACCGGTACATTAACGGCGCAAAAATACCCTTTATCGGGAAGTCAGACCAGTCAAGCGTTGGTGATACGGAAAACATTAAAATTCTTCCGGTGCCGAGACCGTGCTCGCTTAGTCCGGGAGAACCGTTGCTCATTGAGATGATTGTCCGGGATTTTTTATCAACTTTTCTGACCAGGGCAGTCATAATATTGGGAGATTCTACACCCGCACCCTTTGAAGTAGTCCCTGTTTGCTGTTTTTCGAAAATATTTAAGAAGAGAGGATGATCGAAATCAAAGGATTGATAAACGAGATTAGCAGGTTGCGAATTAGTGCCTGTAATTTTTTCGATGTGAGGTATTTCCAATTTTGAAAAAAGTTCTCTGTTGTAATTGCTGATATCAATGTCGGGACCCGGGAAAATAATCAGTCCGCCGCCACGGTATACATAGTCTTTCAGCCGTTCGCAAACATCGCTATTGAAGGAGGGGATATTAACGCTGATGACGACATCCGCGGAATTGAAGTCGAAGTACGGTAATTTCGCCGGTGATACATTTTCAATAGTTAAAACCGATCCGTTCTGTCCGCTGTGAGCTTCCAATGCGGACCTGATGAATCGGTTGTCGCGATCGGAACCGGCGAGAATAGCGACATTCGTCTTCTCCGGAATCGAAAGAGTAAAGTAACGTCGGTTATCAATATCGATTGCATCATCTTCAAGTTCAACATACCCTCTGAGCAATCCGGTTTGCTGCGCAGTAACGGAGATCTCCATGGAGTTAGTTGCCCATGGTTCGATATTGATGCTGTTTTGTACCGATTTCTTGCCCTCGATGTATGCACTGAGGACATAGTTAGTGAGCAGAGTCGGGCTCCAATTTCTTACCGAAACGAATAGTGATACCGGTTTATCCTTTTCCAGAATCGTACTGATGATGGAAAGAGAATCGATTGAAGCGTTTGGGACGGCATCTGAACCGATCGGGACCACGTAAAGGTGGGTTTGTGCTGAGAACAGACGGAGAGATTCTTCTTCGCCGGTATGGCGCGCAAGCTGAGTCTGCTGGCGGTCGGTAATAAGGTAGATTTCCTTATTCGCGTTGCTCGATTTTTCGAGCAGTTTTGCCGAGACCCGGAGTGCATCCCCCATGGAACGATGGACCGCTGATATCGCAGATTCATTAATGATTTTTTTAAGGGATTCAATGTCATGTGTAGCAGGATCGACGGTTGCGTTGGGGATTTCAGATAATCTGATGAGAAATGCCTCATCACCTTCCCCGAGCAGTTGTGTAATCCGTACGGCAGCATCTTTCGCCTGCTTAAGACGTTCGCCATGGTTGTCAGCGGCTGTCATGCTGAAGGTATTGTCGAGTATGATAACCATTGTAGAATGCGCGTGTGAACCGACAGATCCGAAGAATGTACCCCGGAGGGTCGGGCGTGCGAACGTCAGCACGATGAAAATTATGATGAGTGTTCGTATGATGAGAAGGATGATCTGTCGTAGTTTCAGTCGGCGTATTTTTGTTTGCTTGAGTTCTTTAAGGAACCTGAGACTACTGAATTCGATTGTCCGGAGTTTTCTAAGGTTCAGAAGGTGGAGGATAAGCGGGATGGCGGCTGCGGCCAAGCCGAGCAGAACAACCGGATTTAAAAACGTCATGCCTGTAGAGTGAAATCCTTACGTAAGATGAAGTATTACTATCCAATGAGTGTAAAATTCATGAAAAAAGCAAAATTGCAAATCGATAAGGAGTTTTTTATATTTAAATGGTTAATATTTATTCGGGATGTAGCGCAGCTCGGATAGCGCGCCTGCCTTGGGCGCAGGAGGTCCCGGGTTCAAATCCCGGCATCCCGACTACTTTCACAAAGATTTTAGGTTAATTACAAACCAGTCCTAATGGAATTGCTAATGGAAGGGCCTAGCAATGTCCATATATGATCTCCGAGAATATTAAATCATAAATGAATTATTTCATGCTTGACTTTTATTATATCTAATTATATATTATTATTAACATACCCGCTCCGCTTCCCATCAGAACAGCGCGCTCAGAGTGGGTTTTTCTTTTTATGGTATGGGAAATATTAATTATAGCAAACCAGCACTCTCCGTTGAACAGCAAGTCGAACAGTTAATTAATCGGGGAATGAACGTGTAGAGAATAGGAAGAAAGCTCTTCATCTGTTGGAACATATCAGTTATTTCCGTTTTAGCGCTTATTGGTACCCATTTATAGAAGATAAAAATACTCTGCGGTTTAAAGATAAACCACTTTCGAAATGGCCTTTCAATATTATTGCTTTGACAAGAAATTAAGAAAACTCTTGAGCAATGAATTAGAAAAATTAGAAGTTTCGTTTCGCACACAAATCATCTATGTTCTTTCCCATGCATTCGGTCCATTTTGGTTCGAGCGAGAAAACTTGTTCCCCAACAAGAAATTCTATACGGTAGTCATGAATAATCTTAATCTAGAATACGAACGTAGCGATGAACAATTTATAAAAGAATTTAAAGAGAAATATTCCAACCATTACCCACCATCTTGGATATTGTTAGAAATATGTTCGTTTGGTACTATATCGCAATTTTACAAATGTCTCAAACCCGGAAAAGAGAAACGCAGGATTGCGGATATTTATGGTTTACATGATGTAGATTTTATGAGTTGGTTGCATGTATTGATTTACGTCAGAAATATTTGTGCTCATCATGCTCGCCTCTGGAATAGAGTTCTGCGAATAAAACCAAAATATCCAATCACGCCCAAACATGAATGGTTACGTTCGATTGTGCCAAATGATCGTATCTATTATGTGTTATCAATGATACAGTACTTATTAAAAACTGTAAATCCGAATAGTAAATTAATTCAACAGCTCGAACTATTATTTAAAAATTATCCTTTAGTTCAGAGAAAAGACTTAGGTTTTCCGGATTACTGGGAATCGGAATCTCTTTGGAAGAGCGCGTCGCCTACCCAATAAAGTTCGATGATCATTTGAGGTGATGGTGTCCCCGTATATGTAAATTCGCCCATCAGTAGAGAAGTGACCTTAAAAACAGACCCAGGGTAGAGTGCCGTAGTATATTTTAGCGGATGGACCTACCGACCGTTCCAGCATGCAAGCCGGGCCCACAACCACCACGCGGCGTAAGCTTTTTGATTTGCATTCAATGGCTGACTATGAGCAGAGCCGCAGTTGTACCATTCGCCTGGATGCGCGTTTTGCCACTCGATAGCCCAGTTGCTGTCGCGTGTTCCGTTGTTATCCGTATCATAATCACAATTATCGTTTGGTATCTTATCACCGAAGTATATACCATCGGGATTGTATGATTCGATGTCGGCAAAGTCATACAGAATTTTTTTGTTGGCTGTGCAGTATGTCCTGATCTGTTCATTTCTCAGATGCAGATTCCCCGTCAGACCGGTCCCATCTAGGTGTCCCGTCATGTAAACAAATTTAACATTCGGATAATCGCGTTCCAGGCCGTTCATCAGGTTGAGATAGGTAACGATGTCGTCAGATGTTGCGCTGCTTACCTGACCGCACCAGGACCAGATGACAACATTAATTTCTGGATGAGCATTAAGATAGGCTCTTGTCGATGTTGCCCAGGCAGTTCGGTTGGGATTACCTAAATCATACGCTCCGGAGAAAGGAGAGTCGCGGAGTTCGAGCGCGCTATCAGCTCCCGTACCGTTGAATCTGTAAAGATTACCTTTGAAGGTGACAAGTCCGCTTATGCCGGTAGTTATCTGACTTCCGTGTGATGTATGTCCGTAGGCGATATGGAGATCCATTCTTGCTTTAATAATCCATGATTCCGGGATGAGGTCAAGGTTTGTCGTCGTATGATTTATTATCATAGTCGTATCGGTCGAAAACGTATTATTTGAGTTTCGTGACGAGATTGGATCATCATCACAAGATGAAAATAGAAAAACCATTCCGATATACAGTATAGTATGAATCAAACTTAGTTGCATCTTCATATTACGCCTCTTTGTAAAGAAATCGGTGCCATTTACCTATCTATTTCATAAGTTAAAAATAGCAAATAGATATAGGTCGATCAACATCTATATGATATAACGCAATCGATTTTTTGTGAATTTCAGTAAGAACAATCACAAATCAGCAGGAACTTGGGAAATATGTATTCAGGCAGAATGTGTCGCTCCTACGGAGCTATTTGCTTTATTTTGACGTGTGCTATAAACATTTCGCTCCTACGGAGCTTTCATATGATCAGAATTATTAGGAAGAGTCCCGTTAGATCTACCCGCCTGCCTGAAATTGAGTGATGAATGGCGGGGACGAGATGTTTATAGATCAAATAAAAGAAACGTTGGAAGCTCCGTCAGGAGCGGTACTATAATGTACCGAGATCTGGAAAATTTCACTTAATCGTTTTTGCATTTTCCAAAGCTCCAGAAAACCCGTCTGGTAGGTTCCCAAAGGGGACTTTAGGAACCAGGAGTTTAAGACCCGTCTCGTTACCAAGCTCCTGCTTGGTAACGTGCTTCGTACAAATAAAGGTTGTTCGATAGTCGCTCTATCGAACATAATTCAATACAGAGTTATACTTTCTCAGGGAGGAATTATCCCGTTAGATATTGTAGAGTATAACTCTGAATCGTTAATACTTCGACAGTACAACTGTCGAAGAACATCTGGACATGTCGCTCCTCCGTAGCTAACGATGATAATACCCGTAGCAAACAAGTCCCGTAGGCTTGCCCGGCTGCTTGAACTTATGTGCTGGTTGGCGGGGACGAAAGGTTTATAGTCAAATAATATTTAGATTCACCATATCGAACATATCCGAGCACACGGTATTTTCCCTTATCCTGTATCACCGGATGAGACGGATATCACCACGAAAATCCTTTATTTTGTGTATAATATGTGAAATTATCAGGTTCATTTTGTAAATGAATGATAAATCTGTGATTTTATCGATATATCTTATTGCTTTTATTATTTGATTTCGTTAATTTGCGACTCGTCAACGGTTTAGCATATAATCACAAACATAGTCTAAGGAACTCAATTATGCCGGAAAAAAGACGCATCCTCGTCGTCGATGATGAAGAAACCCTTCGCGACGTACTCAGCGGTGAACTTGTAAACTCGGGATACGATGTAACAACTGCATCCGATGGGGATGAAGCAATTTCGACTATCCAGAATAAGAAATTCGATCTTGTCCTCCTTGATATTAAGATGCCTAAAGTTGATGGTTTTGAAGTCCTTAAATTCATCAAAAAAACCATCCCGACATTGAGAGTAATCATGCTAACGGGTTTTGCTGATCTTAAAAATGCGATCGAATCAAAGAAGCACGGAGCAGAGGATTTTGTCAGCAAACCATACGATCTCGTCGATCTTCTGACAACGATTGAACGCGTCCTCAGCGAGTAAAATCGTTGAGCTGCCAGACTGAATGGTATGCCGCAACGTTTTAAAATTCTTATCGTTGACGATGAAGCTGCATTAACGACTCTCCTAAAAGAAGAATTGCAGGAGGCACGTAATTTCGACGTCGATCTCGCCTTCGACGGCGCAGACGCAATTAATCTCATCCAGAAATTACTCTACGATGTAGTGCTCCTCGACATGAAAATGCCGCGTGTCGACGGGACTGAAGTTCTGAAGTTTATTCAGGAACACTCACCGAGTTCGCAGGTCATCATCCTTTCCCAGTACGCGGATATTAAAATGGCGGTCGAAACTACTAAACTCGGCGCGTATGAAGTTTTGGGGAAGCCGTATGACATCGACCAGATTGAACAAACAATCGACCGGGCGATCGAACGGAAAAAACTCACCATAGACAACAAACTGCTCCAGACAGAACTTACTAGACGCACAGGACCTCCGGAAATTATCGGAGAAAGTATTGCTCTCAAACAGGTCGTTGCGAGCGCGAAACGGGTTGCCGAGAGCGATGCGATCATACTCATCATCGGCCCTAGCGGAACCGGCAAGGAATTAATCGCTAACCTCATTCACAAATCGAGTCCCAGAGGAGACGGACCGTTCGTTCCGGTCAATTGTTCTTCCATTCCTGATACCCTTCTCGAGAGCGAATTGTTTGGACATGAGAAAGGCGCATTCACAAACGCGTACTCGGCAAAACCAGGTCTTGTGGAAGTTGCCAACGGTGGAACACTCTTCCTCGATGAAGTAGGCGACATCAGCCCAATCATCCAACCGAAGCTTCTTCGGTTTCTTGAGACCGGAGATTTCCGGCGCATTGGTGGAACAAACGAGATGCGGGTCGACGTACGTGTGATCTCCGCAACCAATAAAAATCTTCAGGAGGAAGTGCGCGCGGGACGTTTTCGCGAGGACCTATTGTACAGACTGAACGTTATTACGATCCGTGTACCTCCCCTCAAAGATCATCGTGAAGATATTCCACTCCTCGTTGAGTACTTCCTGAAGAAAAAATCGCGTCGGAAAGAGCCGAAGCTGTTGAACGAAGAAGCTATGAAGATGCTCATGGCATACGACTGGCCCGGCAATGTGCGCGAACTGGAACATGTGATTGAAGGAGCTATCATCCTCTCACCCAACCAGATGATAGAAGCGAAGGATTTACACATTGCAGATCCTCAGATGACCCCCGCAACCGGAACTTTATCCATAGAGGATGTGGAAAAGGAACACATCGACAAGGTTCTTAAAATTTTCGCCGGCAACAGAAAAAAAACAGCCGAAGCGCTCGGTATTAGTGAAAAGGGTCTCTATTTAAAGATTAAAGAGTATGGAATTAGTGCAGATTGAGATTTATTGTCCTGAAGTTTGATTTTCCCCCCTTATTTTTGTAATTTTACACCATTAAAAAACGGTTGTGCACCCCTACGGGGCGTTTGTTATACATAGAGAAAGTTCCCCTTCCAATGGCAAAATTTTCTGGTCTGGATTATTATAACATAGAGACTCTCCTTAGCGAAGAAGAGATCCTCGTCCGCGATACAGTTAGGAAATTTGTCGAAGAGATGGTGCTCCCCGTCATCGAGAAACACTACAGAGCCGGTACTTTCCCCATGCATCTCGTCCAAAAAATGGGGGAACTTGGTATGTTCGGTTCCACCTTGCCTGCAAAGTATGGATGTGCGGAAATGAATAATGTCGCCTATGGTCTGGTGATGCAGGAGCTTGAACGCGGCGACAGCGGTGTCCGGAGCTTTGCTTCCGTCCAGAGCGCGCTTGTCATGTACCCCATTTTCACGTTCGGTAGCGATTCACAAAAAGAATTTTGGCTTCCCGCACTAGCATCCGGCGAAAAAATCGGTTGTTTTGGTCTGACAGAACCTGATTACGGATCGAATCCGGCGGGAATGATCATGCGTGCAGAGGAAAGGAGCGATCACTACCTCCTCAACGGAGCGAAAATGTGGATCACCAACGGAACGATCGCAGACGTCGCGCTCGTCTGGGCGAAAATGAATGGCGTCATCCACGGTTTTCTCGTTGAACGCGGGACAAAGGGATTCACTGCTCCGGAAATGACAGGCAAGCACTCGCTGCGTGCATCTGTGACGTCTGAACTCATTTTTCAGGATTGCAGAATTCCCAAGGAAAATATTCTCCCGAAAACGGAAGGTCTGAAATCACCTCTCATGTGCCTGAACCAGGCACGTTACGGTATTGCATGGGGTGTCATAGGATCTGCGATGACCTGCTACCATTCAGCCCTCGAATATGCTAAATCGAGAGTTCAATTCGGCAAACCGATAGCATCGTATCAGATGACACAGGAAAAGTTAGTCGGTATGGTGAATGAAATTACAAAAGCACAGCTCCTCTGTCTGCACATCGGACGGTTGAAGGATAAAAATATCCTCAGGTTCCCGCAGGTGTCCCTTGCGAAGAGGAATAACGTTTTCGTCGCATTGGAAATCGCACGCGCCGCGCGTGAAATCCTCGGAGCGAATGGCATTCTCGATGAATATCCGGTGATGCGTCACATGGCAAATCTTGAATCTGTTAAGACCTACGAAGGAACGCACGAGATGCACACACTGATCGTAGGTGAAGATATTACAGGGATCCCGGCGTATGTGTGATGCTGGCGTGAAAACCGTACCCGGGGATCGATGATGATAAGACTACGTACAACTTAGAGAGATTGTCACATGGCAATGATTAAATTTGTTGGTGAAGCAATAACATTCGACGATGTTCTCCTCCTACCGAGGAAATCGACCGTCCTTCCGCGCGATGTGGAAGTAAAAACCAAATTATCCAGAAACATCGACCTCAATATTCCGCTTGTCTCAGCTGCAATGGATACCGTTACAGAGGCACGGCTGGCTATCGCTCTTGCCCGGGATGGGGGTATAGGCATCATTCACAAGAATATGACCATAATCGAGCAGGCATCGAACGTTGATCAGGTAAAACGCTCGGAGAGCGGGATGATCCTTGATCCGATTACAATGAAACCCGATAAGACCGTGGGCGATGCTCTGGATCTCATGGGTAAGTATCAGATCTCCGGTATCCCGATTGTGGACGACAACGGGAGGTTAATAGGCATCGTTACGAACCGTGATCTTCGGTTTGAAGCGAATCGTCACTTAAAAATTGCCAAAGTGATGACGAGCAGTAACCTGATAACTGCGCCGGTCGGTACGACTCTCGAACGGGCCGAACAAATTCTCCAGAAACATCGGATCGAAAAACTGCCGGTCGTCGACCGCACCGGCAAACTACGGGGTCTGATTACCGTCAAGGATATTCAGAAGAAGATGCGCCACCCGTATGCGTGCAAGGATAATCGTGGCCGCCTCCGTGTGGGAGCTGCGGTCGGCGTGACATCTGATACACCTGAGAGGGCGGAGGAACTTATTAAAGCGGGTGTTGATGTAATCATCGTTGATACGGCTCATGGTCACTCACAGGGAGTTATCGATATGGTTAAAAGATTAAGAAAGAAATTCCCCGATTGTGAGCTGATTGCAGGTAATGTTGGAACGCCCGAAGGTACCAGCGACCTTATCAAAGCTGGTGTCGATGGTGTTAAGATCGGCATCGGTCCCGGTTCTATCTGTACAACACGCATTATCGCCGGCGTAGGCGTTCCGCAAGTGACGGCAATTTATCAGTGCGCAAAAGTGGCATCGAAGAATAAAATCCCGATCATAGCCGACGGAGGGATCAAACAAACCGGAGATGTGGCAAAAGCAATAGCAGCCGGCGCCGATTCTGTGATGATCGGAAGCTTGTTTGCAGGGGTTGATGAAAGTCCGGGTGAAAAAATACTCTATGAAGGCCGCAGTTATAAGATGTACCGCGGTATGGGATCTCTCGAAGCGATGAAGCGCGGAAGCAGTGACCGCTACTTCCAGGATGCAGAAGAAGGATTACCGAAGCTCGTGCCGGAAGGCATAGAAGGCCGCGTACCGTATAAAGGCTCGCTGGAAGAAACAGTGTACCAGATAGTCGGTGGACTTCGTTCCGCTATGGGGTACTGCGGTTGTCGGACTATCAAGGAAATGAAAACTCACACACAGTTCATCAAAATATCCGAGGCAGGTCTGCGAGAAAGTCATCCTCACGATGTCGCAATCACCAAGGAAGCGCCCAACTATCACCTGAGATGATTTCAATGGATCGAACAAGGTCATACCATAAGATTCGTCTCGAAAAACTGCGCTCGCGGTTTGATGAATATAAAATTGATGCGTTTCTTATCACGTTCCTCCCGCACCTTCGCTACATTACGGGATTTTCCGGTTCAAACGGAATTGCACTCGTTACCCGGACGGGCAGTTTCCTCTTCACTGACGGCAGATATACCGCACAGGTTAGGGAGGAGACGAGCGACTGGAAGATTTTCATCACAACAGGGGATCTCGGAGAAGAACTAGGCAAGAAAAAAATGCTTCGTTCCGGCAGGAGGCTGGGATTTGACGGCAACTCCATTCTTTACAGTCAACTTAAGGCGCTTAAAAAGAATCTCCAGGCTGTGAAGTTTTTACCGCTCGTTGACTGTATTGAAAAAATCGCCTGCGTAAAGGATGAAACAGAAATCGCAACTATCAGGAAGGCAGTAGAAATCACCGATCGGGTGTTTACCGAAATACTCGGAATAATCAAACCCGGAATTTCTGAGTTCGATATTGCCGCTGAAATTTCGTATCATCACAGAAAACACGGTTCCCAAGGTGACGGCTTTGAACCGATCATTGCGAGTGGATACCGAGGTGCACTACCGCACGGAAGGGCATCCTTAAAAACTCTCAAAGCCGGTGAAATGATCACGCTTGACTTCGGATGTATTGTGGACGGGTATCATAGTGACATGACGCGGACGGTTTCTATCGGACGGCCAAAAGCCGAAATGAAAAAGGTATACCAGATTGTTTATGATGCGCAGAGGAAGGGAATCGATGCAGTGCAGAGTGGTAAAAAAGCTGCAGACGTTGACGCTGCAGCAAGGTCGTTCATCCACAGAAAGGGTTATGGAAAATATTTTAAACATTCGCTCGGACACGGAATTGGTCTTCAGATTCACGAACAACCGCGGCTCTCCGTTCTCAGTAAAGCAACATTGCAGTCGGGAAACGTTGTAACCATCGAACCGGGTATCTACGTACCGGAAGTGGGCGGAGTCCGCATTGAAGACGATGTCATCGTTAGAGACAGCTACTGTGACATTATCAATACGTCCCCTAAGGAACTCATAGTTTTATAGAGTGCACGCTCCCATGAGTCCCGAATCTAAAGCAATGAGAAATGTGTTGGTCATAGCATACTATTTTCCACCTCTCGGCCTCAGCGGGGTACAGAGAACTCTGAAATTTGTCAAGTACCTGCCGCAGTTCGGGTGGCAGCCGACCGTTCTCACTGTAACTCCGACCGGATACTACGCACAGGATTATACCCTGCTTGATGAACTGCATCCGCACCACGTCAATGTCGTGAGAGCAGGCTCTCTTGATCCGAACAGACTTTTCCGGAAGAAGGGCGTCGTTAAGATGCCTTCGGAGCGATGGCGGAGAATTTTGAGTTTCATCAGTGATATATTTTTCATTCCCGATAATAAAATCGGCTGGAAGAGGAGGGCTGTGAAAGAAGTAAAAAAGCTTTTTCAGAAGGAGAATTTCGATGTCATATTTGCCACTGCGCCGCCTTTTACGGATTTTCTGATAGGTCTGGAACTTCATCTGAAATTTGGCAAACCTCTCGTCATCGATTACCGCGATCCCTGGCATGAGTATCCGTACAAGTCATATCCCACACCGTTTCATAAGTTGTGGAACTATAAACTTGAGAAGAAAGTACTGCGAAATAGTGCAAGGATACTGGCGACAAACCGTAGAACGAAGGAATTGCTCGTCAAGCGGTACAAATTTCTCGATTACAGCGACGTCACTATTTTTCCACAGGGTTTTGATCCTGCTGATTTTGCAGACGATTCCAAGCTCCGCATCGAAAAAGGAAAGCGGATGCGCCTGACACACGCCGGCGTATTCTACGGAGAACGGACACCACGTTACATTCTTGAAGCGCTTAAAAAGATATTTTCTGAACAGCCTGAAATGCGTCAGCACATTGAAATGTATTTTATCGGAATCCTTCAAGATGAATACATCGAAATGATTCAGAAACTCGGTTTGGAGGGAAATGTTACGGTGACCGGTTACGTCGACCATAAGCACTGTATCGAGTATCTCAAATCTTCCGATGTGCTGTGGCTGATGCTCGACAACGATGTGCAATCGCCGGGAAAACTCTACGAATACCTCGGGTTGCGAAAACCGATACTTGCCTGCATCTCGAACGGTTTTATTCGTCAGACCCTTCAGGAAAGCGGGGGTGCTGTCATCATCGAGCCAACGAGTGTCCAACAAGCGGCTGCGGCGATAGTACAGTTGTATGATCTCCATCGTCAGGGTAAGCTCCCAAAGCCGTCGGAAGAGGTCGTTGAAAAGTATAATCGCATCACATTAACCAACGAATTGTCAAAAATATTCGGATTTCTTGCGGAATGAAAGTATTAGTCATTGGCTCGGGCGGCCGTGAACATGCGCTTGTGCTGACTCTGAAACGGAGCCCGCAGGTTACGCACGTCTACTGTGCACCGGGTAATGCCGGGATCGGTCAGCATGCGGAGATAGTTCCGATCCCTGCCAAGGACCTCAACGGACTGCTGACATTCGCAAAAGAACGACAGATAGATCTCACGGTCGTTGGTCCAGAACAGCCGCTCAGTGAAGGAATCGTCGACCTCTTCGAGGCGCACGGACTGTGTATATTCGGACCGACGAAGGCAGCCGCGGATCTCGAGGTGAGTAAAGTATTTGCCAAGAATTTTATGGGAAAATATGGAATCCCGACAGCGCATTACTCTGTTTTTTCATCTACTGAAAGATACGATGCGGAACGATTCATCAGCGAAAACCCCACACCGATAGTCATAAAAGCCGACGGATTGGCTGCGGGAAAAGGTGTAGCGGTCTGTGAAACGAAGGAAAAAGCGCTTGAGGTTCTCGATTTGATTTTCACAAAGAGAGAATTCGGTGATGCCGGGAATCAGATCGTTATCGAGGAATTTCTTATGGGTGAGGAAGCCTCAGTTTTTGCGGTCACAGACGGGAGCCAATTTGTTGTTCTCTCCACCGCTCAGGACCATAAACGGATATTCGACGGTGATAAAGGGAAAAATACGGGGGGTATGGGTGCCTATAGTCCTGCACCGATCGTCGATGAAGATGCAATGGAAAAAGTGAAGAGCCAGATCATCCGTCCCACACTGCGCGGAATGGCAGAAGAGGGAAGAACTTACCGCGGCTGTCTGTACATCGGATTAATGTTAA
>CAYGZY010000090.1:0-7044 GCA_964354485.1 uncultured Chlorobiaceae bacterium | reverse complement strand
CATTGGTCCCTTTACATCGATCGGAAACAACACACACATAAAAAATTCCGAAGTCGAATACAGCATTGTCCTCCGTGGCTGCAAAGTAACGGATGTGAGGCTTCGCATCGAAGGAAGCATACTTGGAAACGACGTGGAGGTCGTAGAAGCGGTGGGCAAACCACTTGTTCACAGATTCATGATTGGCGACCAGAGCCGCGTCGAAGTTGCATAGTGATATGGATGACTGAATGATGCCGCCGTACCAGACAATACTTGTCGACCGTAAAGACAGTATAGCGATACTAACCTTCAACAGACCCGCTAAGCTCAATGCAATAAATCTTGAGGTTCTCGGGGAAGTTGAGCGTGCTTTTACTGAATTTGAAAAGGATCCTTCTGTCGGTATAATTATTTTAACCGGATCAGGTGAAAAGGCATTCGTTGCAGGTTCCGATATCGGATTATTGGCAACATTCGACGGCGAGAAAGGGACTCATTACGCTAAAGTCGGACACAGAGTTCTCAGCAAGATTCAGAATTTTCCAAAACCTGTCATTGCAGCAATCAATGGTTACGCGCTTGGAAGCGGATGTGAAATTATTATAGCGTGTCATATCAGAATCGCCTCCGAAAATGCACAATTCGGACTGCCTGAGGTCGGCCTTGGCTTAATTCCGGGGCATGGCGGAACACAGCGGCTTGCACGACTCATCGGAATCGGAAAAGCAACAGAGCTTATTCTCACCGGTAATACGATCGATGTACATGAAGCATTGCGTATCGGGCTTGTAACGAAACTCGTACCGCTGGCTGAACTAAGCCGAGTTGTGGAAGCGACGGCTCGTGTAATACTTTCCAAATCACCTTCTGCGATCAGGATTGCCCTGAGAGCGCTTAATGCAAACTTCGAAAAACCTCTCGAAGAGGGCATCCGATTTGAAACTGAGCTTTTCAGGGAGTGCCTCACAACCGAAGATTCCCATGAGGGTACCAAAGCTTTCCTCGAGAAACGAAAACCGGTATTTACAGGAAAATGAAGAGTTTGCTGAATCCATCAGTACTCTACCGGCTTATTGCCATCGTAGTCCTTACAGCCGGGGTGGTCGGCCTGATACTCCTCAAGCCCACACCACCGGTGGAGCACGTCCCCAATGGAGATCAGGAAATCGCTTCGCTGGCTGATTCGATAGACAGAGGTATTGACTCGCTCTACCGCCTTTTTGCGATTGAACCGCGGAACATACGCAAACGCGATATCACAATTCCGGGTACGACCATACGCCGGCGGGAGCACAGAGTTTTTATTCCACCGACATTCATCACACTCCTCTTCAATCAGAAGCTTAATCTTCTTGCTGAACGGTTTGGCGGAAAAGCGTACGGATCAGAAAATTCGAAGGCCAACATCGTTACAATACATACGCGGATAGGGGAACACATCATTCACTCGATCGTCTTCAGACCGATGAGAAAACAAACACAGACGGCAGTGAGAACGAATAAGCGAAAATAATGGTTATGAACAATAACAGAGAAAAACTTTTTAACTGACGTACAACAAAATATGGCAAAAAGCACATCATCGAATGATTCACAGCTTCTCGACAAGATCGTTTCCCTGAGCAAACGGCGCGGATTTGTATTCCAGTCATCGGAAATTTATGGAGGATTAAATGGCGCATGGGATTACGGGAATCTCGGCGTCGAGCTCCTCCGCAACATAAAGGATGAATGGTGGAAAGCGATGACCTACCGCGACGATGTGGAAGGAATTGATGCGGCTATTCTCATGCATCCGCGCGTATGGGAGGCATCGGGGCACGTGGAAAACTTTACCGATCCGATGGTCGACTGCCGACAATGCAAATCGCGCTACCGTATCGATATACTCTTTGAAGATCTTTCGGTTAAAAAACAGAAGGACATTCTTCGGGACCTTTATCCGGAAAATTTTCAGGGTCAGCAGAAGGATAAAGTCATCACCGAGGCATTTGCAAAGGCGGTGGAATCCTCCCAGAACGAAATGCTCAAAGTGCTGAATTGTCCGGCCTGCGGCTTGAAAGGAACATTCACCGACGCGCGAAAATTTAATCTGATGTTCAAGACGTACGTCGGACCGGTGGAGGATACCGGCGCTGCCGTGTACCTCCGCCCTGAAACCGCGCAGGGAATTTTCGTGAACTTTCAGAATATCCAGTCTGCATCGCGGCAAAAACTACCCTTCGGTATCGCTCAGGTGGGAAAAGCGTTCAGGAATGAAATCAATACGAAAAATTTCCTCTTCCGCACGAGAGAATTTGAGCAAATGGAGATGCAGTACTTCGTCAAACCGGGTACCGATGAAAAATGGTTCGAGTACTGGCGGAACGAGCGGATGCAATGGTTTGTTAATCTCGGCATGACTCCCGAAAAACTGCAATGGCATCACCATGAAGCTGGCAAACTCGCACATTACGCAAAGGATGCATACGACATCGAATTCCTTTTCCCCTTCGGCTGGGGGGAAATCGAAGGAGTTCACAACAGAACCGATTACGATTTATCGCGCCATGAGGAATTTTCGGGGAAGGGTTTGAAATACTTCGATGAAGAAACGAAAGAAAAATTCATACCGTACATCATCGAAACCTCCGCAGGCGCCAGCAGATCATTCATGGCATTTCTGGTGAATGCATACAACGAAGAAGACGCGCCTACTGCCGAGGGGACGATGGAAAGGCGTGTTGTTCTGAAACTTCATCAGAAACTTGCCCCCATCAAAGCGGCAATTTTCCCGCTCGTGAATCGCGATGGTATGCCGGACATCGCAAAGAAAATCGAGAAAGACCTCTGTACGGCGTTTCGGGTTTTTTACGACGACAGCGGCGCCGTAGGCAGACGCTACCGCCGTCAGGATGAAGTGGGAACACCTTACTGCATCACGGTCGATTCCCAGACACTGCAAGACCAGACAGTCACAGTTCGCGACCGCGACACAATGATACAGGAACGTATTGCAAATGATAAGGTAAAAGAGTATCTTTTAAGCCGATTACACGTATAATAACAACGAATATCAATAAATTTTAAAGGAGCAACAATGAAAGGATTAACGATTCTAGTAATTCTGATGTCTGTCATCGGAATGTTTTTTATTATGGGATGCAACGAAGAAGACGTTCTTGCACCCGAAGATTTTGCACCACCGACTAACCTGAAAGCTTTATCGAAAGACGGCGAGGTCACGATTTACTGGACAGCTGCACCTGCAGCAACCGCTGACTTTTTTGCCGGTTATCGCATTATGACAAGACAGGGTAGCGTTTTAGTAGATAGCGTTTTGGTTGGAAAAACAGCAACAAACCACACCGTACAGACCCTCACGAATGGACAGACCTACACGTTTTCGATCCGTTCGGTAAAAGACAATGGCGACGTGAGTACAGAAGTTACACTCCAATGGGGTCCTACACACAGATTTACAACAGGTGCAACAATATATGAATTTGAATCTGCAAATCCATCAGGACTGCAGTTTTCAACCGGATCAGTCTTTGCCTTTACATCGGCTCCTACAGACAACCGTCCATATATCGACCTCTGGATTGATGGACGATTAAATTCCACACCGCTGCTGAAGAGTCCCCATGATCAGTCAATCAGCACTGGATGGCGCACCACACAGTTCATCGAAACAGCAGTTTCCGACATGAACACGCAGGTAGATGTACCGCCAATCAGTTCATTCCGATCAACACCAGGTTTGACGATCACGGCAAACAGAGTTTATTTTGCACGTACGACTGACGGAAATTACATCCGATTCCAGGTTTCAGCTCTACAGGGAACATACCCGAACAGGTATGTGAATGTTACCACCATCGCCTACAATTCGGGAACCGGCGCCTGGGCAAAGAAGTAAAGTTCTAAATTCAATAAAAAGCCGATCGCAATAACGGTCGGCTTTTTTTATATAAACAGCGGAAAGTACCGGCAGGGTGAAACCATCAAAAATTACATTCATTATCGTTTCACTTTTTCTTACCCTTAATATTTCGTATGCTCAATGGATCGGAGATTCCGTCGTCGATGCCCACATCCGCACAGGGATCGACTACGTCTACAACCTCTCCTTCGATAGCGCTTCAACGGAATTTCGATTTGCAATCCAGTCGCAACCCGAACACCCCGCGGGACATTTCTTCCTCGCAATGGTTGAATGGTGGAGGATCATTACTGATTTCCAAAACGAATCCCACGACAAGAAATTCATCGCAATGCTTGATAACGTAATCGACATATGCGACCGTCGACTGGATAAGGATGAGAACGACCTCGTAGGACTTTTTTTCAAAGGTGGATCACTGGGTTTTCAGGGAAGACTTTACGGAAATCGGGAGGACTGGCTGAAGGCAGCGAACTGCGGTCGTGAAGCTCTCCCCATCGTCCAGCAGGCATACCAATTAGCGCCCGACAACAGCGACATTCTCCTAGGGATCGGGATATATAATTACTATGCAGCGATGATTCCTGAAATTTACCCATGGGTAAAACCGCTTATGATCTTCTTTCCCAAGGGGGACAAGGTTACCGGATTGACCCAGCTCAAGGCTGCTTCCGAACATGCACGGTATGCCAACATCGAAGCGACCTACTTCCTCATGCAAGTGTATCAGTATTATGAAAAACATTACAGCGAGGCGCTCCGGCACGCAGAGGTTCTTTACCGGAGGTTTCCAAACAATGTCATGTTCCACAAATATTTCGGGCGCTGTAATGCGGGAGTTGGAAATTGGCCTGAGGTACAGAATATTTTTAATGAAGTACTCAACCGTATAAAAAAAGGACAACACGGCTACGATATTCTAGCCGAACGAGAAGCGAACTACTATCTCGGCCTCGCTGATATGAGTCAACGAGACATCGACTCTGCTCTCACTTATTTTTACCACGCTGACGAGTTGTGCAGAATAATCGATAGAGACGGTAATTCCGGCTATATGATAATGACAAACTTAAAAATCGGTATGATTTACGATCTGCAGGGAAAACGCGACCATGCAATCAAGCAGTACAAAAAAGTACTTGATATGAAAAATTACTGGGACGCGCATAGGCAGGCAAAGCAGTACATGGAATCTCCTTACAAATAATCTGAGAGGTAACCGTAATGCTGTTCATCATCGTACTTGGTCTGATTGCTGCTGCCGCTGAAATTTTGGGCGGTACGCTCATCGTCCTCAGAAAGGAATGGCCACGAAAAGTGCAGGAGTATCTCCTGGCGCTCAGCGCCGGTTTCATTCTCGCATTGGTCATCTTCGAACTGATTCCGGAAAGTCTCGCCCTCCTCGGGGAAATCGCATCCCTTTATATTATTGTAGGCTACGGCCTTCTTCACTTCTTCGAACACACGATAGTCGGGCATCTTCACTTCGGTGAAGAAACACACGATGATGTTATGGTTTCTCCCGTTGCGAGTTTATCAGCATTTGCCGGATTAACGATCCACGCATTTTTCGACGGTCTCTCCATTTCAGCAGGAATGAAGTTTGATTATTCCATAGGTATACTTATCTTCATCGCCGTCCTCCTACACAAGTTCCCGGAAGGTCTGACAATCGCTTCGATCATGCTCTCGGCGCGTCACACACGAAGAAACGCGTTTATCGCCTCCGTCACTATCGGCGTTGCGACGATGTTGGGGATTTTTACCGTCCTCCTCCTCGTTAGTGTCTCTGAAAATTTCATTGGAATCGCCTTTGCACTGTCGGCGGGAGCGGCAACGTACGTGGGGGCGAGCGATTTAGTTCCAGAAATTAACCGCTCAAAAAATCGAATCATGCCGCTTATCGTATTCGGCGGGATGCTTCTCTTCTACTTCAGCAAACAGCTCCTTGAGGGAATTGTTATGTGATTAGAAATGATGTGTACGGATTCTAACTGATACGTTAGAATTTGAATCCGATACCGATTCTGTGGAGGGAACCGACCTTGCCAAGCGAACTGTAGGCGTAATCTATGAGGTACATATCTGACGAAAAACCGCCGCCGATGGAAAAGCCGGCCATGCCGGCACTCTGTTCAATCTTGAGTTCGCGCCGGTTTTCGTTGTTATAACCTAAACGCAGTTGAACATTCGGACTTGCTGTAAATTCAATACCGACAGAAAACTGTTCGAACCTATCGAAAAAATTATCCATTGTCTGATTAAGCTTGTGCCAGTCAACCATGACAACGGCAGGCAAGTGCTCCGGCATTACGGAAAAACCTATTTTAAAATCGAGGGGCAATTTTTCTCTCGTCGTACCGTACGGATCTATCTGCGTCCCGAGATTAAGGATGCTGGCACCCACAATGAACCGATCCGGGACAGCCACATACTCCACTCCGAAATCTAGAGCCGCTGCGGATGAACTGATTTCAGCGATAGATGAATAAATGAACTTTGCGTTGACACCGTAACTCAATCTTGGTTGTAGGTATCCGGCGTAGCCTGCTGTGAGTGCAAATTCGCCTGCACTGAAATCACCGAGATACTGCCCTTCCTCGCCGGTTCTCTTGAAATTACCGTAGTTGACATAGACAATACCTGCGCCGACGTGTCCGAAATTTTCCACCTCCATCCCAAAGCTGGCGTATCCTGCATTGATATCGAGGAGGTGTTTGAAAAATCCCACGGAGAGTCGCTTACTCGTAAGCGTAGTTAAACCTGCAGGGTTGTAAAAAATCGTGTTAGGGTCATCCTGTGACGTGATGAAACTACCACCCAGCGCCGCCGCGCGGGGATTTATATCATTACGGAAAAATTCGTATGTCGTTACCTGCCCGAATACATAAAGCGGACATAAAAGGACTACAATGTACAGGAGCTTTCTATTCAATACCATAATCGGATTCATATTTTTCCTTTATTTCAATTTAATCTAATAAAATTGATTTTGAGATACAAGGGGGGGGACTGGAAGAAGGCATGGAGCGGTGGGGTGTAAGCATAGAGCAAGAGACAAGAAGGAAGAACGAAGTGTCGCTCCTGACGGAGCTAAAATATTTCTTAATCTTAAACTATAAACATATCGTTCCTAC
>CAYGZY010000089.1:0-2106 GCA_964354485.1 uncultured Chlorobiaceae bacterium | reverse complement strand
GCAGATTGATTCAATACTGTTTTTAATAACAATCGAAAATCATGGAGGAGGGTATTTCCCGGATATCACATCTCTTGAGAATCAGATATTCCTGGTAAATGACCAAAATAAATTTATTCATCCAAAATATGTGTGGGGAAGAAAAAACAATGTCCTTACTATGCCTGAGGTGTTGTTTGTGATGTTCAAAGTAAAAGAGGGTGACTATTCCTTCATTGCAAAATCCGATAATATCTCTCTGTTCATTAAAGGTTTGGAACAGGATATCACTTTGAAATTTCCGATTAAAATCTTTGAAGATTCAATAAAGTTATAATTGCGTTTATTACAATTCCTGAATATTTCTATATCAGATCAGTAATCCTTCCTTCCACCCAAGCTTGATGAGTTCAATTTTATTCATGTTGCTCACGCCAATCCCGTGTTTCTCTTCCGCAGCCGCAATGTGTTTAGGCGATGGTCGTATAGGTGTATCTTCCTTGAAGTAAAGCCGCCGTTTCTCTTCAAATATCTTCAAACCAACTGCGTCGAGCGCAACCGGATCGGTGCCGACGAGCAGCCCTTTGTAGAGCCATGTATATTCTTTATCGAAATGGTGAGGCGACAGGCAGTGGAACTGAGGTGTCAGCATAACGAGTACGTTCAGCCGCGTCTTTCCCTTGACGATCGGAAGTTTCCAGAGGGCGCCCAGATCCACACATGAATCGGCATGATAATCCGGCGGATTCGGTACGAACATGATATAATTTTTCAGACATCCACTCACCCCGCACCAATTATGTGCACGCATCGGGCGGGCATTTATGAGAGCAGTCGCTTTTTCAAATATCGGATTACGAAGAATGTTCCGGTCGTCAATGCTGATATTTTTCTCAGGTACACCGGCGGCCATAATTCGTGCCTTTAATGTATTTTCGAGTTCCTTTGGTGTGGAAAGATACTGCCAGACGTTGTTTTTAATACCCACGATGTCTGTCGGTTTCATGATCCGCTTCCACGCTTCGTCGGCTGTTTTTGTATCAAAAAGCTTTATCATCGCCTCATCCATCATCTGGTCGATTATTTTCTGGTTGATTTTCCAGTTCGCGTCAACAACCGATTCATTACGTATCAGAATAACTCTTGTTTTCTTTACCTGCTCCTGCGGTCTATAAAGCGGCAGTCCTGCAGTCGCTACAAAAGCCGCAGCTCCTGTTTTTTTTAAAAAATCTCTTCTTGTTATAGTCCGTTCACTCATGGTAATCTCCTTTTTATGGTATCAAGTGAAATTATTCCTTGAGATTTTGTCGCAGCGTCAAATACGACAATGATGAAATTCTTATGTCGGGTACAGGTCGTCCACTTCTTGTTCTCTGTCTCGATAACGCCGGTTTCAGGCGCATCAGGCATGTAGTGGGCCATAAAGCTGTTATAGGCAGAATCGGTTTGTTCTATATTCGGATATTGAACAAGCAGGAGGTAGCTCTTATCTTGTTTTAACCGTACGAGCGTGCATTCCGTACTGTCGTTCATGTGCAGTATGTTACCCCCTGCAAGAAAGAAGTGATTGTTTAGGATTTCGTACCTGTAAAAATATCGGAGAGTGTTTTTAAGGTAAATTTCTTCCGGGAGATGTCTGAGAATTGCTGGGCGTTCTCCGTCTCGTTCTATCATGTTGGAAATGTATTTTCCTAACTCCATAACGGCAGCGGTAGAACGTTTTTCTTCCTCCTCGATTTTAATACAGACGAAGTATTTTTCTCTCCAGAAGCAGAGGAGCCCGGCTTTGTATTCTCCATCCTGACCGATGTCCACTCTAGGACCGCGTCCCTGCATATAAGTATAAATGCCGAAGGCGTTTCGGGGTAATCCCATATTAAATATTTCAACTAGGATTTCGGATTTGTCAGGCGAGGCATATCGCTGTACGAGGAGGTCTCTGAATTTATATGCAAGATAGACCTCTCCGGCGCCGTCCATATAATGGAATATTTGGTCGCCGGAATAGAAGCGCGCAGGTTCTGAGATACTCCATTGATCGATTGATGGCGGAATAAATTTTTGCATGGGAGTGTCTGTTAAGACTGTTATGAAAGAGAGCAGTATGAGAAGTGATGCCATTGTCAG
>CAYGZY010000088.1:0-23478 GCA_964354485.1 uncultured Chlorobiaceae bacterium | reverse complement strand
TTAAATGTTTCAAAGAGTCGGTTCACCATTTGTTCCACCCGGTCCCGATCAGACTCGAGGGAGACTTCAAATTCTATGAACCAACTGAGTCCTTCGACGTCATCTATATGGATGCGCGCACCTCGATAGACAAAAAGATGCCAGTGCTTAATTACAACTGTGATAACACCTAATGCTTGTCCGAGAATCAGTCCCAGATTTTTTTCAGGGGGAAATTTATAGACCGTGTAATCTGTCCGACGTATATCATCCGATTCTTCCCGGTTGTAGTATATCAATTCGGAATACCTGCCGGGCATCTCGCGCAGTTTAAGCCGCCCTGCCCTGATATGGAAATAAGTATTTTTCTGATGCTGAACCTCTTCGGTTCGGGCATCTAACATTCCTGCCCTGAGCAGAGCATTTTTTGAATTGCCGAGGTAGGCTTTAATCTCGAGGTTGACTGGCATTAACCGCTATGCACGTAGTCACATATACTTTATGTTATCTCTAGAATCTGATATTCCAGTGTGCCAGCAGGCACAGAAATTTTTAACTTCTCTCCCTGCGTCTTTCCGAGTAAACCTTTACCTATGGGAGATGTTACAGAAATTTTATTAAGCTCAAAATTAGCTTCTTCGGGAGATACGAGCGTGTAAATTACCGTCTCCTTCGTTTTCATATCCTTCAACGTGACGGTCGAGAGGATGTAAACCTTATCATTGGGTAAATCTTTTCGTTCTATGATTCGCGCGCGCGCCAGGGTTTGTTCCAGTTTGGCGATTTTCAGCTCATGATGCTGCTGTGCCTCTTTCGCAGCATCGTATTCAGCATTTTCCGTAAGATCGCCGTGGCTCCTCGCATCTTGGATTTTCTGCGCAATTTCTGCCCGGCCGTGCAGTCTCAGGTCGTGCAGTTCCTTCTCGAGCTCGACAAGTCTCTCCCGAGTGAGGTAGATTACGCCGTTATTTTTTCCCTCATTCATCAATCCGCCATGAAAGATATATGTATTTTTTTTATACTGTCATGATGTAAAAATAATAGCCATCACGCACAGAGTGATGGCTATTGAAGCTTCTTTCAATAATCTACGACATGAGATCTACAAATGCAAGTAAAAAATTACTTCGACTTATCAAGTAGCAGGAGATGCCCTAATTTATCCCGTTTTGTCTTCAGGTACCTTTCATTATGAGCATGGGGTTGGGACTCCAGCGGTACCCGTTCGACGATATCAAGTCCGTATCCCCTTAATCCTATAATTTTTTTCGGATTGTTGGTCATGAGCCTTATCTTACCGATACCGAGATCGCGTAGAATCTGTGCCCCGATGCCGTAATCCCTAAGATCGGGTAGAAAACCAAGCTTTTCATTAGCTTCCACGGTATCATAACCGGTATCCTGTAGTTTATATGCTTTCAGTTTATTCAATAAACCGATTCCACGCCCTTCCTGTCGCATGTATAGAATGACACCGCATCCCTCCTTCTCGACCATGGACATTGCGCTTGTTAACTGATCGTTGCAATCGCACCGTATAGAACCAAAAACATCACCCGTCAGACATTCGGAATGCACCCGGACAAGAACCGGTTTGTCTGGTTCGATATTTCCTTTCACAAGAGCAATATGTTCCTTATTATCGTGCGCGCTGCGATATACGTGAATGATGAATTCACCGTACTTCGTCGGTAAATGTGTCGAAACAACACGAGAGATGAGTTTTTCCTTCCCGGTACGATAATGTATCAGGTCTTGCACAGTTATAATATGAAGCCGGAAATGGGACGCCAACTTCACCAGATCAGGAACACGAGCCATGGTGCCGTCGTCGTTCATGATCTCACAGAGTACCCCCGCTGGGCAGAGTCCGGCGAGGTTACAGAGATCGACGACTGCTTCCGTATGTCCGGCCCGCCTGAGTATCCCACCTTCCATCGCGCGGAGTGGAAATATATGACCCGGTCTTGCAAGATCAGCGGGCTTTGTACCGGGATCGATCAGTGCATGCACGGTGGCATTACGGTCATACGCAGATACTCCAGTTGTGGTCCCATGCAGGTAATCTACTGAAACGGTGAAAGAAGTCTCGTGAAGCGATGAATTACGCTCGACCATCATATCGAGAGTCAATTCCTCCGTTCGCTTTGGTGTAAGAGCTACACATATAATTCCCCTCCCATGTTTTGCCATGAAATTTATGGCATCCGGGGTGCACTTTTCAGCGGCAAGGACAAAATCTCCCTCATTCTCGCGATCTTCATCATCGACAACGATAACGATCTTTCCCTGACGGAAATCATCAATCGCTTCTTCAACGGTGCTGAGTTTAATATCTGTCCTGCTCACGATGATTCAATCCTTAACTTGTCTTCCCTACAGCTTCGCTCGTACTCTTTACAACGCTCGCAACGGCGCTTTTGTCCATTTTTACTTTTACATTATCTGCGATCTGTACAACGTATGTTTTTTCTTCAATACCGACGATGGTACCGTGGATACCGCCGGCAGTTACAACTTTATCGCCTTTTTGAATCTCCGTAAGCATCTTTTCGCGTTGCTTCTGTCTCTTCTGCTGAGGGCGGAGAATCATAAAATAGAAAATGAGAATGATCAGGGCAAACATGATGAGAGTGCTGAACATACTACCCCCTCCGTTACCACCCTGCGGTTGTGCCATTGCGAAGATCTGAATAATATTCAATTTTATCTCCATTCGTTTAGTTTATGAATATATTGCTAATTCCTGCTGGTAAGACGCCAGCTGTTCCATTTTCCAAGTTTCATAGCGGTTCTGCAGAATAGCTTCCTGCGCGCCGCGCATGAGCCACTGATAGTAATACAAATTATGAATGGTGGCCAGTTCCAATCCGAGGATTTCCTTTGAAATAAAAAGATGCCGGAGATAGGAACGTGAAAAATTCCTGCACGTGTAACATCCGCAATGGTCGTCTATTGGCGTAAAATCTTCTTTAAATTGGGAATTCGTGATCGTGAGTTCTCCGTTTTTTGTGAAGAAACCGGCATTTCTGCCGTTTCGGGTCGGTAGAACGCAGTCGAAAAGATCCACGCCTCTGCCGATAGCTTCGAGCAAATTTTCGGGTTTACCTACCCCCATCAGATACCGAGGTTTTAACGAAGGGAGCATCCTTGTACATACCTCAACAATGGTATACATCATCTCAACAGGCTCTCCAACGGCTAATCCGCCTATCGCATACCCGTGAAAATCGATCTTGGATAAAAAAGAGGCCGATACTTCACGGAGATCTTCGTACACACCCCCCTGCACAATTCCGAACAGACTCTGCCGGTGATCAAATAATGGCGATGTGTTTTGGAATTGTTCCCAGCATCGTTCTGCCCACCTCATTGACTGATTATTGGATTTTTCCGATTCCGCTTTATCACACGGATATCCGGTGCATTCATCCAGGACCATCATGATATCCGATCCGATGATCCGTTGGATATCAATTATATCTTCCGGTCTAAAATTATGGAGGGAACCATCAATATGCGACCGAAATTGAACACCATCATCCGAGACTTTACGGAATTCGGGCAGACTGTAAATCTGATAACCGCCGCTATCTGTCAACAACGGTCTGTTCCAACTCATGAATTTATGTAATCCGCCTGCTTTCAGTAAAATTTGAATTCCGGGACGTAAGTAAAGGTGATAACAATTACTTAAAATGATTTCAACACCGATTTCTTCAAGTATTTTTTGATTGATGGCCTTTACCACCCCCTGAGTTCCGACGGGCATAAAAGCAGGTGTTCTCACTATCCCATGGTCAGTAGAAATAGATCCCGTTCGTGCATTTCCGTCGATGTGAAGTAACTCAAATTTCACAAAAGAAAAGTAGCGAATTTATTGTAAAATTCCAAAATTGAAACAAATTTCTATGCTTTAATAATTCTACGGCGTTTGTAATATATTAAAATTCCCGCAAGGAGCCCCCCGACAGTATCGGCGAGTGCGTCATAGGCATCCAATGTCCGGCCAGGCACCGATCCTTGGTGGATCTCATCCATAATTCCGTAAAATATCACGACTGCAATGGGAAAAAAAAGTCTAGCGAAGTTTATTTGCCCCGAACCATTGATCGGTTCTAGAGCTCGGTATACAAGAAGGCCGAATATGAAAAAAAGTGTTATATGAACGATTTTATCAAAACCAAAAAAAGCTTGAGATGGTAAATATTTTGCAGGTATTGATGAAGCGATGAAAATCATTACTGCCCATAGTACAGCGGGAAACTGGTAACGAAAAATGTGATTAAGCTTCTTGTTCACAATGCTTTAGATCTTTCGATTTCAAGGAATGAACGAGGAATAAGATCCTGTACATCTTTTGCTAAAAGACTTTTTTCACCGAATTTCAGGCGTGCTAAATCTCCTGCGTACCCGTGGAGAAAAACGCCCGCATACGCGGCTTCCGTTTTATTCATCCCTTGTGCCCATAATCCACCAATGAGACCGGCAAGCACATCGCCCATACCCGCAGACGCCATACCCGGATTCCCTGTGGGATTAATGAGCACAGTACCGTCCTCGTCTGCAATCACTGTCGGTGCTCCCTTGAGAACCAAAGTTATGCGGTATTGTTGCGCCACTCGTCTGGCAACTGTTATCCTATTTCTCTCAATCGAATCTGCAGACACACCAGTAAGTCGGGCTAGTTCACCAGTGTGTGGCGTAAGAATGATATCGGGGCTTCGATGATTTTTTAACAGTGATATTTTTTCCGAGAGATTATTGAGGCCGTCGGCATCGATAAGAAGGGGTTTATCGCATTCTGAAATGATATGCCATATAAGCTGACATGTTTCGCTGTTCCGTGATATACCCGGTCCGCATATCACCAGATCCGCCCATGAAATATGCTTACTGATTGCTTCATAACCCGTCATACTCAACGATCCGTCTTTGGTTTCAGGCAACGGTTGAACCATTACCTCCGTTAGCTTCTTTGCGAGTATCGGATAGACAGATAAGGGAGTACCGAGAATCACTGCCCCTGCCCCTGCTCGCAGAGCGCTTTGAGAGGTTAGTGCTGCAGCGCCGGTGAAGCCGGTTGAACCTGCGAGTATGAAAACTTTTCCCACGCTGTGCTTATGCGCATTTTTCGGGCGTCGGGGTAAAACAGTCCGGACATCATCTGCATCGGTCAGGAATGTTTTCGCGGATTTTACGGTTTTTAATTCTTTCGGGATAGAAATATCGGCAACTTTGACGGTACCCGCAAAGCCGGCACCCTTACCGCACAGGAGACCAATCTTTCTGTTTGCCATCGTGACCGTGAGGTCGGCTGAAACAGCGGTATTTACCACATCTCCCGTGTCGGCATCTACTCCGGACGGAACGTCAATACTTACGACTCGTGAAGACTGTCTGTTTATCCACTCTACAACAGATGAATACGTATCCTTCACCTCCCCTGAAAAACCTGTCCCGAATATTGCGTCAAGGATAAAATCGCTTTTCGTAAAGGCTGACAGCATCCGTCCGGACCGGTATAATAATAACCTGAGCCGCTTGGGATTCTCTCTACGCACGAGTTCTTTTAGTATCTTGAAATTAATTTTCGCGTCGTTTTTTAGTTCGTTCTCCTTCCCTAAAGAGAGAACCGTAACATCAGCTCCCCTGTTGTAGAGGTGACGTGCGGCTACATATCCGTCACCGCCGTTATTCCCCTTTCCGCAGATAACGAGGACGGACGCATTCTGCAATCGACCGAATTGATGTTCCATTATTTCCACCACGCAACGCCCTGCATTCTCCATGAGAACGATGCTGGGAATCTTCAGTTTCTCGATTGCATAACGATCTCTCGCCTGCATTTCTTCAGATGTAACAACCGGCTCCACGGGTATTAAAATGCTGTGATGATGGAAAGGAGTGAACTTGGATAAACGCCCAGTTCAATTACCGCCAGGATACATAATATTATAACTGCGTAACTCGCGCGAGAAATTGTAACCGGTAATTTCTGATCTCCCTCCCGAAAATACATAACCACAATCAATCGCAGGTAATAATAGACTGAAACAACGCTCATAAGAACACCGAGAATGGCAAGCCATGTAAGACCTGCATCGATGGCCGCGACGAATACATAGTATTTCCCAAAAAATCCGGCGAACGGCGGTATTCCTGCAAGAGAAAATAAAAATATTGACATGAATGCGGCAAGCACAGGATGCCGGAATCCCAACCCGGAATAATCGTCGTACGAAAGATTTTTCTCCTCTCTTTCCATGAGCGAAAGGATTCCGAATGCTCCAAGATTCATAAAGGTGTAACTGAACAGATAAAAAATGACGCCGCTCTTTCCGATCTGATTATTTGCGGCGATGCCGACCAGAATATACCCCGCATGAGCTATACTAGAGTATGCGAGCATTCGTTTGAGATTCGTCTGCGATATTGCAACGATGTTTCCGACTATCATTGACAGAGCAGATACAATGATAATCATTTTTGCGACACCATCACCAAGTGATGTATCAGATGTTAGAAAAACGAGGATGATAGCCGCAAATGCCGCTGCTTTGCCTCCGGTCGACATGAAACCCGAAACCGGTGTCGGCGCTCCCTGGTATACATCCGGTATCCACATGTGGAACGGGACGCCACCGACTTTAAAAGCAAGTCCGATAAAAAGTAAACCGATCCCGATCCAAAAAAACGGAGAGACAGAGATTATTCCGTAATTATGAACGAGGAACGATATTTTTGTAGAACCCGATGCGCCGTAGATGAGGGCAATACCGTACAGGAGAAATCCGGTCGCAAAAGCACCAAGGAGGAAATACTTCAATGCTGATTCGTTAGAGAGGGCGCGCTTTCTCATAAAACCTGCAAGGACATAGAAGCATATCGACATCAGCTCCAGACCGAGAAAAATGATGATAAGATCCGCTGCGGTTGCCATTAGCACCATTCCCATGGTCGAAAATAGTATGAGGAGGTAGAATTCACCGAAATGAGCCCCCTCTCTCTCAAGATAATCCCGCGCCAAAATGATTGTTCCTAGAGCTGAAATACTGAACATTGCGGAAAATATACTCCCCATCCCGCCGACGTTAATCATCTGCTGGAGTGTTGTACCTGACAGGTTCACCGTTGCAAATGATGCAACAATGCTCACAACCAATCCACAGAGACTGAGCCAATAGCTTATCTTTTCACTCGTTTTTACGACTGCTTCAACCAACATGACGAGCAGGGACGTTGCAGTTAACACCAGAAGAGGCGCGAGCGCGAAGATATCGAAATCGCCGGGAGTCATCACAAAGTATCTGGTTATTTTAAAAACATTCTAAATTAGACATTTTATTATCAATAATCAATGTACACCATTTTGGTTCTACCCTCGGAAAAAGAGTATCCATACAAGGATGAACAGCGGAAGGAGGATAGGCAGCGAATACTTATAAATATATTCGCCAAAGCTCGGGGTTTTACAACCAAAATGTTCCGATATCGATTTTACCATGAAGTTTGGTCCGTTCCCGATGTAGGTCATCGCACCGAAAAAAACGGCAGCTATAGATATCGCCTTGAGATAACCGCTGTTGTTTCCGATAAGGTAGGATACCTGAATCTGAGAGATCGTTACAGATCCGCTGTTCACCTGGTCAGGATAATAGTTCATAAGCACCGCAATAGTCTTATGAATGGGATCGGCATTATCGCCCGCAAACGACATTAATGCATCTCCGCCTCCGGCTATCAGTTGCTGTATGTGTTGAATCGTTTCCTGAGTCACACACAATCCGAATGCGGCGCTGAGAAAGTTGAGATAAGTCGGCGCATTATCAAGGAAGCTTGACAGGGTACCAACGCTCCAATAATACTGTCCCGGAGTTGTAATTCCGATTTTCACCGAGTTCAGTTCAAGCCAGTCGAGAGCGGGAACCATCGTTGCGAAAATTCCTAAAAATAAAATCGCAACTTCTTTAATGGGAATAAACGTAAATTCATTCTTTCGGTGGATTTCCGGTCTCGTCATTGTGTAGGAAGCGACCGCTGCTACGATCATAATAACTTCCCTCAGGAACGGCGGTCTTTGTATAAACACTGCAAGTAAAATAATTCCGACGAAAAAAATATTTGTCAATCCTTTTACTTCTGCCTTCTCGTCGAACTCCTCCGGAACGAGGGGCTTTTCCCTTTTTTCATACCGTTTGAAGCTGCGGTAATCCATTACAAAAAATATTATAAGGACCATCGCAACAACGGGCGCCCAGATATGCCAGACGGAAAAAAGAACCCAAAAAAAAGGAACACCCTTTAGATAACCGAGGAACAACGGCGGATCACCGATCGGTGTCAATGCCCCGCCGATATTACTGACGATAAAAATGAATATTACGATATGAAAGGGACGAAGCCTATAACGATTAACCCGCAAGTAGGGACGTATCAGTATCATTGAAGCGCCGGTTGTCCCGATGAAATTTGCTAATATTGCTCCGACGCCAAGGAGAGTCACATTCGAAATCGGTTTTGATTTACCTTTAATGCGTATATGTATCCCGCCGGCGACGACATAAAGTGAACCGATCAGGACTATAAAACTCAGGTATTCAAGCCCCGAATGGAGCATCCGGGACGGATTGCTGAGGATAAATAGGTAATAAACGACCGTAATTGCCCCTAAACCGTACGATACGTAGGGATAATACTTCTCCCACCAATGTCTGTTTATAAGCGGTATAATCGCAATTGAGAGTAATATGAGTATAAACGGAGCAATCATCCATGGCGAGACCGGGATAACCTCATAACCCGCATTTCCGTAGGCAGTTCCGGTAGATACAATCAATAAAAAAAGCAGGATCAGTACGTGCTTTTTATGGAGAAAATTCATGGTTGGCGATTTGCTGATGGGGCGTTTGCCCTTTGAGAGGTGAGTGCCTGAAATTTTACCGGATGTACGACTGATATGATTTGCTTCGCCGTTGCTGCCGTCGGTTTCAAGAAACTACCCGGATAAATTCCGATCCATATGATAAAAACCAGAACGGGCACGAGCACGGCAACCTCTCTCAGTGAAAGGTCGTGCAGGTGTTCATTGACAGCGTGCGTTATTTTTCCAAATATTACACGCTGATACATCCAGAGAATATAGACAGCGGCAAGAATTACGCCGCTGGCTGATATGATGGCGAACCATGGACTGAGGAAAGGCGAAGTAAACGCACCGAGGAGAATTAAAAATTCTCCTATGAAGCCGTTCAGTCCAGGTAATCCAATCGATGATAGCGATACGATCATGAAGAACGTGGCAAAGACCGGCATCACTTTGGCAAGACCGCCGAACTCTGTAATTTCCCTCGTATGTCTCCGGTCATAAATCATACCAACCATAAGGAAGAGAGCGCCTGTCGAAAGGCCGTGATTCACCATCTGAATTATACTGCCCTGTATACCCTGCTCAGTAAGAGAGAAAATGCCCAGGACAACAAAACCAAGATGACTGACTGATGAATATGCAACAAGTTTTTTAATATCAGTTTGCACCATCGAAACGAGCGCACCGTAGATGATTCCAATTACAGCGAGTGCAGTAATGTAGGGCATAAACATCAATGCAGATTGGGGAAAAAGCGGTAAGCTGAATCGCAAAAGGCCGTATGTTCCCATCTTCAGAAGCACACCGGCAAGAATCACGCTCCCTGCCGTCGGCGCTTCAACGTGTGCATCTGGAAGCCAGGTGTGAAACGGAAAAATCGGTATTTTAATTGCGAAGCTTAACGTGAACGCAAGAAACATCCACATCTGTATATTGATGGGAACCGCAGGCGCAACGGCGTAGAGCTCGAGCAGATCTGTCGTAAACCGTCCGCCGGGCAAAGTGGAGGCATAATACCCCAGCCAAATAATTGCCACGAGCATTAAAAGACTTCCGAACATAGTGTAGAGGAAAAATTTCAATGCTGCATATATTCGGTTTGATCCCCCCCAAATGCCGATGATGAAATACATGGGAATCAGCATTGCTTCCCAAAATACATAAAAGAGGAATATATCAACAGCTATGAATACGCCGATCATGCCTACTTCGAGAAACAGCATCATGATGGTATATTCTTTAACACGTTTTTCGATTGAAGCCCATGATGAAAGAAGCGCAATCGGTGTAAGGAATGTCGTCAGCATTACAAGAAGGAGAGATAAACCGTCAACCCCTACGTTATAAGAAATATTCAGGGCAGGAATCCACAAAACCTTATACTGAAACTGCATAGCCGGGCTGTCTGCATCAAATTGTAAGAACAGGATAAGCGAAACGGTGAAAGTCAGGAGAGAAAAAAGAATCCCTCCGATTTTAATCGTAGTCGCCTGTTGGCGGTTTACAAACAACAGAACAATACTTCCAATGAATGGAATGAGCAGTATGGATGTCAATAGGTCTATCATTGAGCCGGATGCACTTCTAATGAATATCCTGTTATTTTTTCAATCTGATCATTTCGTGAGAAGAACGGCAAAGATGATGATGATTCCAACGACAAAGATGATCGCATAGTTCTGTACCAGTCCCATTTGTATCTTCCGCATCAAACTGCTGGTGCCGGCAATCAAACGGGCAGTGCCGTTGACTAATCCGTCTATGACGTTTACATCAAAACCTTTCCAGAGAAGTTTTTCCGATCCATTTTTAATCGGGGATACGACTGTGAAATCATAGACTTCATCTACGTAATACTTGTTCCAAAGAAGGCGATATATCCGCTGAAATTTTTCGCCGATTTTATCGCTGAGACCGGGTGTATGGAGATAAACCCGGCGTGCGAAAATTATACCCCCAACGCCGGCCAGTACAGAAAGCGCCATCAGAATATATTCTACCGTCAGCGACGATCCGTGTCCTTTAATAAGCTCACCGTGTGCCCGCTCGAACACCGGTTCGAGCCATTGTTCGAAAGCGTTACTCCCGCCGAGACTGTGAGGAATTCCGATGAGTCCGCCAATAACGGAGAGTAATGCCAGAACCATCAGTGGTACCGTCATGATTTTTGGTGCTTCGTGAGGATGACGATCTTGCGGCCAGCGGCCGTCTCCCTCGAAAGTCAGAGACACAAGGCGGAACATGTAGAATGCGGTTAAACCTGCCGTTACCCACCCTATCAGCCAGAATACAGCGGAACCTTCAGAAAACGCTTTCCACAGTATTTCGTCTTTGCTGAAAAATCCGGAAAGCGGCGGGATGCCCGCAATAGCAAGTGCGGCAATCAGGAATGTCTTGTACGTGATCGGAAGCGAACGCTTTAATCCGCCCATGTTCTGAATATTTTGTTCATCATGGAGTGCATGGATGACTGCTCCGGCGCCCAGGAAAAGGAGCGCCTTGAAAAAAGCATGCGTCATCACATGGAAGATACCTGCGGCAAAGGATCCAACCCCGAGACCGAGGAACATATATCCTAATTGACTTATTGTCGAATATGCGAGTACCTTCTTGATGTCATTCTGTACAAGTCCCATCGTTGCAGCGAAAAAAGCTGTAATGACACCGACGACCGCAATGATGTCCATGGAGAGCGGCGCGAGCGCATAGAGAATTGAACATCGCGCAACCATGTAGACGCCGGCTGTTACCATGGTAGCTGCATGGATGAGCGCACTGACAGGAGTGGGTCCTGCCATCGCATCCGGAAGCCATATGAATAGAGGTATTTGTGCCGATTTCCCGGTAGCGCCCAAAAAGAGGAGTATTGTAATCCAAGTTATAGTGCTGTCACCGGAATTAACAATCGCCGGCGCACGCGAAAAGATATCCCCGAATGTGAGGCTTCCAAAAAGCCTGAAAATGAGGAACATCGCAACCATGAAACCGAAATCACCGATACGGTTGACGATAAAAGCTTTTTTCGCAGCATCACTCGTCGTGGCTTCTCCCTTTCCATAACCTCCGGTGTCAAATTTTCGGTCGTGCCAGAAACCTATCAGCAGATACGAACAGAGACCAACTCCTTCCCACCCGAGGAACATGAGGAGGAAATTATCAGCCAGGATAAGATTAAGCATCATGAATATAAAAAGATTCATGTATGCAAAGAACCGCCAAAAACCTGAATCACCGTGCATGTACCCGATGGCATACACATGGATGAGAAAACCGACACCGGTGACCACCAACATCATGATAATCGACAGCTGATCGACCTGATAAGCGGCATTTACGGCGAAGGAGCCGGAAACAACCCATTGAAATAGCGTCACTGCGTATGAACGATTCTCGACTGGCATCTGAACCATACCGATGAAGATAATGACGCCGGCGGCGAACGAGAGTCCGACCGACCCGCTGCCGATTAAGCCGCTCAGTTTTTCTGACCTCAGTCTTTTTCCGAAAATTCCGTTAATCAGAAATCCGACGAGCGGAAAAATCACACTATATACGATGAGGTTATTCATGGAAATATTTTCTGTTTCTCATAGTGTAAATTACCGGTGGCGGATAAAGCAAGCTCTCCGTGGCGATATGTTCCATTCACCACTTCATGATATTGAATTCATCTATATTCACTGTCCTGGAATTCCGGAACAGGGTAATGATTATCGCCAATCCGACGGAAGCCTCTGCTGCTGCGACAGCCATGACAAAGAAAACGAGAATCTGCCCTGTCGTGTTTCCATGGAATGCCGAAAACGCAACGAGCGTTAGATTTACCGAATTCAGCATCAGTTCGATGCACATGAACACAACAATTACGTTGCGCCTCGTGAGAACTCCCACCATACCTATTGTGAAGAGAACAGCGCTCAGCGCCAGGTAGTACGGTATCGGGATGTTTGAAATACTCATTGGAATTTTTTCTTCGCCAGGATAATAACGCCGACCATTGCTGCAAGTAGCAGTATGGATGTGATTTCAAAAGGTAATAGATATTCTCGGAAAAGAGACCGGCCGATCGTTTGGATTGTCCCAATATCCGCAGCACGTGGATTCACCATGATGTCGGACATCATAAAAGGAAGACCAAAACCTGCAAAGATTTCGATAAGAAGCGCGGTTCCGAGGATGTACGCGATGCGCTTCTTGTAGATATTCTCCTCCGCCAATAGTTTTTCGTCACCAAGATTGAGGAGCATGATGACGAAGAGAAATAAAACCATAATTGCGCCGGCATACACGATGATCTGGATGATAGCGATAAACTGTGCTGAAAGGAGAAGATAGAGGATTGCCAGACAGAAGAAGTTTACGATGAGCAGTAGAACACTTTTAACGGGATTACGCTGTAAAATCATCAGCGCGGCAGATGCAACCGCGGCGAGCGATATTAAAACAAAGAGTATTATTTCGAAACTCATCCGATTTTTCTGTGGATTTTAAAACGATTCAACGAAGATAAGAAAATTTTAGAATATTATCAAAAGAAGTAGTAATGCATACTTATCTGTGGAAGTGGGACTATATCACCATCATTAAAAAATGTAAAAAGCAATTCTCCTGCGATTGAAATCGACCGAAATTGCTGATATTCGATACCTACTCCGGCGCCTGCTCTGAATGGACCTGCGAGTGAATTTTCTTCCTCCCCTTTATAGAAGTAGCCGAGCACAGCAGCTCCGAAAAAACGGGTACTCTGAGTCCGTCCAAAATCGAACTGCATCTCTCCGCCGATGTTGCCCAGGGTCTTCCTGTCGGCTTTAATAACCCCGCCGACGAGCTGGTACGAAAAAGATCCGGGCAGATGATGGCGGAAACTCAATCCGAAACCGCTCGCCAGACCGCATGAAAACCCGATTCCGTATACCGAATTACTGACTCCATCAGGCTGACTCTCTGGCATTGCAACCTGTGAACAGGCCGACGCTGCTGCTACTATTAATAAAAGGAAATACGTAATATACCGCATGGTAATCCTCTTTATTATTGTGTACGTAACAACATCCACAACTCCTTAAGTGAAGGCCTTTTTCCATAGGAAAGTATCGTCGTGCGAAATATCTTTCCCGCAATCCACATCGCTCCAAGAGCTGAAGCAAGAAGAATAATTGACGTGATTATGATTTCAAGAGCCGAGGGCATCTCTATGGGTATCCTCATCGCCATCATGGAGGGCGTTAGGAGCGGTATGTATGTGAGAACGTGAACAAGAGTGGAACTAGGATTCTGAACGACCATGACTGCAAATACGATCGGAACGATGAGAATCATGATCAGGTAACTCGTAATCTGTTGAGCTTCCTGTTCCGTTGAAACCGGAGCACCAACTGCTACGAATATCGCAGCGTAGAGCACATACCCCAGTATGAAATATATTAAAAGGATAATGGCGCTCCCGAGCGATATCATCGTCACGCCGAATTGCAGGCTTATAACAATTCCGATCACCGCCCAGAACGCAATCTGAGTCAATCCCAATCCGCTGAGACCGATAATTTTTCCCGCCATCAGGTGAGGAGCCGAACTTGACGACATCAATATTTCTACGATTCTGTTGGACTTTTCCTCGAGCATGCTCCGAACGAGAAGCTGACCTGACGTTGCAACAAGGAAAAACATCATCATCATGAAGATATAGGAAGTGAAAAAAACTTTTTCAAATCCCGTTTCTTCTTCAGTGCCCGCCTTCGTGATTTTTATCGTCTTCATTTCGACGGGAGCGGTAAGCTGACGCACAAGAATCGGATCAAGCCCCTTTGCCTGCAATTTTTTTTCGACTACTATGTCGCGGATAACTCCTTCAATCCTTGAAATCAGTTTAATGTTGCCCGCGTTATAAGACCGGTACTCAACCGCTGAATCGGTTAGTATTTCCCGGCCGATTACGACATAGCCTTCGATGACTTTTGACATCACCAACGAATCAGCAGCCCATTTCACACTTTCGATCTCTACCCCCGTCCAGTCAGAGATTGGCTTGAGTACGTAGTTGGGCTGACCGTTCGGTAATTTATACCGTTCTTCGAGTGCTCGGGCTAATGGTTCAAAGAAATTACCTGATCGATCAATGATTCCGATGACTGTACTCTCTTTATCCGGCTGACTCATTAGGAGCGAAGGGATGACTCCGAAACCTATCATGATGATCGGCATAAGTAGAAGAGAAATGAGAAATGCTTTCGATTTCACTTTCTCGACATATTCCCATTTCGCCACCGCAAGCGCTTTCCAACTACTCATCATCTCATCCCTCTCCCTGCCGACTCTGATCGCCTTTTTGTTTTTTCCGTAACCGCATGAATCGGTAAAGAGACATAAGTGCTGCAAGAACCACAATAAGGACGGTTAACCGTGAAATTTCCGGATTCAGCACAGCGGCAAAGATCATTACAAGCGCGAGGATCGTGCTCACGACAGTTATGATAGCTGAACGTGTGAACTTGGGATCTCTTTTAACCGGAATGCGCACCGATTTTTCAGCATGGTTTTCAGATTCATTTTTCACCGTCGTTTCTTCACCCCCGACAACTTCAAGAAATATCGAATTCAGCGACGGCTCGACATATTCAAACTTACGTACTTCGATGTGCGGTGTAATATCAGAGAGGAGCTGTTGCGATGTTACGGTGCCGTGCAGAACAAGTTCAGCATAATTCTTGTACATCGTAGCCTGGCGGACAAAGGGAAGATTTTTTAGGAACGAACCGTCACCCGCAAATTCCAGATGGACGGAGTTCCGGCCGAATCTTTGTTTTATATTTGAAAGAGTACCGCTGAGAACCATTTTCCCCCGGTTGATGAGACAGATGCGATCGCATAATTTTTCTGCCTGTTCCATCTGATGAGTTGAGAATATTATAGCCTTGCCCTTCTCCTTCAATTCGAACAGGATATCCTTCAGTAGGAGCTGGTTGATCGGATCAAGCCCTGAAAAAGGCTCGTCGAGTACTATGAGACGGGGATCGTGAAGGATTGAAATGATGAACTGCACCTTCTGCTGGTTGCCCTTGGAAAGCTCTTCGATCTTGCGGTCATAGTAGTTCAGCAAATCAAACCGTTTCAACCACTCATAAGCTCTCCGTTTTCCTTCAGCTGCTGATATACCCTTGAGGCAAGCAAAGTAGAGAATCGTGCTGAGGAGTTTGTTTTTTCGGTACAATCCGCGTTCTTCCGGCAAGTATCCAAGAGAATTTCGTATCGATTCGTCAAATTGCCGCCCGTCGAATGTAATGTTCCCATGATCCGGACGTATTATATTAAGAATCATCCGGATAGTAGTGGTTTTACCCGCTCCGTTCGGGCCGATCAGTCCTAAAATCTCGCCACCGGCTGCATCAAAGGATATATCATCAACAGCTACGACTGTTGCATACTCTTTCCGTATGTTTTGAACCCTGAGCATAATCGATTAATTTTACGGAGTCAGCCTGTAGATCATTCGCGGGAAAGCGATCGTCTCGCGTATGTGGTCGAGGCCGCAGATCCAGGCAACTGTTCGTTCGATACCCAGACCAAAACCTGAATGCGGGACTGATCCGTATCGGCGCAGATCCAGGTACCATTCAAACGCCGACATCGGTAAGTTATGTTCTTTGATTCGTTCGACGAGAGTGTCGTAGTCATCCTCACGCTGACTTCCGCCAATAATTTCTCCGTATCCCTCCGGCGCCAGGACATCCATAGCAAGTGCGAGATCCGGCGCATGAGGATCTCTTTTCATATAGAATGCCTTTATCTTAGTCGGATAGCGATGAACGATGACGGGTCTGTCGAACTGCTGGGAAATGATCGTTTCATCTGCCCCGCCAAAATCGTTACCCCATGTAAAATCAATGCCGTTCTTTTTCAGGATCTCCACGGCTTCGGAATATGAGATTCTCGGAAGCGGTTTTTTGACATTTTCAAGGTAAGTCGTTTTTCTTTCAATTGCTTTCAACTCGCGCGCCCGATGTTTCAGTACCGAGGAAACAATATGTTCGAGGAATTCTTCCGCAAGCTCCATATTATCGTTCAGATCGTAGAAAGCCATTTCCGGTTCCACCATCCAGAACTCTGTCAGGTGTCTGCGTGTTTTTGATTTCTCGGCTCTGAAGGTCGGACCAAAAACATATATTTTACCATGCGCCATTGCACCGGCTTCTCCGTATAACTGTCCGGACTGGGTCAGGTATGCCTTCCCAAGATCGAAATAGTCCGTTTCGAAGAGCGTGCTCGTACCTTCACATGCTGCGGGCGTAAAAATAGGAGCATCGATCAGCGTAAAGCCCCTGTTATCGAAGAACTCCCGGATCGCTTTGATAATCTGATGACGGATACGAAGAATCGCGTGCTGTCTGGATGACCTGAGCCAGAGGTGACGAAGATCCATAAGAAACTCGACTCCGTGTTCCTTCGGAGTAATGGGGTATTCTTTCGCCGTATGAATCAGTTTTATGTTCGTAAGATTCATTTCATACCCGCCCGGCGCCCTGTCTTCTTTCCTCACCGTCCCGGTCACGCTCAGCGACGATTCCTGTGTGATCGCATCGAAGAGCGAAAATACTTCGCCGGGAATCGCATCCTTCACCATCACGCACTGCAGTAATCCGGTACCATCACGCACGACCAGAAAGCAGATTTTCCCGCTCGACCGTTTTGCATACAGCCAGCCGTTGATGGTAACTTCCTCGCCGACATGTTCGGCTAATTCTTCTATGTATCTGCGTTCCATATTTCCTATGATACGTTGTTATGAAGGTGGAGAAGAGAGATCGAGCATCTTGATGTCTTTTATATACTTGACTGTTTTATCGTCTTTGAGTGATTTTAATTTATCCAGTTTTTCAACCAGCCGATTGATATTGTCATCGATAATCTTGTGAAAATTTTGCTGTTCACCGGTTCCGAATATCTTCGTAAATGAACCGGAAAGCTCTTTCATATCTTTCAGTGGAACCTCAAAATCATTTGCGACGGCGGCTATAGTCTCCGTGATAATTTTCAGTCGCTGCTGACTGATTTCTATCTGAATCAGTTGATTACTCAATCGGCGTTTTTCAATTACGCTGAGCACAGTTCTCGGTAGAACTGGGGAGGATATCTCTTCTTTGACCAGGTAATCATCAACGCCGAGTTTCATGATATCCAGGGCGAGATCGATATCTTTATTTACGGTGAGAAAAACGATAGGAATCGTTATTTTTTTTGCTTTCAACTCTTTGGTGATTTCAAATCCGTTTCTTCCGGGGAGGAAATAGTCCATGAGGATTATGTGGAAATCGAGGTTGGCATCGAGTTCTTTCATGGTCTCAGTGTAGTTTTCTTTCCACACTATCTCGAATTTATCTTTATCGAAACGTTGAAGGTAAACCTGCACGAGTTTTGCGAAATCTTTGTTGTCTTCCACCAACAGAATGCGTATTTTTTCTTTTTCCATTGTATCCCTCTACGATTCTTGCGGACGTGTTTTTGGAATTGTAAAGTAGAAGGTTGTCCCGAGCCCGACCTCAGAATCTACCCAGATTTTGCCTTTATGCAGTTCGATGATTTTTTTCACAATTGCCAATCCGGCCCCGGACCCTTCGTATTCCTCACGGCGATGAAGCCGCTGGAAAATGATGAATATTTTACCATAAAACTCTTTTTCTATGCCGATACCGTTGTCACGGACATAGAAAAGATAGCAATTATTTTCTGCATTACGAAATCCGATTTCCACATTCGGATTCGGCTTGTCGTTGAATTTGATCGCATTCGCGATAAGATTCCGAAATACGATTTTTATCTGTGTTCCATTACAGTAAATATCAGGCAGCGCTTCAGGCACCGAGAATGTCACGTTCCTCTTGTGAATTGTGAATTCCATATCAGTTCTGATTTCATCCACTACTTTATCTACATTCACCTCTGTGTATGATTCCATCGGTCTGCTGATTCTTGAAAGGAGAAGAAGATCATCAATTAATCCCTTCATTCTGGTCGTCGCTCCGACGATGGAATCCAGGTACTCTTTCCCTTCCGGCAGGATGACTCCTTCATAATCTGTCTGCAGAATCCTGCTGAAACCTTCAACGCTGATTAAAGGCTCTTTGAGATCATGCGAGACGACGTAAGTAAAATCATCCAGTTCTTTGTTGCGCCGTTCAATTTCAATCGACTTTTGAACGGTTTCATGATGGAGTTGCGCTTTTTCAAATGCGATCGCGACCAGATTGGCAATACTTTCCAGGATAGTGAGTTGCTGGGGTGTAAAAGAAAGGGGATCTGCAGAACGGAGCGCCATGATTCCGATAATCGTTTCTTTCAATGTCATGGGAATAACAAGGTTGTTTTTTCCTGCAGAGAGGTGTGAACATTTTGAAGAAACGACGACCGCTTCCGGACTGCCTTGCACGAGTCCGGAGGATTGGGCGCCTTTCGAGATTCTGTATCCTCCTTCGGTACTGCTCTGAGCTTCGAAGATGGGCGTCAGCTGAGAGGTACCCGGAGAGTAGAGATCAATCCGAAATTCTTCGCATGAAATAATTCTTCTTATATGGTTAAAAACCTGCCGGAAGATTTCGTCGATATCCAGCGTCGATGTCAGGCTCTGGCTTAATTCGTAGAGCACCGTAAGCCGTTCAATCTGAGAACGCAATTCACCATAGAGGTGCAGGTTGTGGAGGGCCGCCCCCAATTGATTGCCGACCAGCGACAGGATTTGGCGGTCCTGGGGGCTGAAATCGTGAGGCGTTGTATAAAAAATGTCCAGAGCCCCGAAGACCTTTCCTTTTGAGATGAGAGGAATAATTGCCATTGCTTCAATCTGCAATGATCGTAAGACCCCCCGATTCTGCCGGACTATCCTCTCATCGTTGTATGGTTCTCGGCCGATGTACATCGGTTGCTGGGATAGGATTACATCGCCCGTCGCCGATCCGGAAAGTTGCAACCGGTTTACAGAACTGAATTCGACGGTATCGAATCCAATCTGACTTACAATCGTAATTTCATCATTCTCGATGTTATATTCATACACGATAACTGCACCGGCATCCAGGGTATTTTTCACAAGTGGAAGAGCCGCATTCATCAATTCATCAATCTCAAGGGACGCACTGATGAGTGTAGATATCTGATTGAGCGCCAGCAGCTGCCGGTTGCTCTTTTTTAACTCGGCTTCGGTCTTCTTTATGTCGGTTATGTCGGTGTGCATGAAGACGAGCCCCACAACAACACGATTGATGATCAGCGGATTGACGATCAATTGGTATGTCCGGAGACCGTTCGTTGTATTATGTTCGTACTCCTGTGAGAAGATGCGGATACTTCCGTTTAGAAGAGACGGCACGATATTCTGTAAAACGATTTTCAGCGAATCTTCACGGATGATGTCATAGAGATTCTTACCCACGAATTGCGCATTGTCATCCAATTCGTAATCACGCATATAGAGCCGGAATGCATGGTTAATTTCGCTAACACGGAGTTCGCGGTCGATGGTGAAGACAACGCTGTCGATGGAATCGAGCAGGTTGTGAATGTAAACCGCATCATTTGTCACCTGTTCGAAGAGTATCACACGGTCGATAATCGCGCCTATTTGCTGACCAATCGGCTGCAACAGATTTATATGATCATCTGAAAAGGCATGCGGTTCTTTGCTTCCCAGATTCAATGTGCCGAAATTCTTGCCCCTCAGGATTATGGGAACGGAAAGGTAAGATCGTATCGATCCATCGGTAAGTCCCACTGCCCTGCTCGGCTCATCTTTATGCATATCGTACACGATAACGGCCCGCTTGTTCCTGAGTGCGCGATACGGGGGGGATTCCTTTGATTCAATTACATCACCGACGCGGTATCCCGTCACTCCCTGGGCGGCGTAGATCCTGAGAGACTGACCGTCTGGAAGTACGACAGCAATCGATATCCCGTTGCAGATCACTACCGTCGATACTTCATTAGCGATCGTACGGAATATTTCCTGAAAGTCCTGAGTCTGATTAGCAGTCGTGATTATCCTGTTAATCAACTCGATTTGTTTATTCTTATTCTCAAGTTCATCGACTAAGCGCATGCGGTCGGTGATATCGCGTGCGACGTTAACCATTGCGATCGGTTCACCAATCTTGTTACGTAAGAGAGTCGTATTCAGACTGATAGGCACGAGCTTGCCGTCATTCCTGCGCAAGGTCATATCGAAATCATGAAGCCAATTACGCTCTCTGAGGTTAGCGATCCAGAGGACAAATTTTCCCATTTGATCTTCAAGAAGCCACGGATAAGGGAATTCGCAGCCCACAGCTTCTGCGCGGTTGTACCCAAGGATGTTGACGAATGCCCTGTTGACTTCAACAACTCTTCCGCGTAAATCGGTGATGATGAGCATATCGCCCATGGCATCGATGACATTCTTCAGCATGTGTTCAGAATCCCTGACCTCGTCTTCTACAGTTCTACGGCGGGTCACATCGATGAATAATGCGACAGCGCCCAGGATTTCGTCTTTATCTCGCATGGGTGAAATGACGGCCTGGAGATATCGCCCGGTCTTCTCGACTCCGATATGAAACGGTATATCTTTGGTACTAACGATTTCCCCGTCGAGGGCTCTTCGGACGTGGTTTTGTAGCCCGGGTATATCCAGCGATTGTTCCAAAACTGATGCGTTCACACCAACGAGTTCACGTGCATTTTTTACTGTGATGATTTCGATAGCGGTATTCGCCAAAATGCACTTTCCCTGACGATCGAAGGCGAGAATCCCCTCACGCAAACCGTCAAGTGCATTCTTCCGGATAGAGCTGTCATGACTGAGTCGATCAATGACGAGCTTTTGATCCGTGATGTCGCTTATAATCCCATCTATTCGTATTATATCTCCGCCTTCGCTCTTTCTAACAATAATCGTGTCCCTGAGCCATCTATACTCGGCTTTACCCCGGGGTAAAAGGCGGTACTCTATAGTGTATCTTTCTTGAATTTCGTGAAGTCGGACAGTCCGATTCAACAAGAGCTGTTTATCATCGGGGTGAACGAGTCCTAACCATAGTGATGCGTTACGCAAAAATTCCTTCACCTGATAACCGGTAATTTTCTCGATATGCGGACCGAGCCATACATAACCTCCGGCAGGTGTCAGAGAGTAGGGCACATCTGTTCCCAAATCGAGGAGCTGACTCTTGTGCTCTTCAGTTTCCTCTAATTTTTGATAAGCGCTGGCAGCGGCCACCGAGTTACCAATAGTGTGTCCGACTGCGGCAAGGAGATCTGCGGTATAGCGGGCGCCGCTCTTCTCTTTTGTGGTACAGAGCGAAATCACTCCGATGAGTTTTTCTGCCGATATGAGCGGAGCGAAAGCGAGCGTGCGCACTCCGGCATCTTTAAACGCCGACCGCAGGGGCAAATAACTCGGATACCGGTCGACCGAGAAGAGATGCGGTTCCAGGGTCTTCGCGAGAAGTCCGCCGATCCCTTCACTCTGATCCAGTGAAGAGAGTTTTCTGACCAGAACCTCAGGCATCCCACGATGCGATTTCATCGTGAGCGCCCGCGATGCTCCGTCTGCAATATGAACGGCGCCCATCTCCCACTCGAGCGTATCCATGACTCTGCTGAGTGCATTGTGCACCAGTTTTCCGACATCCTTTGATGTTCCGAGGAGAGGAATTAGTGTTTTCAGAAGTGATATTTCCTCGGATCGGCGATCCGCTTCGCTCTTCAGTTCGTCGTATTCCGACCGATCCCGTAGAAAAACGATTGCATCTCCGACAACGGCATTTTCAACTTGTACAACACTCATATGAAACGTAGTCAGTTTTCCGTCGCGAACCTGATACCGGCATGTGTGCGTTGCGGGTTTCGCAGACTTCGCGATTCCCTTCTTCAGAAAGTGCAAAACACCTTCTCTATCGGCCGTTTCGAAAAGACCGGCGAAATCTTCTAGTAATACCGGCTGATCCTGTTCTATACCAAACATGCCCCTGAACGTTTTATTCAAAAAGATGAATGTATTCTTCCTGATGATGCAGGCGGGATCGTATGAACTCTCAACGAGTGTAAGATATTTTTGCTCGCTTATTGTTAATTTTTCAATAATGCTTCTGTATTCTGTAATGTTGAATGCCGTAATCAGGATGCATTCATTTCCTTCAAAGAGCAATGGAGCAAACGAACAATTATACGGGATTTTACTTCCATCCTTGTGAATGAATTCAAGTGTCGCTGATGTAGGAGACGATGAAGCGCTAACCTCCTCCATTTGTTTTTGTAGGTGACGAAATGATTCCGGCGATAAGAATTTCCGCAGTACCACCTTTTCTACTTCCGATGGTGTATCATACCCAAGATCTTTTCCAAAGGATTCGTTTGCCTGCAGGATTTTTCCATTGTATGCGATGAGGACAGGGCGAGAGATTGTTTTAAAGATCCTGTTAAAATCTTTACCTATCTTCAGGTATTCATTTTCGTTTTTTTTCTGGTCGGTTATATCAGTCAGAATGCCGAAATAGAGTCCGGCTGATATATACGAGGCATGAACCTGAATGGTTAGAACTCTTTTTTTCTTAGTAAGTATCTGAAGTGTGATAGTTCCGAATTTCCTCTGACTAAGACGCACTATG
>CAYGZY010000087.1:0-2382 GCA_964354485.1 uncultured Chlorobiaceae bacterium | reverse complement strand
CTTTAATCGCGGAGGCGCGAAGGACGCAGAGAAGCTTTAAATTCCCTCTGCGGACTCTGCGTTAAAATATTTTTTTTAGACAGTTACCTCCGCCACACGCACCCACAACTCTATATCACGCATTTATCAATGGGAGGAACTATGCTATATACTGCCTTTATTTCCATTTTCATAATTGTATACACCGGAAGTGCACAGATTTGTCAATTTCCTTACATAGAACGCTTTGACAGCATCACCGTTCCGGAACTGCCGCCAGGGTGGGAATCAACGATTCAACGCTCTCCTACAGGTGATTTCGTTACCGTACAGTCTTCTGCATACTCAGATTCCATTGCAGTTGTTAGCACTAATGCGAAGATTGAACAGTGTTTCTATTCTCCCCTTCTCGATTTTTCACAGATTCAAGCCGACAGCCTGACGTTCTATGAACGCAGATCAGCCAGTCATAACTCAGATATTCTCGTTGAAGCTTCACTAGACGGAGGACTTCAGTACTTACTACCCGTGAGCGATACACTCCACAATCCGATGACAACATCGTACGTTTACCGATCATTCAAACTCCCCGAAATGCTATCCGGCCATAACGCGGTAAGAATACGATGGCGCGTCGTCGGTAACGGTACAGGAACATTAGGGACGGTACGGTTCGACGATATTTACTTTTCTGCTATCCACGCGGTGGACGCGGCTGTCGCCGGCCTGGAAATCGATCCTCCGTTCCCAATCACCGGTGATGACGTGAGAATAGGCGCCATAATAAAGAACGCAGGATTAACACCGCTGACAGGCATTCGCACTGAAATTTATGCCGACATCAATGACGATGGTTTTTCCGAACCATCTGAAATACTCACAACCGAAGTTACATCGCGAACACTAAACACGGGGGAAACAGTAACTGTCTGGTGCCGACTTCCTGAGGTTTCTTCCGGATTGCAGAGAATTACAGTTACCTGCTATCACGAGGATGATACCAACACATCAAATGACAGCGGGAAATACAAAATTAATATCGGATATCCGCCCATGACAATCATCATCAATGAAATAATGTACGACCCGCTTTCGCGGGGCACAGAATATATAGAAATTATTAATCCGGGTGAAGACCGGATTGATATTATGGGTTGGAAATTATCGGACGAACAAAACCGGGAGTCCAGATCAGCCAGACATGTCATTAACGATACAGTGAGGTACATCGACGGAGGTGAATTCATCATCGTCGCGAGCGATTCATCCATATATGACCGGTTTCCCTACCTCCGGGATTCGGGATTCACGGTATTTATCCGGACAAATAGCTTCAGCCTGAGCAACGAGGGAGACGACATAATCCTCTCCGACCGGTGCAACAGATGTATTGACAGCGTGCACTATGATCCGACATGGCATAATCCTTACATCGAAGATTGTACCGGACGGTCATTGGAACGGGTGAATCCCCGGCACGGCAGTAACGATAGGAATAATTGGGGGACAAGCGCCGGTGCATCGGGCGGCACACCTGCATTAATGAATTCCCTCTTTACGACATCTTTGCCAAAAAGTACGGTAATATCCTCATCGCCCAATCCGTTCTCACCCGACGGCGACGGATATGAGGATCTGACTATCGTGCAGTATCACCTTACTGCGAATATTTCCTTGATTCGCCTGCGGATTTTCGATGCGCAGGGCCGGTTGATCCGGACGCTCGCCGACGGTGAACCGAGCGGACCGCACGGAGAGCAGATCTGGGATGGATACAACGAAAAACGCCAGCGTGTGCGCATCGGACTCTACGTCGTTCTTCTTGAGGCGCTCGACGCAAACGGAACAACGATTGAAAGCGTAAAGTCTGTTATTGCAGTGGCGGCGAAAATGTGAGTATGAGTAGCGAATCAGCGGGGAGAAAAAAGGATGAAAAGTTGACCGATGTCCCTGTGTGATGGAGTTCTATCCTATTCCTTCTTAGGACTGCCGGAATTTTTCTCTGCAGGTTTGTTATCCTTTTTATCTTCGGACTTTGTGCCTGCGGACGATGCGCCCGAAGGCTTTTTTTCTTTGTAGTCGGTAATATAGAAACCGCTTCCCTTGAACACGAGGCCTGTTCCCCCTCCTATGATACGGGAGAGCGAGTGTTTATGACACTCGGGACACACCACGAGCGGAGGGTCTGACATTTTCTCTAACTCCTCGAATTCGTGACGGCATGATTTACATCGATAATGGTACGTGGGCATAGAAACCGTCTCCTGCTGCAATTTAGAATTGAATTGCCTAAAATATAACAAGTTGAATGATGATTCCCAAATATCCGATGTTTGTTTTCACTGGTTTTTTTTGTACAATACACTGACAAATGACCGGATCTGTCTGCTGACGATCTCTCAT
>CAYGZY010000086.1:0-5014 GCA_964354485.1 uncultured Chlorobiaceae bacterium | reverse complement strand
CTTGGCGATTAAAAACGGCTACCATTTGTGCAAAAATATTTGTACCTTTATTTGTCATGTGACTCTCCAGTTTGTGTGTCTATTAGGTTGTTTGCACTCCTAATATAGCACATCCTGGAGATTTTATTTTGGACAGGTCTGGCCTAATATACAAATAAAGAAATAATGAATCAATCACTACGGCTAATGCGAATTGCCCTATAAAAAAGGTAACCGAAGGGCATTGAAAACTGATTCGTTGCCTCATAAGTTAGGTAACCCAAACAATATGAGGTTATCGGTGACGAAACAGTCAAAAAAGGAATATATCAACCAGATGCGGCCGCGTTATAGGGCGGCAGGGAAAAAGGAACAAACGAAGCTGCTTGATGAGATTGTGAAGGTCTGTAGATTCAACCGAAAATATCTGATCAGGATGTTGAACAAAAAACCAAGTCCAAAATATCCTTTGGCTCTCTATGGCGGAACGAAAAAGAAAGCGGGCAACGAAAAAGAATATCATGCGGCGGAGATATTGGCTTTTCGTGCTTCAACTGTTCTCATAACATTTTCTTTCTACCAATTAAATATAATATGCTCATTTGTTCGTGGACAGTCAACTTCACTTTACCGCCATCAAAAATTAGAGAACGACATTAGCTAAACAATCACGCAACGCAATGACCGCATAAAAGAGAGCTGGATTGCGGCCAGTTCTTTTTTTATTGTTTTTCATTTAAATATTTTTATCTTTGTGCATCATGTCTGAATTCATACATCTCCATAATCATTCACATTACAGTCTCCTCGACGGAGCCGCAACAATAGACGGACTCGTCCAGGCAGCGGTCGATAACAAGATGCCAGCAGTCGCTCTCACCGATCACGGTGTCATGTTCGGCATCATCGAATTCTACCGCAGAGCAAAAAAAGCCGGTATCAAGCCGATCATCGGCTGTGAGATGTACATCGTAGTGGCCGGTTCCCGGTTCGACAAAGAAGTGAATGGGAAGAGCGTCAGACAGGGACAGGGAAGAGGCATCTACACCCACCTCGTTCTCCTTGCGAAGAACATGGTGGGATACCGCAACCTCATAAAATTATGCAGTTTAGCACATCTTGAGGGCTTTTACTACAAACCGCGGATCGACCTTGAACTGTTACAGAGGCATTCCGAAGGATTAATTGCGCTCTCTGCATGCCCTAATGGTGTCGTTGCCCATCATCTGGTCAACGGTCGTCCCGAAGGAGCCATAAAGGAAGCCGCAGTATTCAGGGATATTTTTAGAGGCGATTTTTATCTCGAGATACAGAATCACGGATTGGAAAAGGAAAAACCGATACTCACCGGCATGCCCGGGATCTCCAGAGAATTGAATATTCCTCTGGTTGCGACGAACGACATCCACTACATTAAACCGGAACATGCAATCGCGCATAATGTCCTTTTGATGATTCCCGACGCCTCTGCCTCAAATACAACAGATTACCACGACCTTCGCTACAAGACCGATCAGCTGTACTTCAAGTCGTCTGATGAAATGGCCGCCGCGTTCAGGGAATTTCCCGAAGCGATCGCCGCAACACTCGAAATAACGGAAAAGATCGAACAGTATAGTCTCGAACCGGCCAAACCTCACATGCCTGCCTTCCCGATCCCTCACGATGCCGGGGTGCAAACCCACGATGAATACCTCGATAAGCTCGCGCACGAAGGCATTAGTACGCGCTACCCCGTAATCACGCCGGAAATTGAAGAACGGATGGCTCACGAACTCAACGTTATCAAGGGGATGGGATATGCAGGTTACTTTTTAATCACACATGATTTCATCAACAATGCGAGGAAGTCGGGTGTTGTTGTCGGTCCCGGACGGGGAAGCGCAGCCGGGAGTATCGTTTCGTACGCTCTCGGTATAACAAACGTCGATCCGCTGAAGTACGGTTTGCTCTTCGAGCGCTTTCTGAATCCCGACCGTGTCAGCATGCCCGATATTGATATCGATTTTTCCGATACGAAGCGCGACCGTGTGATCGATTATGTGAAGGATAAATACGGCGCTGATTCGGTTTCGCAGATCATAACCTTCGGAACACTTTCCTCAAGAGCTGTTTTGAAGGATGTCGGCAGGGTGCTGGGAGTTCCGCTGAATATAATCGAGTCGATCACGAAACAGATCCCTGTTATCCAGGGTAAAGTAACACCGCTTGCCGAAGTGCTTGAAACGAATCCGGAGCTGGCGTGGGTGAAAAAGAGTGAGGATGAGAAAATTCAGGAGATGATTGAAATATCGCTGGTTCTTGAGGGAATGAACCGGAATGCATCGACTCACGCCGCCGGCATTGTCATTACACCTGGACCGCTCATCGATTTTGTGCCGCTCTACAAAACACCACAAACTGAATTAATGACCCAGTACAATATGATCGATCTTGAAAAGATCGGTCTTCTCAAGATGGATTTTCTGGGTCTTCGTACACTCACCGTCATTGAAAATACGATCGGTCTTATCGAGGAACTGCACGATATCACCATTGATATTTCGAAAATTCCCGAAGAGGATCCAGAGACTTACGCACTTTTTGCACAGGGTCATACGGTAGGTGTATTCCAGTTTGAATCATCGGGTATGCAGGACTGGCTTCGGAAACTGAAACCGAACTCCATAAGCGATCTGGTCGCAATGAACGCTCTCTACCGGCCCGGTCCCATGGAAATGATCGGAGATTTCATCAGACGCAAGCAGGGAGCGAAGATGGAGTACATTCATCCGCGGCTGGAACCGATTTTAAAGGAAACGTACGGAATCATAGTGTACCAGGAACAGGTAATCAGGATTGCAAGCGATGTCGCGGGATTTACGCTCGCAAAAGCCGATCTTATGCGGCGTGCGATGGGGAAGAAAGACAAAGACCTGATGGCAAAGCAGAAAACTGAGTTCATCGATGGCGCTCTGCGGAACGGATTCAGCAAGAAGGTCTCCGGCGAAATATTCGACATGATTCAGAAGTTTGCCTCGTACGGTTTCAATAAATCGCACAGCGTCGCATATTCCGTCCTTGCCTACCAGACCGCATACCTCAAGGAACATTACCCGTCCGAGTTCATGGCGGCAACGATTTCTGCCGAAATTGGCGACACCGATTACGTCGTACAGCTGATCGAGGAATGCAGACGGATGAACATAAACGTGCTCCCGCCCGACGTAAATGAAAGCAAGGTAAAATTTGTTATTGCTCTGACGGGAATACGGTTTGGTCTGAGCGCAATCAAGAATGTCGGTGTCAGCGCAGTTGAAGATATCATCGAAGCGCGCAAACGCGGCGGTCCGTTCAGCAACATCTTCGACCTCTGCACACGGGTTGACCTGCGCCTCGTCAACAAGAAGACGCTCGAAGGTCTGGTACAGTCGGGCGCCATGGATGGTCTCCATAAGAATCGCGCGCGACTCTTTGAAGCAATTGAAAAAGCTATACAGTTCGGGCAGAGTAATAAGAATCATATTTCGCGTGGTCAGTCATCCCTCTTTGAAATCCCGAATCAGAAAACAATCGTTGAAAATTATCCTCCGCTTCCGGATACTCCCGAATGGAATGAGAGAGAAAAACTTTCCAGGGAAAAAGCAGTGCTGGGATTCTACCTTTCGGGACACCCGCTCAAAAAACACGAAAAGGTCGTCGAAGCATTCACAACAACTCGCCTCGGTAATTCTACATCGGTCAAAGACGGAACCGTGGTTCGGACGGCCGGCATCATCTCTTCAGTGAAGAAGAAGGTCGACAAGAAGGGGCAGATGATGGCTTTTATTTCCATCGAAGATTTTACGGGCCGGGCTGAGTGTATTGTCTTCTCCGATGCATACCGTCAGTATCAGAACATCCTGAACAATGATGCGATGATCATGGTTGTTGGAAATGCCGAACATACGGGCGACTCTCTCCGTATCATCGTCAAGGAAATAATACCTCTCGAGTCCGTGAAGGAAAAATTCACCAAGAATGTTGTCCTTGCCGTGAGAGTAAAATCGGTTAACGACCAGTCGATAGGCGCTTTGAAGCTCATAGTTGAACGTCACCAGGGGAAGTATCCGTGCATCTTCAACGTTATACATGAAGAAACGGAAGAGTCTCTACTTCTTCAGGCAACCAACTATGGCGTCGATCTCAGCGATGATTTTGTAACAGAGGTGGAAAATATTCTTGGTCCTTCGTCGGTTAGATTTTCTCCGTAGATTTTAGTATCTTATCTGTGAAGCCGGGAGGAATATTTGTTTATAATCATAAGGATTCTCTGATGAAACCAGTTGTTGTTAGTGATGCAAATTTTGAAAATGAAGTACTAAAGGCAAACACACCGGTTCTTGTGGATTTTTGGGCGATCTGGTGCGGGCCGTGTAAAATGATAGCGCCAACCATCGAAGAGATTGCGGCGGAGTACGACGGGAAATTGAAAGTCGCGAAGATGGATGTAGATTCAAATCCGACGACATCGATGAAATACGGAATCAGAAGTATACCGACTCTGCTGATATTTAAGGAGGGACAGGTTGTCGAGCAGATGGTCGGAGCAGTCAATAAACGCCACCTCATCGACAAAATCACCCTCCACCTAAGTTAAATCCATAGTCTAAAAAAAATCGCAGAGACGCTAAGTACGCAAAGGTACGCAGAGGGCTCAAACTACTTTGCGTTTTCTCTGCGTTCTTTGCGCCTTTGCGTTTTATTTATCGACCGTATTTGTTCCTCATACCCTTTTTCTATATATTTCAAACGTTTCTCTGTGAATATCTTAATTAAGACCAATTATAAAATTTTAAAACACTATATCCATCACTAAACTGCATGAAGTATCACAAACGCACACATACTTGCGGAGAGCTGCGAAGCCGGGATACTGGTAACGCCGTTACACTGACCGGCTGGGTTGATTCTGTTAGGAATCTCGGCGGAGTGATTTTTATAATTGTACGTGACCGCTACGGAAAAACTCAGGCTGTCTTTAATCCCCAGAATGATCAGCGTCTCCACGATAACG
>CAYGZY010000085.1:0-6441 GCA_964354485.1 uncultured Chlorobiaceae bacterium | reverse complement strand
GTGTTGTGGAAGTCTTCGAAGTACGGTACAATGGTGTAGTCAATTCAGCGCACCGTTGGTGGTATTCTACAATCAGGAGGGCAGTCTTAAAGGCACACGCCAGCCATAATAGAGCTCACTCAACGGTTTTTGGTGTCATTTGATAGGCGCCGGTTGAGCGTGGCCAAATCTTGGATCACCAAAAACCGCTGCGTGTTGCGGCGAAACGTTATAAGCAATTGGCACCTGGCAATATTTCTTAAAACATAATCCCGAAGGACAATTATATGAAACTAAATTCGTTGGGTTTATTAGGTCTATTGGGTATACTTGGTACTCTCGGTTCCGTTCTTAATGAGCCATCACTTTACGGGCTCTATGGATTGTATGCTCTGTTTAGCTTATTTGGACTTCAATCCAAGAACGATAATAAACGTAAAAAATAACTTTCGATCCAAAGTGTTTATTCGTTTGTGCCAACTGCTTATAACAAACAAAATAATGACGCACAGATTTATTCAAGATTTAAAAAGCCAACGTTCGGCATTTCAGCTCAATACTTTTGTTCACTGAAATGGGAATCATAGGTTCACAAAAGTATTGCGTTATTTTGCCGAACGTTATATGCCATTGCGCGCCTTGCATTCGGAAAATAAATTTTTCATTATTTCAGAGAACTTTATGAGAAAGACCACAACAAACGGAATTTGCACCTACTGTAATGAGGAGATCAGTAAAAACTCACGGTCATTCCTCTCTCACATGTCAGTGTGCCAGAACAAACATCCTATAAAGAAATCTGTTGGAGTAGACTACGTACTTATGCTCATCCAGGGCAAATACTCACAAGAATACTGGCTTGTTATCAAAGCAAAACCGGATATTCCTATGAAAAAGATTGACAAATTTATTAGAGATGTATGGGTCGAATGTTGTGGACACCTCAGCCAGTTTTCTGATAAACATTCAAAGATACCTATGACTCGATCGTTGACCCAGGTCTATTCGGAGGGGCACAAAATCGATTATGTCTATGATTTTGGTTCTTCAACCGAAATAACGTTGTCGATGATACAAACAATACAAGATATAGACGATAAAGAAATTGCTATTCTGATTCGCAATAAAGAACCCGAATTACAGTGCTCATCGTGCGACAAGAAAGCTATCGCAATTTGTCCATACTGCATCGATGAAGGTGAGGGATTCTTATGTGAATCCTGTATAATCGAGCATAAGTGCGTCCAAGAGGAAGGTGAGGATTTATTATCGCCTTTAGTAAACTCACCAAGAGCCGGAGTTTGCGGATACATAGGTGCCATTGATAAACAGATAAAGAAATACTTCCCGAAGAATGTTCTTTAATTATGCACGCAACGGCCACATAACCAGCAAAATAATGACGCACAGATTTATTCAAGATTTAAAAAAGCCAACTTTCGGCAATTCAGCTCAATACTTTTGCAGAACGTTATGCGTCATAGCCGCACGCACTTAATAATATGAAAACACAACATTTTCTTTTTCTTCTTATTTCAATTTTCCTTTTGGTTGGATGTACATCCACCCATTCGGTGAATCTTAACGAAAAATCAAGCACACTTTATCAGTTAGATATAGAGAAGTTCAATAAAAAGATGAATAGAATACATTTCACAGTAGTGATGAAGGATGGACAAACATTCTCAGCATATAATATCCTACTCAGAGCTGATTCTACATTTTTCACTAATGGTGATGATTCTTCCCGGGTTTCATTTCTTACTGAGGATATACATAGTTTCGAGGACACAAATCATTTTCTTGGCGGGATTCAGGGAATCTTTATCGGCAGCCTCGGGGGATTTGTGATATTTGGTGGAACAGCATATCTCGTGGATAGGCCTCATAGCCGTGAAGATATTAGAGCCGCTTTGTTCGGAATTGGCGGGGGCCTCCTTGGTGGTTTTGGCGGTTTACTCTATGGAGCAATTCATGGTTACACTGATGTGTATGAACTACGCAAATGATATTACAATACGACTAACAAATGCGGGCGGCTACGAACGCATAACACGCAAAATAACGACGTCGGAATTGTCGAAGCATGAAAAGCCTCACTCAACATTTTTGTTCACCTGAATGAAAATTATAAGTTTACAAAGATGTGCAAAAGATGGTGTAATAGTACGAATTAAAGGTCTCCGAATGAGTATGCAGGTATTACCGATATTGCGCCGGTCTTTAAAATTTGCTACCATACCGATAAATTCGTACTTTAAGGCAATAAAATTCGACACCAAGCCCGGATATACCAAAAGAAACATCGGAGCAGATTTCCTTGAACAATTCTAATACTCCTGGCGAGTTAGGCGAGCACCAGCGAACCTCACAATTCCTACTCTCAAAGTTTGAAAAGGCAGTACTGCCCCGCATGGCGGCCGGACTGCCGAGATGGATCAAACCCGACCACATGACTATACTCGGTCTAATTGCAGCGACTGGTATCGCAATTACCTATTTTCTCTCCAAATATGATGACCGGTGGCTCTGGGCCACCTGCTTTTTAATAATCCTTAACTGGTTCGGTGATAGTCTGGATGGGACGATCGCGCGTGTGAGGAAAGCAGAACGACCGCGGTACGGTTTCTATCTGGATCACATAACCGACGCCTACTCCACACTCATCATTGGTCTGGGATTAGGACTTTCACCATACATGACACTTGCAGTCGGACTGGCGTTGGTTATTGCTTACCTTCTACTCTCAATCAATGTCTATCTGGAAACACATGTTTTCAGAACTTTCGCCTCCAGTTACGGGAAATTAGGCCCGACCGAAGTCAGAATTATGCTTATCCTACTCAACGTTGTAGCTCTTATTCATGGTGAACTCCCATTCACAGTGCTGTCTATACACATCACCCTTTTTGATGTTATAGGATTAGGGGCAGCGATCGGTATGTTCATCCTGCTGTTAAGACGAACATTCCAGAATTTAATAACTCTCGCGATCGATGAACCGCCGCGAGCCTGACCGATCTACCCATCACACCTTAGCAAACTCTCCGATACCGGGAAAAACTCCCGAACCACTAAGTTCCACCCGGCCGGCTTAGTTTGACGGAGGCGGAGGTGGAGAAGGTGTCAGAGGTTTACGCGGAAATTTCTGATCCCGCATGGCGGCATTATAAATGAATGCAGCCATGATGGTTGCCGCCTGCTTCAGGTCTTCCGGCGGAACCCTATCATAGAGGTCCATCGTTGCATGATGCGTCCGCGTCGAATAATCCAGTTCGTCCTGTATAAACTGAAAACCCGGCAATCCCACTCCATCGAATGCCTGATGATCGGTCCCGCCAGTATTCTGGACTGTAATCGTAGAAGCGCCTAGATCGTTAAAAGGTCGAAGCCAGCTTCGGAAAATCTGCCGCGCCGCTTCGTTGCCCTGAAGATATATACCTCTGATTTTCCCTGCGCCATTGTCATGGTTGAAGTACACGGAAAAATTATCTCCCTCAGGTTTGTATTTTACATTCCCCTCTCGCATGGACGATGCATCTGAGGCTTCAACAAAATGTTTATTGATATATCCCCTCGAACCGAGGAAACCATGCTCTTCAGCATCCCACAAACCGATTCTTATTGTCCGCCGTGGTTTAAGATTCAAAGCTTTCAATATCCTCATCGCCTCCATCGCTGCGGAGCACCCCGTTGCGTTATCGGTTGCACCTGTTCCCCCGTGCCAGGAATCAAAATGACCGCCAACCATGACAACTTCATCTTTTAAATCCGTGCCGGGAATTTCGGCGATAATATTGTATCCCGAGTCTGCGCGATTGAAAGCCACATCAAGCGCGATGTGCAATTTTAGCTTCTCGCCTTTCTGAATCATTCGGACGAGACGGTTATAGTGTTCGGCGCCAATAACAATCTGTGGAAGAACATTCGGACCTTTTTCGCTATAGATGGGAATCCCCCGCGTCCATGGGGAATCGGGGTGAACGGCCCGTGATGCGCTTCCGACAAATACATTTCCCCCGTCGCCGCGGCTGATGCTGAGAATTCCGGCTGCCCCTTCTTTTTCGCAAAGCTCCATTTTATGGAACGAAAGAAGTTCCTGTACTTTCATTTCGGGGCTTCTTTCAAATCTACGGCCGCGAGATCGCCTAACATCAGCATTCGCCAACCGTAGGAGCACAGAATCAGGCTGCCTGTGAGCAAAGGGCTCGAAGGGTGGTTCGATTTCTCTCGGATCACTCAACAGTATATACTTCCCTTTTAACTTCCCACGAAAGGTATCTAAAGCGCTATCGTTCTTTGCATCAAAATATACTACTTCCCCGGTCTCGTTAACACCCGGCGACCACGCTTTCGCGCAGGATATCAGAGGAAAATTTTGCCGACCGATAACATTAGCCGAATATTTTTTTAAAGTCCATCCTTTCCCCCATGGTCCCCACGCTTCAAGATGGGAGTTTTCCAAACCTATCGACTCCATTTTGTCACGCGCCCACCTGGCGGCTTCAAGATATCCCGGTGATCCGGAAAGCCGCGGTCCGTAAACATCACTTAAATAACTTAAGAATTCCATCACTTGTGAGCGATTTAGTCCCTCATCGCGGATCTGAGCAATGACGGCTGAATCTGCTTTTTCCAGATCCTGCTGTGAAAATGAAATCTGAACGATAATCAACAGCACACAAATCAGGCAAAAATGTTTCATCGTGTTACCCCTTCAATAATTATGTAATTATATTCCTTCTTGCGCCAGTAAGTATGTGAGAATCGCCAGGGATATGGCGCCAAGTTCAAGCTCGCGTTCATTGACGGCTTCAATGACATCATTAGCAGAATGATGAAAATCAAAGTAGCGCTGCATATCGACGCGTAATCCCATGGTGATCACACCCTGCCGACCCAGTTCCGAGATGTCGGAACCGCCGCCGCCTCGTGTGATCCGGTCCGCATCAATAAAATCGAGAAGGTATGACCATCCGGATATTTTTTCGAATGCGGTTGAGTCGGCAGATACCCCGAATCCACGCGGCGTAAATCCACCCATATCAGCTTCTATGGCTGCGATGTGCTTTTCCCCGGGTCGATCCTTAGCCGCATAGGCAGTTCCACCCTGAAGTCCAAATTCCTCATTCATAAAGAGGACAGCACGGATAGTTCGTTTTGGTCTCAAGCCGAGAGTCTTCATAATCCTGAGCGCCTCGATCGACTGTACACAACCGGAGCCGTCGTCGTGCGCGCCGTGCCCTTTATCCCAGCTGTCGAGATGTCCGCCGACAACAATTACTTCTTCCGGTTTTTCCGATCCTCTCAGTTCACCGATAACATTTGCAGATTCAACGTCGCTCTCCGTTTTGCAGGAGAGGCGAAGCCGGACTTTCAGATGAGGATCTGTTCTTAATAGACTATCAAGCAGGTCTCCATCTACCACGCTTACTGCAGCGGCAGGAATAGGGGGAATAGAATCATTATAGTGCATTGCACCGGTATGAGGTACATCGTCAGGTTTGGAGGTCACGGATCTAACGAGTGATGCGACGCCCCCGACTCGTCCGGCTTCAACGGCGCCGGCACTCCGTTGATTCACGGCACCGCCATAAGCTTCGAATGTGTTGAACATGGTAGGATCCATGGGGCGATTGTAAAAAACAATCTTTCCGCGCGCCTTCTCGCCCAGATCGTGCAGTTCCCCGAACGATTTCACCTGAACTACCTCAGCATAAATTCCTGTTTTCGTTGTCGGTACACTTCCGCCAAGAGCACAGATTGTAAGAGGGATTGTTTCACCCGAAGTGAGTATCACCTCAGCTTCCTCCGTCGAACCTCTCACCCAATGCGGAACCATGACAGGTTCGAGGTGAACGTTTTCAAATCCGAGCTCTTCCATAACTTTTTTCCCCCACGCGACGGCATCTGCAGCTCCTTCCGAGCCAACGAACCGATGACCGGCATTCTCGGTTAAACCTTTGAGAAGCGTGTACGCATAACGAGATCGCAAACCCTCCTCAATAATTTTTTTTGCGGTCGTTTCGTATGGTCTCTCCCCCTGCTGTGCAGTGGCCTGAGTCAGGGCTTGATGAGAAGGAATATTATAGAAGAGAAAGAGTGAAACGAGGAAGTACGACGATTTCATATGAGATATTCCGATAAGAATTTGACTGGCGATAATGTGCTGAAATGAAGAACAGGTTGACTTAATATTGGATAAAATATAGGAAAATTCCATAAAAAGACAAGCTCTCCCGGCGATCCGGAAGAGCTTGTCAGATTTCAGGGGATGTGAAGGGAAAATTACATATCTCTCAGGTAGTGACGAATTCGTTCTTTAAGAGTTCTGAGCTTATCCTGAAGATTGTAGCGTAGATTGATTAAACGGCCCTGTAAAGTGTGCATCCGAGCTTTTGTCGGTTGAATTATCTCGATATGTGGAGGGTCGGGGGGAGTGAGTCGGTTATAGATCGACCA
>CAYGZY010000084.1:0-3222 GCA_964354485.1 uncultured Chlorobiaceae bacterium | reverse complement strand
GAGAAAGGTCGACGAAGACACCTTCAGCAAAGCGCAGCAGCTCGTTGAAACACTCCTCGAGGTCGATTCGGATCCGGCCATTGTGCTCCACCACGAGGAATGGCACCCGGGCGTTATTGGAATTGTGGCTTCCAGGCTTGTTGAAAAATACTACCGCCCTACGATAATGATGACTACCGTCGACGGTATCGCCAAGGGATCTGCCCGATCGATCGTCGGCTTCGACATCCACAAGGCGCTCAAAAGGGTTGAAAGCAAACTTCTACAGTTCGGCGGACACAAATATGCAGCCGGACTTGCTGTCGCGCTCGACCGTATCGACGAATTTCGCGAGGCATTCAACGAAGTCGTGCAGGAAATGATGCCGGAAAAGATACGGATCCCTGAACTCCGGATCGATACCGAGATTTCACTCTCGGAATTGAATCCTCGATTCCTCCATATTCTCAGGGAATTTGCCCCATACGGGCCGGGCAACATGCGGCCTATCTTTCTTACCAGAAACGTCGAAATATTAGGTCCGCCAAAAATCGTTGGTAAAGATCACCTCAAAATTAAACTACGGGAAGGTCAAACCGTCTTCGACGCCATCGGATTCGGTCTTGGATCACTTCTGGAAAAAGTAAAAACGAACGGAAACGGTCTCGACATTGTCTTCTCCGTCGACGAACATGAATTTGCACCGGCGGGCGGCACAGGAGCGGTTCCACTGCCCCAATTGAAAATCAAAGACATCCGCAAAAGCGGTGAGACGAACCACATCGTAACCGAAAACACAGAAAAAGAATAATCCGAGGAAGGATCACCCTATGTCTGGCCATTCTAAATGGGCGACCATAAAACGTAAGAAAGCAGTTACGGACGCAAAACGCGGAAAACTCTTTACACAGGTCATCAAGGAAATTACTATCGCATCCCGTATGAGCGGAGGCGATCCGAAAGCTAATCCACGGCTCCGGCTCGCAATCGATAAAGCCAAAGCCGCCAATATGCCTGCTGATAACATAAAACGCGCCCTCATGAAAGGCACGGGTGAATTGCCCGGTACCGTCTATGAAGATGTCACATACGAAGGATACGGACCCGGCGGTGTAGCGCTTATTATTGAATCCATCACCGATAATAAGAACCGTACCGTTTCCGAAATCCGTCACCTGCTTGAAAGACATAACGGAAAACTCGCAGCATCGAACTCAGTCGCCTGGATGTTTCACAGGAAAGGACTCATTCGCGTAACGCGATCACGGTACGACGAAGAACAACTGCTCACGTTAGCCCTTGATGCGGGCGCAGAGGATATGTCTACGGAGGAGGATGTCTACGAAATTTACACGACTACCGATAGTTTTGAAACAGTTAAACAGGCCCTCGAAGCCAAGGGAATCCCGATGGAGGAAGCTGAAATTCAGAGAATTCCTGAAAACATGGTAAAAGTCGAAGGAAAAGACGCCGAGCATGTTCTCAAGCTCATGGAATCTCTCGAAGAACATGAGGATGTCCAGAACGTGTATGCAAATTTTGATATCGACGAAAAAATAATTGCTTCACTCAATCTGTAATAATGTATACGATTGACCGATGATCGTCCTCGGCGTTGATCCCGGAACCCTCACCACGGGGTATGGTATAATCGAAGACCGGAACGGAAAACTAAAGGTACTTCTCTCGGGCGCCGTACGGAACAACAGCCGGGTCCCCTTGCCTGAGCGTCTAAAAAACATTTATGTGAATCTTTCCTCTGTAATTGAAAAATACCAGCCGACCCAATTTGCAATAGAGACCGCATTCTACGGAAAAAACGCCCAGTCGGCGCTGAAACTCGGACATGCACGCGGCGTCGCGATGCTGACGGCTGTAATGTGCGGCATTCCGACTCACGAATATTCTCCCCGCGAAGTTAAGAAAGCGATCGTCGGAAACGGCTCAGCCTCGAAGGAACAGGTACAGTACATGATAAAAACACTCCTTCGCATCAAGGAGACGCCCAGGTACTACGATATCACAGATGCCCTGGCGGTTGCTTTGTGTCACATACAACAGCATAAACTGCCGAACACGGGCAGGCGAAAGAGCTGGGAATCATTCGTTGCAGAACATCCTGAACGATGTCGGAATTCACGAAAGAGGCAGAATTCATGATTTCCCATCTTACCGGCAGAGTAATACATAAAAGCCCGACGGAAATTGTAATCGATGTTCATGGCGTCGGGTACGAGGTGAACATTCCTCTATCAACATTTCAGAAAATTGAAAATGTCAACGGTGATGTCACGGTTTTTACGCATCTTCACGTGCGCGAGGATGCGATGGTCCTGTTCGGGTTTGCCACCGAGAGCGAACGCGAGGTCTTTCTTTTACTGATATCCATTTCCGGTATCGGACCGAAAATCGCCCAGAGTATTTTATCAGGAATAACTTCCGCCGAGTTACGGGAAGCGATACTGAGGGGAAACGTCGAAGCTCTTACGTCGATTGCCGGCGTCGGGAGGAAAACCGCAGAGCGCATCATCCTCGAGCTCAAAAGTAAAATCGGAAAATTCGAGTATTCCCAGGAACCAGGGTCTCCGACAAGTCAGCAATTAAAAATACGCACTGAAGCAGTCATAGCACTCATGTCTCTCGGCTTCACGCGGGCCAATGCGGAGGCCTCACTCAGAGCGGTTTTATCAGAATCTGCCGGCAAAGATATGCCTCTGGAGGAAATCATCAAGAAAGCTCTGCACCACACATCGAAACGGTAATCCATAAGGGGCTATCCCGAAAGAAAATATTTTAACGCAGAGGCGCAAAGGACGCAGAGCGTTATCAATGTTTCTCTGCGTTTCTCCGCGAACTCTGCGTCTTTGCGTTTAATCCTTAATCGTAAGGACTCGCCCACCTCTGGCGTTCGAGCGGGTGCAAATGAAAATTTATATTGCTCCGCACATTTTGCACTTTGCAATCATTTTTTTATAAACATAATAACCTTTTTGACAGCCCCCTATGGATTATTTTTTGCTATTCACCGCCAATCTCAGTAAATTCACTTTCACATGAAGAAAAAAATAGATCCAACATCGCCTGAGCGGCTCGAATATGATGCTGAGGTCGATCAGACGCTACGACCTCTGCAGTTTCAGGATTTCGTGGGACAAGAAAAAATTGTCGATAATCTCAAGGTCTTCATCGCCGCCGCGAAGAAACGGAAAGAAACACTTGATCATGTTCTCCTGACAGGACCGC
>CAYGZY010000083.1:0-4908 GCA_964354485.1 uncultured Chlorobiaceae bacterium | reverse complement strand
ATTGATATAGAGGATAGACTTTGGCGCGCGCCTGATGTGATAACTGGTTTCCATCAGTTCTGCCGGCAAACCTTTAAGATTTTCAACGACATACACACCGGTCTTGCGCTCAAGGAGTATGATGCTCCTTAATGACAGGAGTTTGCCCATGAGTGTGAGGAGAAAATGGCCTAAAACAAATTTTAATTCAAGGGAGGCATTAACAACCGAACTGAAATCAAAGAGTGCACTTAACTGAAAGCGTTCATCCCTCGCGGTTATCTTTTTCCTGTTTTCCTCAATGTTATTTTTCATGGTTGGCAATGCATCATGATTTCGGGATTCGCTTAGGAGGGAACGATTTTTTTTACGAGATGGACTTCGCAAACGTTTTCAGGCAATATTTTGTACTCTACCTTATCCATGAGAAGCCGCATTAGGTGCATCCCCAGTCCTCCACGGCGCGGGTGGACAATATAATCGTTCATATCAGGTGACTTCACCGTTTTCGGATCGAAGAGAACGCCGGTGTGTTTTATAACCACTTCAAAACTCGATTCGTTGGTCCGGATTTCAATATTTATTTCCTGATCCGGAGCGTACCTGTACGCATGTTTGATAATGTTTGTACATGCTTCATCGACTGCAAGGGCAATTTTGCCGACTTCATCATTGGGGAAGCCGTACGCTCTCGCCGCATCGGAGATAAAATCTCTCACGACAATTAATTTTTCGGTCTTACTTTCAATCTTCAACTTATGCTTCTTCATAGCGCCTGCTCTGATCCTAAAAACTTGCGTATCGCGTCTCCTTCATCCTTGCTAATGTCGTATAGAAGCGGGAATCCGAGGAGATCAAAAACATTGTAAACCTTCGGCGACATATTGGATAATTTGATATCGCCCTGATGCTTACGGACATCTTCGATGTACGCCATGAAGACCCCCAGACCCGCACTGCAAATGAAGGAGAGGTCTTTGCAGTTTACAACAATTTTATACTTCTGCTCATCGATCAGCGTTTGCAGTACGCGTTCCAGATCACCAGCCGTGTGGGCATCGAGGTATCCCTTCAGATTGACCACATGAATGTTATTTTTTTCCTCAATGTTAATTTTAAAATTACTCATATGTGATGTTCCTCTGTTAGCTGTTTACAGTTAGTTGTTTTTTTCCATTTCATCACTACGATGGTAAGATCATCGTCTGGGGATTCATGGTTCATGTGATCATCGACCGACATGACAATTGCATCGCGGATCTCTTCAGCAGACCTGTCCCCTGCTTTTTGAACCACTTCGAGGAGCCGTTCGTAACCGAACTCAGTTCCGTCTTTTGGATATGCTTCCGTTATGCCGTCGGTATAAAGTACGACGACATCGCCCTCCCGGAGTCGTATTTCGTCCTGTATGATTGTCCGTTCAAATATTTCAGGATTTCCCATGCCGAGGCCGAGTCCCTGTGGTTTGATAAATCTACCTTTTCCATCCGACACTAGGAGCATCGGGCAGTGTCCGGCACGGGCCACTTTCATCTGTCCATCATGGAGGTGAACAACTGCATAAATCAGACTGATAAAAGACCGTTTGTCCATCGTTCCCATCAATGCATTGTGTGCGTTGATGAGAAAATCCCTCGGCTCGTGGTACACTTTACTCAATGCCTGGAATATTCCTTTCATTTCCGCCATGTAGAAAGCCGCGGATACGCCTTTACCGGAGACATCGCCCACAAGGACTGCGAAGTGTTCATCATCGAGCATGGTAAAGTCAAAGTAGTCGCCTCCCACTTCAAATGCCGGTGTCGAGAGAGCTTCAATTTCGACGCATGAAAGCTGCGGAATGTGCTGTGGCAGAAGCTTCTTCTGCATTTCCTGCGCAAGCATCATTTCTCTAAGAAGGCGTTCTCGTTCAATCGATTTTTCTATGAGTCGTGAATTTTCAATTGCAATTGTGGCCTGGTCGGCAAATGTCGAAATCAATTCGATATCGTCCTTATCGAAACCGTACTCCGCTGCTTTCGTGACGTAGAGAATCCCGATTACTGTTTCGTGAGTCAGAAGAGGCATGATTGCTATCGATCCAAATTTAGCTTCACCCTGGACAAAATTCTGGGTCCGCTTATCATCCCTGATATTATCTATGGTGACGTGGAGACGGGTGTCCAGGACTTGTTTCCTCAGCAAACTGCCGCCTGTGGCCATTATACTGTGAATCTCCTCATACGTGATATTTTTTACACCGACGGTCATAAATTCTTCCTTTACATTTTCACTCGCCAGAAGACGTTTCGGGTGATGAGAAGATGGTGTCGCTCTGATGATTTCTAACCACGAACTTTTTGCCTCACAGACATCCAGCGTCATCGATGTAACTGTGTCGGCAAGTTCATTGAAATCGAAAACCTGTGTGATCAGCCGGCTGAGGCTGTGAAGGGACGATATCTCGCTTATCTTCCGGTCGAATGCTTCCGCTGTCGGCATATGAAAGAGTGTACTTACAAATGTCATACCGAAGTATATTGCCGCAAGAAGACAGACGTTGTTCACAAACGATTGAAGGGGTTTCGAATAGTAGAGAATCGAATTTCCGACGATCGACCCTTCTTTCAGTGTGATGATGGTGAAGCCGGTATAGAGGACGAAAAGAAGAAATCCGTAGACAATACTGAATATTTTTTCGCGCTTTGTAAGATACACAATCCACGAGAGGCGGAATGAATTGAAAATCATCGCCAGAAGCAGAAGTCCCTGTGAAATAGTTGTAGCCGGATTCTGCTCGAGAGAGGGCCCGGTGAGCGTCATTGCCGCTGTCAGGACCAGAAATCCGATAAGGATGATAAAATTCCTCTTTGTTCCTTTTTTTCTCTTCGAGAAAATGATATCGCGGATGGTCAGCAGCACTATGAGCATCATGACACCGAGAACGACTCCGTAGACATTTGACCATATAATCGAGTCGAAGCCGAGTGGGTTGAGTTCCGCATTTTTTACCTCATAGCCGCTCGGTCCAATGATGAAGAGAAGAACCGAAGCAATTCCGACGAAGAGCGTGATGACGAGAATGAATCCCAGCTTTTTCGTTGGTTTCTGTTCCCGCCGCCATACAGATTCTATGAGAAGATAAAGAATGAGGAGTGCTACTCCTATCAGGAGTTCCCTGACAAGAAGAATCCAACCGATATCGATTTCGTAACTCCGCCGAACGACATCGAGAATAAATACAAGGAGAAGGATGCCTGCAACGGCGATACCGAATACGACTTTACCGATTCTTTTAACTATTGACAGCACGCGATACCATTTATACTTTGATACGTAACCAACTCACTGATCGAAATTTTAAAAAATTCATGATTGTATATGCGATAATATAGATCGGGAGAGCGAGCCACGCTCCCACGATTCCACCATTGAGGGTAATCCCAAAAAGGAACGTCAACGGTAAAAAAATGATCCAGTGCGTAATGATTTCGATGAACATCACGTATACCGTTGCACCGGCTGCCTGCAGAGCGCTTGCATAGATGATACCGGAACCGTAGAACACCTGCGCAACGCCGGCTACCTGAAGCAGCGGCCGGGCAGTGTCAATGACAACTCTTTCGTTTGTAATGACTGTAAGAATTGCATCGGGTATCAGAACAAATATCAGGCCGATTAGTATCGTGAATATAGTTGCGAGTTTTGCAGTTTCATAACCGTATGCCTGAGCATATCTCTGGTTCCCCTTCCCGAGCGACTGTCCGATCAGGGTTTGCGATGCAATTCCGAATCCAAAACAGGGCATAATTGATAAAAATAGAGCCGTGATGACGACGTTGCTGGCTGCCTGTTCAATTGTTCCGATGATTCCGGTTATCGCGACAAAAACGAGAAATCCCAGGAGAATCAGAATGTTCTGCATCGATACTGGGAACGATATTTTTACAATCTGAATAATAATGTCCTTTGCAATCCGTATACGAGAGTAATACCGATATTGTTTTCGATAATTACTGATAAAAGTTACAGAAAAGAAAAAAAGCCATCCGAGCACCATGCTCAGGGTATATCCGACGCCTGCCCCTGCGAGCTGCATCCGCGGGAAACCAAAAGCGCCGAACATAAACAGGTAATTAAACGCAATGTTGAAAATATTTATGATAATAGCGGAAATCATAAATATCTTCGTGTGTCCGATACCGAAAAAAAAACCCCGATAGGATACCAACAGCAGGAAAAAGGGAAGACCGAGAAACTGGTATTTCATGAACGCCGCTCCCGCTTCGGTAACTTCATCATTCGCAGAGAAAAAATCGATGATGCTGTGGGAAGCAAGGTATCCCACCAAGCCGAAAATGGTTCCCAACACAAATGCAATAAAGAGAGAACTGTTGAGGACCTCACCCACACCCTGGGGATTATTTTCACCCTGACGCCTTGCAATGAGAACGTGTGTACCCGTGCTCAGGCTGGAGAAAAAACTGGTGACCGCCATCGTTCCCAGAAAACCTAAACCCATTGCAGCGAGTTGAATATGAGCGTTCTCCAATCTGCCAACCATAGAGGTGTTGACGATTGAGACGATTACCTGGGAAGATTGACCGGCGATAGCAGGGCCCGCAATCCGGAGAATGTGTTGAGATAGATTTTTATTGATCGTTAGGCGCACCGCTTCTCAGGCGTTTTTGGTCCAATTCATACGCAGTAAGACAAAGTAATCATTTCAGATGTGAATCTCAACATAAAAAAAACCCATTTCTGATGACCAGAATGGGTTAAAATCATTGAACTCAGGATTCCTCTCAGGTAGAAAACTGCGAAATATACCTGTCGGCATCTCTTGCAAATTGTGTGCGTGGATATTCTTTTTTTATCCGCTTCAGGAGAGATACAGCTCTCTCTTTTTCACCCCCCATTCCGTAGCACTTGGCAGCCGAATTGAGATAA
>CAYGZY010000082.1:0-2326 GCA_964354485.1 uncultured Chlorobiaceae bacterium | reverse complement strand
AATCCTTAGACCCCTCTTTCATTTCATTGATGAGCTTCTGAATTGCAGCGATTTCATTCTTGCTTTGCACGATACGTATGTCGGTTTCAGGGTAGGATTTCTCAAGCAGTGAGAGAGCGAGCTGCTTGGATACTAGCTGAGACTGCAATAATGCAATCTGTCGAATGCTCTCCGACACCTGAGTGATATCAAAAACCCCGTACTCATTCTGGAATTCCACCATGTCGCGACTGGCATTCTCATATTCCGACTCAATTTTTACCATGCTTTCAAGAATGTACTGTTTTTTAAGTTGGATTTTTTCTAGGGATAATGATTTGAATTGCGCCTCTAGAAGTTCAACTATTCGATTGGCTATTTTTGTTGCGAATTCCGGATCGACATCCTTAAAACCGATCATCACAATTCCCGAATTTTTGTCCGATGTAATTCTGATTGCTTTCTTGAATATTTTCCTGGTGCTTGTTTTTGGCTTTGTGGTGATTCGGTACCGGTGCACGAAGTCGTATTCGTAGGCGATGGTGTCTCCTATAATGTTTATATTCTTTAGTAGTGATAAAGCAAGCGCTTCTGATTTGTCAACAACTGTTGTGCTTTGTCCCAACAGCACCGAAATTGACCCAAGCCCTGACTGGCCAAGCGCGGATGAAAGGGAATCTCCCTTATCGTCTTCCCCGATGAGTACACTGACATTCGGAATATAATAATCCGGGAAAATATTCCACGGTGAATCTGCTGGCATTATCTTTGTAATGATCAGGAATATGAGCACGCAGAAGGAGACACCTCCGGTAAAAAATATGATGAACCATCGTCGTCTCAGCAGAGACACTACAATGTCGAGAGGAGAGACGGAACCCTCATCGTCTTGCGCACTCGCGTCTCGTGTTAATTGATGCTCCGTTTGCGTCATGTCCATACCCGCCACACGATATCACCTCCTAATACTCTTCATCAAGTGTATCCCTATGTCTGATTAACAATAGTGGGTTCTAGTTCAATCGATGCTGTATATTCGGTCTCCACTTATCACGAGACGGTCACGCACAGGCCGTCTGAGTTGATGCCCATATCTACAAGCCTCGCACGATCATTCTCGAGCGCGATAAGGTGTTCCCTCAACGAATCTGCATCCAGCTTGGAGCCGGAAATGAAAAGCGCATAGCCGCCCCCCCCTGCACCTAGGAGCTTCATCCCATCGTAGAGCCCAGTCACGTGATGCAAAATAGATTCGATTTCTTCGTTCGTGGTGCTAGCATGAATTCGCTTGTTCGCATCCCACGATTCGTTTATAACAGACGACAACAGGTCAAATTTTCTGAGAGAAAAGGAATCCCGCGCTTTGCGCGCGAGCAGCTTTAGATATCTTAAGGTGAAAAGGTAAGCCGGTTCCATGCTATTCACCCGGTCGACGACCTCCTGCAAGATGTTCTTGGCAAGCCGTGTAATGCCGGTATAATAAAGGGTAAATTGCGAGGCGTACCGCGGGTCCTGGACCAGGAACGGATCAAGTTGATAGATGAACGGTTGCGGTTTAAAGCCTGGCCTGCTTGCTAGATACTTGACTCCCCCGGTTATACCGCCCAGTTGATCTTGCCATCCTCCGCCGGTCGTCAGCATCTGCTCCATGAGCAGCACCTTGCGCGAGATCTCGTCCACGTCGAAGGGGATGCCGAAGAACCGTTCGATTGCCGCTAGGGTGGTGGCACCAAGGATCGAGGAGGTACCTAGGCCGGATCCCTTCGGTACCGCACTGAGGAGTGAGATCTCGATGCCACACCCGATTTCCAACAGCAGTTCTTCCAACCGCGAGTTCCGCGTGCGTTCCCTGGTCATTCCCAGAAGGCAGAGGGCAGCCTTTGGCAGAGCGAATGTCGAACGTGGATTCCTGTAGTCCTCGAGTTCCGAGAAATGAATGATTTCCTCATGTGACCCCATATCGATAGAGTGCATGATGATTCGCCGCTCGGGGATCGCGCGGCAGAAGACCTGGATAGGCGGCTGCCCGTTTAGGTCGACAGCAAGGTTGACGACCCCTCCACCTTCCCTGAGAGTAAAAGGAGGGGTATCTGTCCAACCCCCCGCGAGGTCCAGTCGAACAGGTGAGCGGGCCCAGACGATCTGATCGAGCTTGACACCCCTGCGGAAGACCGGGCGTTGTGGGGAATTCGCAAGGTAGTCTATCTTCATGTCTCCGATCGAATCGGATGGGGCGTGTTCGGTGTCGAGGGACCAGAGCAGCTTGTTGCGGTAGATACGGATTAGGTCGTCATCCGTGCCCGCAGCGAGCTTCTTTAGTTGAGCTAAATCTTGTGCTGTGAAGCAA
>CAYGZY010000081.1:0-5281 GCA_964354485.1 uncultured Chlorobiaceae bacterium | reverse complement strand
GGGTTTTTTTCCAATTTCATTTTTGCGTATTTCATCCGCTTTGGTACTGTCGCCCAATTTTTCCCACCACGAAATAACATTCTGTACAACTTCTTCATTATCTTTATGAGAGTCATGGAAGGAAGTGAGTTCGGTTTTCAGTGTCTTTTGCACTTCAGGTGACGGATCCTCCTTCATTCGCACGTCCCATAAGCCGGTTGTTGCGCGCCACTGTTCCGGATGAAGCATTTTCTCTTGTTCGAAATGGAATCGGGCCTGCTCAAGGTCCACTTTGTGCCTGTAACTAAAAAAGCGACCGTTTAAAAGAAAATTTCCAACGCTGAGATGACCATCCTTAACCGGCTTGCCGTCTTTCCGGTAGATGATAGAATACCATGCATTACCGTTATTATCGTCTTTTTTCTCACCCGATACCAATCTGAAAAAAACTATACAGGCACTTGTATCCTCAACATTAACGACCCCATGCCACATTCCAGCTTCCTTTTTTAGCGGAACTTCAATGAAAAACGGATCCAGATCCATTCGGTCGAAGAAGACATAACACATCAAATCCGAAACGCCCTTTAACGTCGCCGTTGGTGATGTCTCATCATATACCAGAGTGATCGATTCACCCTGCTTCGGCTTGTCTGGTGTAAAAGTGAATGAAGCATTGTTCTGTTGTCCATACGTTATGGAAAAACAGAAAAATATTGCCCAAAAAAGGATGTTTTTCATGGTAATCTCATATTCTTGGTTTATGAAAATTGAATTTGCGTGATAAGAAGTTTTAAGCTACTGAATTATTTCAATGAAATCAAATAACCCGGGGATGAATAAATGGGGCGTATGCAGGAGTGATTGGAAAAATAAGGAAATTTCTACTATCGGACTTTATAGACCTTCCGGAGGGCGGTGCGTGCTTTTTCGCTGCCAAGGGATCCAAGGTAGTAGATTGCTTGGTCGACTAATTCTGATTCTGCCTTTGATTCGACAATATCAATAAGGAAATCGATAGCTTTATCATTCCCAACGTCCGCGATAGAGTAAAAGATCATCTCACGCACTTCCGATCTTTCAGGCGGCAGTTCGTTGAACAGCTTGATCATGGTCGTAACCGCTCTGTTCCGGTCTTTTGTGTAATGCCTGAGGTTTTCGATGGCGTAAAACTGCAGACCTTTGTTCGTATCACGCTTGACAAGATCTGCAAATAAGGGAAGTGTATCGAACGTGTCGCTTATGGAAAGGGAAAAAACTGCAGCCTCCCGCAGCTCTTCCGGCTTTGTCTGGTCGAATACAACTCCCTGTAGGTGGTGAAAGGTTTCGCCATCCAGCCCTTCCGCTGTAGAGATTTCCACCTCGAGCTGTTTTTGCATATCAGGCGGAATCACCTCCCTGAGTCTTACCGGGGCACTGCGACGCTTCTGATGAACCTCGAGCCTGAATAATTTCTCCAGAGATTGAACTCGGGGGACAACATTCACGTAATATGAAAAACCTTTGTTTTTATGTTTGTAGGTTACATGGAGAGAATCAGCCGTTACATTCCCCATTCCATCCATGCGGATGATGGGGACGACAACGTTAACAAGTTCCGGAGGTTCAGGAAGGAGTTCATCGAGATCAGCAATAGCATCATCATAGTAATTACTCTGGGGATACCGATCGATAAAAGTCCGGTAAGCCTGCGCCGCGCCCGGTTGTCCGTCCTCCTTGAGAGTGTACGCAATCCAGTACTGAGCCACCTCCTTGTACTTGCTCTTGGGAAAACCTGCTACTACGCTCGTTAATCGTTCTCTCGCTTCCGCCCACTGCTCGTTGAGGATCAGATGATAGCCCTGCCTGTAAAATTTCTGAGCGCTATCATTACTGTCATCGGGAAATTGGGAAACGATAATTTCCGTCTGTCGAGTATTCTTAGCTTTTTTTTGTACAATTTGCGATAGCGCCCCGTCGCTCAGAACAAGAACGCATAGTGCAACCGGTATCAAAAGGTATAAGGGTGATCTCATTTTTATTTCATTCCCTTTTTACCGCCGGTGCTTACAAACCTTGCATCACTGTAGACAGATTCTGCCATCCGCACCTTGAACAGCAGGTTGTTGCGATGAATGCTCTGACGAATCATACGGAGTGCTGCGTCTTCGCTAGACGAAGGAACCTCTGCGAAATCCTCCTGAATTTTTGCCAGATCCCTTATCAGCCGGGCGGCCTGAAAGTCGATCGACTGCTGCTGCAGGTATCGCGCCTCATACACCAACTGACGTGAAACTGTACGTACGGCAGATAGATCACCCGCCGCACTCTCCCCCGTCTCCATATTGCTGAGGCCCACCAGAAGAACCTTTGATTTTTTAAGGTATTGTCCGACACGCTCATCAACATCAACCGGATGGGTTACAACGCTCGGGACATTCTCTATGCCCGGTCCGTTCCGGTCTTTTTGCACAATCAGCAAAAGCGACACAGCGACCGCCAGTACCGCCATAGAACTGCCGAGCACCGCAGCAAACCGCGGACGATATCGGATGAATGTTATGAGAGGATCCCACCATCGTTCGCCTGCGTACGCCGATTTCTTTTCGTGAACAGATATCCGACGTTCGATGCCTGACGCGAACTCGCGCCAGTACTCCTGCGGCAGTTCATCGCTGGGCACTCTCCTTCTTGTGCGTGACGATTCGTTGAATGATTTCAATTCTTCACATTCACGCGAACAGAGCGTACACCTTACGATGTGCTCCTCTATTTTACGACGCTCTTCCGGGGAGACCTCACCGGCGAGGTAATCGTACAGCAGTAATTGAATTTCAGCGTGAATATTCATATAACTTCATCTTTTAAAAAATTTACCTTTTCTCTCATCCTTTTCAGACCGCGGTGCAGATGTGTTTTTACGGTACTATCCGAGCACCGGAGGATCGTACTCACCTGCTTTGTTGATAGGCCGTTAATATGCCTTAGGATAATGACGGCACGTTGAAGCGTCGGCAGTTCATGGAGGGCGCGTTCAAGATTCTGCTGCACGTCGGACCGGGATCCGTCTTCAGGCATAACGGCGCATGGGAGCATCACTTCGTTCAGTACGTCGATGCTCTGAAACCGGTTTGTTTTTTTCTGTCGCAACCTGTTTAATGATAAATTCGTGATGATGCGGTAGAGCCATGTATTAAAATTGGAATTTCCCCGAAAACCGTTGATGGCTTCATACGCTCTAATGAACGACTCCTGAGCGATGTCTTCTGCATCTGTATGATTGTTTACGAAACCATAGGCAATGTTGTATGCATGCCTCATATAGCGTTCCACGAGAATCCGAAATGCTCCATGGTCTCCTTCCTTGATGCGAAGGATTAACCGCTGCTCATCCGGTGCATTCATGCACGGAATCCCTTGCGTTATTTCTATACATTAGACACTTTTCCGGTGTTATGGTTGACGTACCACCATAAATACGAAATTCCGGAGAAATTGTTTAGGCTGGGAAATAACTGAAAAAACATAACCGGGATGGTGGGTTATGAGAAGAGACCCCTAGAGACTCCACCAATAGGATATTTTCGCTAAAATCACATTATCCATGGGAATTCGAAATACATCGGAAATATCGTCACGGAGGTTCTGCCCGTACAAACCTGTATATCCCTGTCTGTTTTGTGTCCATACGAGGTAAAATGTGCTCCCGGGGAGGTATTCCCACCGGAAAACGATATTTGCATTGAAGACTTTATAGAAAAAATCGGGCAGGTCGTCTGTTGTAGATTCAAAACTTACCGGCGTCACGAGTTTTCTCAAGCGGTTATATCGCCATTCAGCGAACAGGATCTGATTAAAAAACTGCACGCTCATCGTCGGAGTGAATGTGATAGTGCCGCGGAGAGAGACATCAACATGATCAACATCCCGGTCACCAAACAGGTTTTTGTACCCCTCCGCATATCCATAAGATATCGTTCCACTCTGATCCACGTAATAATTCGTAACCCACGCCTCTTCATCTTGAGTCCGCATGTAAGTGATACTCGGCTGAAACTCGATCCAGGTTATTGGTCTGATGGTCGACTGCAGGATCGTCAGATAATTTTTACTGCCGTTTTCGTAGAACGACAATCCCGCATATAGAGAAAACTGAACAGGTTTTCTGGCATCCGTTCTTACTATCGCATTTATGGTGTTATCCGCAGACCGACGATAAAGTCCAGTGATCCCGCGGTTCTCATCATCGTACGCCCTGAAGTGATGAATATAATCGACGCTGAGCTGCCAGAAGTTGGTGAATTCGAAAATAGGTTCCAGTTCAATCTGACTCTGTGTCTGGTTTCCGTCCCAATTCCACCGCTGATTCGTCTGGACTGTCAGACCGTAGCGCAAAAATATTCCTTCAGCGTGATCCTCTTTATACGCCACTGCAAGATAGCCGCCGTGTTCGCGGGGCTGACTGTAGAATCCTAGATCGTCGATGGAAAAGTTCTTCGATGAAAAATCATAAGCTGAAAAAACAATCCAGTGTTCTCCGCCCAGCTTCCCGAGCGCCATCCTGCCTGCTAATCCTTCGTTGTAATTATTATCGTATAAGGCTGTACGTGATCCTGCTATGTATCCATCGACGCCGTATGTACCATCGATGAATCTAAGTTTCCAATCAATGCCGCCGCTTAATGACGGTTGTTTCCCATTTTTAAAGGAACCCGATACCAAGCCGCCTATTGCTGAATTTTCCCATACCTCCTGACGCATACGTACAACGTTGTAACTGGCGCGAGGTTCAACCGTGAGCAGAGGTGAACGTGTACCGTCAATCCCTTCGATCTCGGCTCTCTCTCTATCAGTCACAGCCGTCATAACACCGACTGCAAGTCCGCCCTGAGTTCTCCCTGATAACTTTCCTGCTCCGAGAATGGTCGTAACTTCTGGTTTTTTACTAAAATGGTAATTACCTCCGAAAACAAGATCACCGTAATCATAAGCCGATGAGTAACCGCTCGGCTGGCGACCAATCCGTCGCGAATACAGCAATCTCATCTCGGTATTATCGAATGCGTTGCCGAACGAAAAAATCTGTGATCCTTCAAGAAAGAATGGTCTCTTCTCGGGGAAGAACGTTTCGAATACCGTCAGGTTCAGGTATGCCTGATCAACTTCCACTTGCCCGAAATCGGGATTGATTCCAACATCGAGTGTAAAGTTATTTGTAATTCCGTACTTGAGGTCGACGCCAAAATCGGGTGTATACTCACCTTCGGTTGTAAAGGGTGAGGGTTGAGAGAGAAAACTGACGTTAGAAACATGATAGGGGAGT
>CAYGZY010000080.1:0-2022 GCA_964354485.1 uncultured Chlorobiaceae bacterium | reverse complement strand
GGATAGTTACGATGTGACGAAGGCGGCGCGTGCCATAAGTGATTTCACGATCGGTCAATTATCGAATTGGTATGTCCGCAGAAACCGACGCCGCTTCTGGAAAAGCGAGAAGGGGAAAGATAAACTTGCCGCCTACCAGACGCTCTATGAGTGCCTCAGCGTGATTGCCAAGCTCATCGCGCCGATTACACCTTTCATTGCAGAAGAGTTGTATCAGAACCTGAATAGCGTTACGAAAAAAGATGCCCACGAATCCGTGCATCTCAGCGACCTCCCCGATGCAGACCGTGCAGTCATCGATGAAGAGCTTGAATCCTGCATGAATAAAGCCCAGCGCATCGTTTCGCTCGTGCGCGCGATCAGGAATAAATCCAACCTTAAAGTACGCCAACCGCTGAAGAGAATCATTGTCCCGGTTTCCGGCGACCGCGAACGCGATGAAATCAGTAAGATGCAGGATATTATTCTCGATGAGATTAATGTGAAAGCCGTCGAGTATGTGGGAGAAGATTCCGAAATTGTCCATAAGAAAGTAAAACCGAACTTCAGAACACTGGGACCGAAGCACGGGAAAGCCGTACAGGCAGTGGCGGCGGCAGTGAGAAACTTCGGCCTTAACGAGATACGGGAGCTCGAGAAGAACGGACAGATCACCGTTCAGCTGAACGGGCAGGGAACTATCATCACTCGGGATGATGTTGAAATTTTACATGAAGATATTAAAGGGTGGATCGTCGAATCCGATAACACGATGACTGTTGCGCTAGACACAGAGCTTACAGAGGACCTGATCGACGAAGGTTTCGCCCGCGAATTTGTAAACCGGATACAGAACATGCGGAAGGACGCCGGATATGAGGTAACCGACCGCATCAGCATCCGGTATACAGCCAATGAAAGACTCGATACGGCGGTTCAAAAGCTGAAGCAGTACGTAATGAATGAAACACTCGCGGCGGATTGCACGAAAAGCGGCAATATATCAGGCGATTACACGGCCGAGTGGGATATCAACGGCGAATCCTGCGGCATCGGTATTCATCGCCTTATGAAATAAAAAGACGAAGAACTATTAAAAAGAGGGTACGGCAAATGGCAAAGACAAAAAAAACAACGGCGCTTGCTGATAAAACAATCAAACTCATGATGGAAAAAACAAAGAAACGGAAGACTGCTGGTGCAAAACCCAATAGCTCTCTCCGGACAAAAAAAGTCCGGCAGGAGTCTCCAAAACAACCGGTGAAAGAGATTTCAAGAAAAAACCGCTACTCCACGGAAGATCTCGAACATTTCAAGAAAATTATCCTCGAGAAGAAAAAGGAAATCCTCGAGGAACTTGAAACACTCCGTGATACAATGATGGACTCGACAACCGGCGAGTATGCGACCGAAAATTCCATGTACTCCACGCACATGGAGCAGGGAACAGATGCGATGGAAAGAGAAAAAAAATTTCTTTTCGCTTCGCGCGAAGGGAAATTTCTCAATTACCTCGACGACGCGCTCATTAGAATAGAGAAAGGGGATTACGGCAGGTGCAATACATGCGGCAAACTGATCGAGAAAGAACGATTGGAAGCGGTGCCGCATGCATCCCAATGTCTCCAGTGTAAAGTCAAAGGACATCATTCATAAGAATGGCATAAGGAACCAAGGTGCGTATTCTCTTCGTCACACTCGGAATTATTGTCGCTGACCAGATAACAAAATTCCTTGTTAAAGGAATCAGTGTCCCGATTTTCGGGCTCAGCATCAAAGGATTACCGCTGGGGACAAGCATCCCCGTATTTGGCGATGCCCTTCGCCTGACGTACATCGAAAATCCCGGTATGGCATTCGGTATCGATGTCGGAGGAAAACTCTTCTTTTCGCTTTTTTCCGTCCTCGCGAGCATCGGTATTTTTATTTATCTATTCCGGGCGAGAAACGAACATTTTGTATTTCGTCTCTCCCTCGCCATGATTCTAGGCGGAGCGCTGGGGAACTTAATCGACAGGGTATTTTACGGTATTTTCTACGGTG
>CAYGZY010000079.1:0-5541 GCA_964354485.1 uncultured Chlorobiaceae bacterium | reverse complement strand
CTCCGCAACCCGGTTTGTCGTGCGCGTCCATATGTCGATAACCTTATTGTACCTCTCTCCATTGGTGATGTATCCGTTATAATACTGATTCTGGACGTTGTCGACGTCACGCATGGCTTTCGCAAGGATATCGTCTTTCTCTTTGGGTATAATGACATCTCCAACACTCACTGAAAGACCCGCCTGAGTTGCATAGAAAAATCCGAGTTCCTTGAGATTATCGAGGAATTCCGCAGTACGAACATTGCCGCATGCACGGAAGACTTGCTGGACGATTTGTACGAGCCGTTTCTTGTTCAGCAGTTCGTCAAGGTAGCCAATCTCCCCCGGAACGGTCTGGTTGAAGATAACCCGCCCCGTCGTGGTTTCAATCATTTTACCGGCGATCCGCACTTTTATTCTGGCATGGAGCCCGATTTTTTTGGAGTTGTGCGCAATGATCACCTCATCGGGAGACGAAAATATTTTACCTTCGCCAACATCATTCGCTTTTGACTTCGTCAAATAATAGCACCCCAGCACCTGATCCTGTGTCGGGTGAACTATCGGCGATCCATTCGAAGGCGAGAGGATATTGTGACTCGAAAGCATTAGTATACGGGCTTCGAGCTGGGCATCGAACGACAATGGTATGTGCACTGCCATCTGATCACCGTCAAAGTCAGCATTGAATGCCGTGCAGACCATCGGATGGATCTGGATTGCCTTTCCCTCGACCAGCACCGGCTGAAACGCCTGTATGCCGAGTCTGTGCAGGGTCGGAGCGCGGTTGAGGAGCACAGGGTGCCCGTCGATGATGTGTTCGAGAATTTCCCAGACCTCCTGTCCTTTTTTATCAACCATCTTCTTTGCGCTCTTGACAGTCTTCACCATACCCCGCTCAATCAACTTTCGGATGATGAAAGGCTTAAAGAGTTCGACCGCCATGTCTTTCGGAAGACCGCACTCGTGTAACTTCAATTCCGGACCGACAACGATGACGGAGCGACCGGAGTAATCCACTCTTTTTCCTAAAAGATTCTGGCGAAAACGCCCCTGCTTACCCTTCAGCATGTCCGAGAGCGATTTGAGTGCGCGGTTGTTATCGGACCTGACTGCATTTGCTTTTCTCGAATTATCGAACAGAGAGTCGACCGCCTCTTGCAGCATCCGCTTTTCATTCCGGAGGATGACCTCCGGCGCCTTAATTTCGATGAGTCTTCTCAATCGATTATTGCGGATGATAACCCGCCGGTATAGATCGTTAAGGTCGGATGTTGCAAAACGTCCGCCCTCGAGCGGAACGAGCGGACGAAGTTCGGGAGGAATGACGGGGATAACATCGAGCACCATCCACTCGGGTTTATTGACCGACCTGTCGTCGCGTTCGCGGAATGCTTCAACGACCGCGAGTCGTTTGAGATATTCCTGCTTCTTCTGTACTGACACTTCCGTCTGGATCACGGCGCGTAAATCCGCCGAGAGCGCTTCCACGTCGACCCGTTTTAGGAGTTCCTTAATGGCTTCCCCTCCGATTTTAGCGATAAACTTCCGCTCATCCGTATCTTCCAAATGCTGATTTTTTTCCGGTAGCGATGCCAGAATATCGTAGTACTGTTCTTCGGAAAGAAGTACCATTTTCTGCAGACCGGTTGCCCCGGGCTTAACGACGACATACGATTCGTAATAAATGATTCTCTCGAGATCCTTACCGCTCAGGCCGAGGATGTTGCCGATCTTCGACGGAGCTGACCGGAAATACCATATATGGACGATCGGTACTGCGAGAGAGACGTGTCCCATCCGTTCACGGCGGACACTCTTCTGCGTCACCTCGACACCGCATCGATCGCAGATAATGCCCTTGTAGCGGATCCTCTTGTACTTTCCGCAGTGACATTCCCAATCACGAACCGGTCCGAATATTTTTTCACAGAATAGACCATCCTTTTCAGGCCGAAATGACCTGTAGTTAACAGTCTCCGGTTTCGTCACCTCGCCATGCGATCTGGAAAGGATGAGGTCCGACGAAGCCAGACCGATGGTGATCTTTGAAAAGTTTTTCTTTATGAGATTTTCATGCGACATGAATGCCATGAGACGTTCTCCAAATTCATACTATTCTATTCTATCTTTACATCGAGACCGAGGCCCATGAGTTCCCTCACCAGGACATTGAAGGACTCCGGTACGTTGGGTTCGGGTAGGTTATCACCTTTGACGATTGCTTCGTAAAGCCGCGCACGTCCGTAAACATCATCGCTCTTCACGGTGAGTATTTCCTGCAGTGTATTTGCGGCTCCGTATGCTTCCAGTGCCCAGACCTCCATCTCGCCGAACCGCTGTCCGCCGAATTGCGCCTTACCGCCGAGCGGTTGCTGCGTAATGAGCGAATAGGGACCAATGGAACGGGCATGGATCTTATCATCAACGAGGTGCGACAGCTTCATCATGTAGATGTAGCCGATCGTTACTTCCTGATCAAAAGGTTCGCCTGTCCGGCCGTCATAAAGGACTGCTTTTGAATTTTGATTTAAACCTGCTTTTTCCATCTCACTCCTGACATCCTCCCACGTTGCACCGTCGAATATCGGAGATGAGTACCGGGTACCGAGCACTTTGCCGGCCCATCCGAGCGCTGTTTCGAAGAGCTGGCCGAGGTTCATCCTGGAGGGTACTCCCAGCGGATTCAGGACGATATCGACCGGTGTACCGTCGCTCATAAACGGCATGTCTTCCTGCGGGACAACTTTTGCCACAACGCCCTTGTTGCCGTGCCTGCCGGCCATTTTATCGCCGACCGACAGCTTTCTCTTTTTAGCTACATAAACTTTCGCCAGCTGAACGATTCCTGATGGAAGTTCGTCGCCGAGCATAATCTTGGTTTTTTCGTGCTTGTAATATTCCTCTGTATCCTTTTTCTTCTCCTGATAGTTCTCAAAGATCTTCGTAACGAGAGAATTTTTCCGCTTATCTTCCACCCAATCCGAGTAAAAATCAAGCTTTTCCAGGTTGCTGAGTTCAAGGAAGGTTTCGTGTTTAAGCTGTGTACCGCCGCGGATGACAGCATCGCCTGCAGTATTACGGATTGTAAGCGCTTTTTCTCCATCGAAAAGAATGCCTAGTTTCTTTGCAAAGTTCTCATACAGCTCGTCGAGCGCTTTCCGCAAAGCTTTATCGAGATGCTCACCAAGGCGTTTTTCCTCTTTTCTCGATTCGGAATCTTTCTTTTTCCGGCTGAAGAGTTTTGTGGCGATGACGATCCCCTTCATGCCGGGCGGCGCCTTCAGAGATGCGTCCTTCACATCGCCGGCTTTTTCGCCAAAAATTGCCTTGAGGAGTTTCTCCTCCGGTGTCGATTCTGTCTCACCTTTCGGGGTGATCTTACCGATAAGGATGTCTCCTTCGACGACCTCCGCACCGACCCGTATAACACCGTTTTCATCTAAATCTTTCACCGCATCTTCGCTCACATTCGGAATTTCCCGCGTGAGTTCCTCCTCGCCCCGCTTGGTATCGCGTACCTGAAGATCAAATTCCTCTATGTGGAGAGAGGTGTATATATCTTCTGAGACAAAACGGTCGTTGACGATGATTGCATCTTCAAAGTTATACCCCCTCCACGGCATGAATGCAACGAGAACGTTGCGACCGAGAGCCAACTCACCCTTGTCGGTGGCACAGCCGTCGACGAGGATATCTCCCTTTTTCACGCGCTGCCCCGGATTAACGACGGCACGCTGGTTAATGGTCGTATCCTGGTTCGTCCGGAAAAACTTTACTAACGAATACTCAACGCGTTTCTTATTTTCAAAGCTGAGGAGCGCTTCCGTGCTCGCTTCATCGATGTCATAGTTTACGACAATTGTATCCGAATCAGCGTATTCGACGGTTCCGTTTCGTTCCGCAACGATCATGGTTCGGGCATCGCGCGCGACTTTCGCTTCCAATCCAGTACCGACGATCGGAGTTTCGGGTCTGAGAAGCGGTACCGCCTGTCGCTGCATGTTGGAACCCATAAGAGCGCGGTTTGCATCGTCGTGCTCGAGGAATGGAACAAGGGCAGCCGCAGCGCTCACGATCTGATTCGGTGCTACGTCGATGTAATGAACCTCGTCGGGCTTGACCACGGGGTAATCGCTCTGAAAGCGGGCTTTCACGCGGTCGGTGAGGAACTTTCCTTTCTCATCGATTTGATTGTTCGTCTGCGCGATTGTATAGACATCCTCCTTTTCGGCAGTCATGTATTCAATATCCTCCGTCGCACGTCCGCCTTTAACTTTGCGGTACGGCGTTTCGAGGAAACCGAATTCATTGACGCGTGCGTGGATGCACATGGATGATATCAAACCGATATTGGGTCCCTCCGGTGTTTCGATAGGACAGAGGCGGCCGTAATGTGTATAGTGAACGTCACGGACTTCGAAGCCGGCGCGTTCGCGTGTCAGCCCTCCCGGACCGAGAGCGGACATGCGCCGCTTGTGTGTGATTTCCGCAAGCGGATTGGTCTGATCCATGAATTGAGAAAGCTGATTCGTACCGAAGAAAGCGTTGATGACGCTCGTGATGGTTCGGGCGTTGATCAAATCCTGTGGTGTTATCTTTTCCTGATCACGGAGACTCAGCCGTTCGCGTATGGTCCGTGCCATCCTCGCAAGACCAATGTTAAACTGTTGACCGATCTGCTCACCCACCGTCCGTACGCGCCGGTTTCCCAGGTGATCGATGTCGTCGACCGTCTTCTTCCCCTGCTGGAGGTCGATTAGGTAATTAATGATGGCTATGATGTCATCTTTTGTCAGTGTCGTTGTCGTGCGCGGTATCTCCAGAGCCAGCTTTGCGTTCATTCGATACCTGCCGACATCTCCGAGATCGTACCGCTTCTCGTTGAAAAATAGCCGGTCGAAGAGATTCTTTGCTGTATCGAGGTCGGGCGCTTCGCCGGACCGCAGCTGCTGATAGATCGCATTGAGCGCTTCTTCACCGGATCTTGCGATATCCTTAGAAATCGTATTAGCAATGACGGAGCTTTCTCCGGCGCCGTCATACTTCAGAAACCGGATCTTTTTGATTTCTGATTTCTTTACTTTCTTTAGTACTTCTTCCGTGAAAGCAGTATCCTTACTGATGAAAATTTCGCCGGTCTTTTTATCGATGACGTCGCTGCAGACGGTTCTATCGAGAAATTCTTTTAAGTTGACTTTATGCGGATCAACCTCTTCCACAAGGTTGAAAAGCTGGAGGATCTCATCATCGGAGGAATACCCCAGAGCACGGAGGAGAGTTGTTACAGGGAACTTTTTCTTGCGGTCGATGTATACATACATCACGTTGCTGATATCTGTTGTGAACTCCACCCATGAACCACGGAATGGAATTATCCGTGCAGTGTATATCGGCATACCGTTCGGATGTATGGTCTCGTCGAAGAACACGCCCGGCGAACGGTGGAGCTGGCTGACGACGACTCGTTCCGCACCGTTGATTATGTATGTACCGCGATGCGTCATCATCGGGAGGTTGCCGAGGTACACCTCCTGTTCGATGGTATCGATGTAGGTC
>CAYGZY010000078.1:0-4879 GCA_964354485.1 uncultured Chlorobiaceae bacterium | reverse complement strand
GGCGGAATTTAAACCTGATGAAACCATAAGCGTGGAACCTGGCAAAGGGTGGTTGATAAAAATATCAGCTAAGTAAAATCCAAATCACAGTGATCTCGATTATGTCAATATTTTAACGTATCATAGTTATGATCATTAGTGGAAAGAACAGGTAAGTGAAAAAAAATACAATAACGGAGATGTAACATCCAGAAACCACAGACGTATATTATTTTTTATGATTTATGATATTTGGTATCTATGAAAATAGGAGAGGAGTAAAATATGTCTAGAATAATTTTCTATATACTATTGACTCTTGCTATGAATTCCTATATTTTTGCCGGATCCATACAGGGTATTGTGCGTAACTCGATAAGCCTTTCACCAATGCCAGATGTCGATGTATCGCTTCATGTGCTAATCCCGGATTCAATCGCCTATTATTCAGTATCCGATATAGACGGTAAGTATAAATTTACCGGAGTTGTTCCGCATAACGAGATTTATGTAATTATTGCGTATAAATACGGATATAAGCAATCTTATACACGTGTTGATCAACTGGGTTCGCAGGATCTCGTTTACGATATTTTTCTTGAACCGGATACAGTCGATATTCCGCCCGGCGGAGGAGGAGATTCTTCATTTGTCGACGGTTACATATTGGAACCTGTTTTCGGGGGCGACTTCAGCCCTGTGGGAAATGCAACCATATCGCTTTTTTCATCCGGTGGCAATGCAATCACAACGAGTGACACAGAAGGAAAATATAAGGTAAAGGTACCACTAGGATCATATATAATTTCTATCGCAGCATCCGGATTCGATTCGCTGTCAACATCGGATCTGTTAGTCGATACGGTTGGCCTGACACACAATGCGATACTTCATAGAAATGCACTTGCGGTGGATGATAACGACTGGTTACTTCCAGCCTCATTCGCGCTGTCAGGGGCATATCCCAACCCGTTCAATCCTGTCACGAGGATCGATTATCAGCTTCCGGTTGAGTGTCGGGTGAAATTGACTGTCAATAATCTGCTCGGGCAGAGAGTAAATACGCTTATCGACCGTACAGAATCAGCTGGCTTTAAAACTGTTGTCTGGAATGCGAGCGATGTTAACAGCGGTATTTATTTTTACAAAATGGAGGCAATAGGTATTATTGATCCTGCGGTTTCATTCCTGCAAGTCAAAAGAGCGGTCTTGATCAAATAGTATCAAAATGCTTGAAATTTAATGGTATTTTTTGTATTATAGTGTGCCTGAAGAGGAGAGTGAATAACCTTGCGCGAGTGGTGGAACTGGCAGACACACCATCTTGAGGGGGTGGCGCCCGGAAGGGTATGCGAGTTCAAGTCTCGCCTCGCGCACATTTAGAAAAAATTAGCTTGACTTTTTCGTTATACTTGTCTATCTTAAATCATCGAAAAATGTTGAAAAAATCACTATACATCACACTATTGGCGGCGGTTTTCGCAACTTTCGCCTCTGCCGAAGTTATTAAGTCAGGCTCAATCCAGGCGTTCAGCGATGGCGTAAATATCACCATACGCTGGTCAACAGAAAATGAAACGAACGTGACTGCCTTCGAAATTCTCCGCAGTACGTCGTACACCGGCGGATTTGTACCGATAGCTACCGTCGATCCTAAAGGACCGTCTTTCTACGAGTTCGTGGATAAATCTGCATTTAGGCGAACAACAACGGTTTATTACTATCGTATCAAAGTTAATTTCACAAACGGCGAAAGTTATTTCCCGGCGCTTAATGAATCTCCTGTAAGCGTAAACCACAATGTCTCCGGCGTCCGCCGTACCTGGGGAAGCATCAAAGCAATGTTCCGCTAAGTTACTACCCCCGGTTATTAGTCTATGTGAGAAGAGCGACACGATTCGCTCTTTTTTTTTATATTCAGATGCAATGACGAAGAACAAAAATATAATTCTGGCATCGCGCTCACCGCGACGACAAGCCCTCCTGCGGCAAATCGGTATCGAATTTGACATTCAGGAAAGCGGGATCGACGAGGATGAGCATCAGTATTCATCTCCGGTTGACCACGTGCTTACACTCTCAAAACGCAAAGCCACCGCTGTAAGATCGAAAGTCAGGAATTGCATCATAATCGGCGCCGATACGATAGTGGTGTGTAAAGGGAAAATACTGGGAAAACCAAAAGATAAAAAAGATGCAGCTGCTATGCTTTCACTCCTCAGCGGTCGTACGCACGAAGTGTACACCGGGTTCACTATCCTAGATGCAAAGTCCGGTCGTTCGATTTCGGACTATGAAGTGACAAAAGTGACTTTCAGAAAACTGTCAAGGAAAGAAATATCCGCGTATGTTGCGAGCGAATCGCCTATGGATAAAGCGGGCGCTTATGGAATCCAGGACGATTACGGCGCGGTTTTCGTGGAGAGAGTGGAGGGATGCTTCTACAATGTCGTGGGATTTCCACTGACTAAGTTTTACATCGCCATGCAGAAATTCGGATACAGGGCAGTCCATCCTGGGAAGACTTATAAGAAGAAGCATCAAAGTGTTGATCTCAAAGGTTGAGCTCAAACGGCACTACGACGATTCAGATTGTCGAAGCAGTACTACGGGATCGGAATGAAAAGAATCATTTGGGCAGGCGGCTTATGTTTTATACATCGAGCCAGATCTTAGGATTAATATCATAAACGTCGGCTTCATCATCCGACCGCACAGTTTCACCTGCCTCTGTCTGAGTGTTCACGATTACTTTCCCATTGACCGAAAAACCAAAAAGATCCTCCGCAGAGAAAATGGAATGGAAGTCCTGCGGCGAAAAGAATGATTCGAATTTCCTGGCAAATTCGGCGAGCCTTCTGAGGTAGTATGCCGTGTTTTCGTCGGGGAATTCGGTATCCCAGTCGTCTGCAAATTTATAAATTTCGAAATTCCGGGGATTCGGATCGTCGCCAGTTACATAGTATGAAATTTTATCACCTGTTGACCATTCCATCCCTGAACGAAGAGCGGCCTCAAACGAGGCAGTACGGTGCCGCTTCTCTGCGGCAACTTCTTCCAGGTACTCCTTCTTTGCCGCATTGAGTGTTTCTGTCTTCTGATACTCGCTGATGTTGAAACGATGATCGAGGATGTCCCTGTGAAAAGTCAGGTAAGCATCATGAAGCTGTGCAATGTCTTTCTTCAGGAGCGCTTCGATACACTTCGAGAGGAATTTCTTCCCGAATCCTTCGATAGTACGGGGTATCAGAGATGCGCCGTTAATGCTGATCCGGTCGTCCTGGTTCAGGAGGGCATAGTTCTTTTTCTTGTAGCTGAACATTGATTTGTAACGTCCCAGGATCCTCAGAATCACACCGCTGTTCATTTTCTCAGAGAGATCCGCGACAAAGCTGTCTTCCTCCGTTTGTGTGGTTATGCCTTCCGGAAGAACAACGAAAAACCCTTCCATGTCCATCTGTAAGATAATTCCATGAGCAGAGAGGATCAGAGCAATAAGATCCTTGAGAGTATTCTGCAACTTCTGGAACAGAAGCTCGACGGCAACTGCATCATGGAATATCGATCTGCTGTTTAAAAATTGGTCAGCTGCTGCATCAACAAGTATGAAGGAAGCTTTGTGGCTGGACGAACATTCATCACATCTCGCCGGGTCGTCACATTTCAGAAGTTTCTCACGAGTTCGCCGGTAGCGGAGAAGAATTTCACCCAAAAGTTCTTTGTATGTATCTAAGCTGTCGTTCTCTATTTTAATATTATCACTGTAAATCAGAGATGATATAATAGCTTTAACGTCGAGTACGATTACCCGCGTAAACACGCCTCGTGAAAATATTTCAGCATTATCACCCGTACTTTGTGCATGAGTAACTGCACGCGGTAGAGAGAGTTTGCGATGAATATAGTTACGAAGGACGAGTGAATCAATCTTCGCCGTCGCGGAGAGGCGTGTAACCGAGGCGAGATTAAATGGGAGCATTTGGGTGAGCGCGAAACATGGAGGGAGGAGCTGATTGCTGACGTAAAGGATATATGAAATCGTTTCTATGGACTGCTCGATGAGGGCATCCGGCTCATTTTCCCACGTCAATGATATCTGTTTGGGGGAAGCAATGGTCCGCTGACTGATATTTCCTCCGGTCACGTGCATTAACTGTCTGAGTACGAGCTGACCCTGAGTCTGTTTTGATCCCTCTGTAGATTCATGTAAAAGCTGAATATCAATCGTGTGCCGTCCCGCGATCAGAGATGCGCTCGATGTAATCGATCGTTCCGAATATATCACCCGGAGGTCCGACGAAGTCGGGATTGAACTATCTCTGCCGATTGTAGCCTCGACTCCGTGCAGACGGCACCTTGCCATGATATAGGGTATTATGTGGCTGGTGGTATAGAGTCCTTCCAGTACATCAGGATCGCGCTGTCGGATGAGTTTAACCAATTCCGTGAGGATCGCGCTCTCAGTTTTCCTTTTACCGTGGATAACATGATGCCAGCCGCGGTTATCCGAGAGTGCGACAACGACGATTTTATCTTCCGGACGTTCGGGATTACTCACTGCGGAGCCGCGTTTTGTGAGTGTAACGATGTCGATCTGCATCCGGTGAAGGTCATTAAATTTCATGTTTTTGAACAGAGTGCGGCCGCTCTGCTTGAGAAACTGCACTACCGGATCCGGACGTAGGTATAGAATTGGTAGTTCCTGAAACGTTTGAGCTTTTACCTCGGCAGTTTCATTGTACTCGAGAAGGCAGGACCTGACTCCTTCCCACATATCGGACCAGCTTGTGAACGCAGCAATAAAGCGGAGAGGATTGTTCCCTTCGAGCTCCTTAATCCAGTACCGCTTCTCGTATTTTTTAAGATATGAGGGATCTGTGAGGAAGAAGAAGGGGTAAAA
>CAYGZY010000077.1:0-8868 GCA_964354485.1 uncultured Chlorobiaceae bacterium | reverse complement strand
ATTCCCGGAATACAGGCAATCAGTATTGGGGCGAATGGTAGGCCTTCAACAACAATTGACACTTCTTCTGAAAATTGAGAACCTGCATAAGCATTATCAATTGCTTGAACGCTGTAATGATACGTCCCACTCTTTTTAGGTTTAAAAATCCAACTTGTGTCGTGATTTGTATTACCAATTTGAGGTAGCCTGCGGTGACCCGTAATAACATCTGCCATCGGTGATTTTATTTGGATACCACTTTCAGAGGAACCTATTCTTAAATTGTAGGTGAGAGCATTCTGTAAAGTTTGTTCGTCAGTAGATTTATTCCATTTAAATACAACGGAATCACCTAATATTGTGGCATCAAGTAAAGATGGTATGGATGGTGGAGTGTTTGGTGTTTCAATATTATTACGATAAATTTTTGCGACCAATCCTGTATCGTTTCCACCAGTCAAAAGAATATCAAGGTCGCCATCATTGTCATAATCTCCCCGGGCAACAGAGCCGACACCGCAATCTGTTAGACCAGCATCTATGAAAGTAAATATTCCTCCATTATCATTGCGATAAATTTTTGTCAAATATGTTGTACCGTTTCCCCCATTCAATATAATATCAAGGTCACCATCATTATCGTAATCTCCCCATATAGCAGAAGAGATTTCGCCTTGGTGGGCGAATGGAATTTCGATAAAAGATTGGGCAAGGATATAGTTTGCCGTAATAATTGGTAGTATAAAAATGGAAAGTAAAATAGCTTTTTTCATGTATCCCACTTATAAAAACATCTTATTAACTGATGTCGGAACTACAATGGATACAACAAGCCATGATTTTACATGGGAGATAGATACACTTGGGAATCTCATGGGATTTGGCATGATGGACGTTGCGATAATAAATGACACTTGTGTTTGGATTGCAGGTGAAATAAATGTAATGGATTCTTTAGGTAATTGGAAAGATTTTTCATATAACGTCGCAAGGTGGAATGGTGCATCATGGTCTCTGATGACCTCAATGGATAGCGCTTATGGTTATTATCAAAATTATTCTATTTTCGCGTTTAATGATAGCGATCTTTGGGTCGGAGGAAAAATGCCTCAACACTGGGATGGTAGAGAATGGACGACTCCCGGGTCCTGGCGGTGGGGAGGACTCAGGATAATGACAATATGGGGAACGAGTTCGATTAATATGTATGCTGGCAGTGATTACGGAAATATTTTTCATTTTGACGGTATGAATTGGAATAAAATTGAAATTGGAACATCATTCAATGTGATGGACTTTTGGGGTTCAACTAACAGAAATACCGGTGAAATGGAGATACTTGCAGTTGCATCAAATGTAGTTTATCCTTTTGAGCATTGTATCCTACAAATATCAGGCTCTACAGTATCGACATTAAATGATTCTGGAATAATTTCTCCGATATGGGGTGTGTGGTTTGAGGCCGGGAGGGAATATTATGTTGCCGGACTTCGGATATATAGAAATCATGATCCATATAAAAACAAATTGTGGCTACCTGATAGTGAAATGTCTTCCTTTTCTTATATGTATATGAATTCGATCCGTGCAAACGGGATTAATGATGTTATTGTTGCCAATGACTTTGGCGATATCTTTCATTTTAATGGTTTTACATCAAGGAACTACAAACAACAGATCGGTTTGGAAGATGTTATGTACCATAGTGTAGCAATACGAGGTGATTTGGCTATTGCTGTCGGAAAGAATAAATTTAGAATCGCCATCGTTGCCATCGGTAGGAGGTAAAAGGACCTGATAATTTGTTTATAAATTTTTTTTTAATCACACCATATTTTCCCACCACAATACCATCCTTTAAATCCTGTTGTTCCAAGAGTAACTTTAAAAATTTTATTAGAATGGGAGTGGGAAGTCCATACAAGAGCACTACCCCCCCCTTCGCGGGGCCTGCCTGGTCCTGGAATGAATTAATCATCATGAAAGGATCTTTTGTGCATACCAGAAGCTATAAAACGGATTGAGCATTTAGTTATGAGGTTTGAGACTTCTCATCGCTTCGCTTCATTCACTGCGTTCAGGACTGGGTCCAGAATTGACAAGCATCAATATATACCCTGCCAGTTCTTCAACAGTTGTACTGTCGAAGTATAATCAATTCAGAGTTCTACTCTCATAAGAGTATAACTCTATATTGAAATGCGTTCGATAGTACAACTAGCGAACAGCGGAACTGTATACTGACTCACTATTCCACAGAAATATTTTTCATCCTGGTAATCAATTAATCCCGCAAATCAGGGTTCAGACATATGGCACATCGATGACGGAATTGACATTGCCAACCCCTTTTGCATTTCCCCCTTTTGAAGGGGGAAAGTTTTTACCACGTGGATTCGCATGCCCTACTTAACAATAAAAAAAGCATGCACAAGCATCTCCCCTTTTATAAGGGGGAAATTATAGAGGGAGTATTTCATCGCAGCGGACGTGGACCATTCCAAGATCGATTGTAGAGATTTTACAAACCTCCCGAATCGTTTGTGTCACGGTGTGCCCGCCAGCCACTCGCCCGATCGACTCGGTCGAGCGGGTCTGTCGGGCTGGGACCGTGACACCCGGGGACCGGTGCAAACCTCCCGAAGGTACTAATAAACCTCCCGGAGGTTAACTCGGTTCAATCACAGAAAACCTCCGGGAGGATTGCACTGTAAACCTTCGGGAGGATTTCCGGGCAATTACATCACGGCGGACGTACCTGGCATAGCCAGAATTCCGATTTCTGTCTTTGTTCAAACTGAGTCAGAAATCGGAATTCTACGTTCCACTAAAAGCCCACCCGTAAACTCAGAATGAAATTCCTTCCCGGCGATGCAATGCCTGAACTGTATGGTCTGTAACGCTTATCAGTGATGTTTTCTACTCCGCCACTTACAGATAGCTGGTCGGAAAGATGATACATCGTCTTGAAATTCAAAGTGTACCAACCGGGCGAATATGGATTCCCATTTTTATCAACAGCGTACATGTAATCTTTACCCCGTTCCTCCTGTGGGAGATTATCATAAGTTACTTCACCGCAGTGTACAGAATATATCTCGAATCTGAGTTTTGGTGCTGTGTATATTAACTTCAATATGCCATTCCAGGGAGCAGCGTGTCGCAGTGGATTTGTTGTACCGTCGTCAAGCTCTTCTTCTCCTTTCTGGTAAGTGAGACGGGACAAGAAGAAAAATCCTCCGGGCAGTTGTGCTTCTGCTCCCGCTTGTATGCCCCAAACAACGGCATGCGCCGCGTTCTGAATAGCTTGCACACGGCTTAACTCACCGTCATACATAATACTGTCCTCACCGTTCAGCGTGAAGTCTCTTCTTACCATGGCATCGTTCAGCCAGGTGTAAAATCCTGTCATGTTAACTTTCACAATATCTCCGAAGACCTTGGTGATTCCGACCTCTCCGTTATAGACTTTCTCGGCACTCAGATCGGGATTTGGGACAACCACAGCTCCCGGTTCAGAGTCGAAAACTTTACCTATATCATCTACGTTCGGCGAACGGAATCCCGTCGATAGATTCGCGCTCAGCGACCATGTTTCAGCAGGATTGTACATTAAACCCAAATTTCCGGTGAGAGCACCGTTATTTATGTTTACTGAAGTAAACGGAAATGGATAAAATGTTGTATCGAATTTAGCATCGAGTACATATTGATTATACCGCGCACCTGCCTGAAGCATCAATTCATCCGTGGCTTTGAACTGATACGTAATGTAGCCGGCATATGAGCCCCATGTCGATTGTGGATAACGGGATGGACCGGTCTGGATGGCTCCCGTGGAGATATCTTCATCAGTTCCTGTGGAAGTGACATCATCATAAACAGCTTCTAAGCCGTAAAAGAAATTATGTCTGTCCGAAAGCGACTTTGCAAAATCGAAGTTGACCGAATACGCATGAACTTTTTCAATCCTCGACCTTCGCTCAGTTTTGTTAAAATCGCGGTCAATACGGCTCTCCTCAAAGAATTGATATGCCAAGCGTGAGGTAAACTGGTCGTAAATACCCGATGTTGTATTATGCGTCAGATTCAGACTGTTCATCATCCATTTCTGAGGTCCATAATACCACTCCGCACTTCTTGGTAAACCATTACGGTAACGCAGAAGTCTGTCGTAACGCGAATAATCTGTTGTCGTCGAGTAATGAATTCCGTAAGTAAAATCCCAGTTGATATTCGGCTTGTAACGAACCTTGTGCATCATGTTGATTTGTGAATATCCCGTTGGTCGCTGAACCAAAGGGTCCTCGTTAGAAATGACCCTATCGACGCTGTCGATTTGCTGGATATATTGCCGACGTAAATATTCATCGGGCCCGTTGCTTCCGATGCGCAGATCACCAAACTTATTATGTGAGAAGCTTGAGATAAAAGCCCACTTTTCCCAACCGACGCTCAGGTCGAAATGACCTGTAATTTCATCATTCGCAGATGAATAGCGGGATACCGCATTCCCTTTGATGAACGGCTTTTCACTCAATGATATCTGCGGGGTCAATGTGTAGAAGCTCATCACACCTGCGATGGCGTCACTGCCGTAAATCACCGAATTAGGTCCGTATAGAACTTCCGTTCTCTCTGTTGCGAACGGGTCGATTGAAATCACATTCTGCAAATTTCCGCTGCGAAAGATGGCAGTGTTCATTCGTATTCCATCGACATTTATGAGAAGACGGTTTGTTGCGAAACCCCTTATCATAGGGCTTCCACCGCCCTGCTGACTTTTTTGAATAAATACTTCGCCTGATGTAGCCAATAAGTCCGCAGCGGTTTGTGGATTTTGTATCTCTGCTTCTTTTGATGCAATGGTTGTGATCCTGGCGGGAATCTCCCTCTGTGATTGATACCATCGCGTTGCCGAAACCACGACCTGTTCCATGGCTAAAGGAGATTGTAAGAGATAAATCAGATAATTCTCTTTTTCCAACTCCTCGTAGCTGATTATTTTTGGAGCGTATCCCAAAAACCGAAATTCGATTCCGGCAGATCCCCTGAACGCCGAAATGTCAGCTTGTCCCTGTGCGTTGGTGACCGCAGATGCTTTGGGATTCTGACTGCTCAAGTTTATGAGTTCCAGAGGCTGATTATTTTCCTGGTCTTTAACGGTTAATACCTGGGTGCGACATACCGAACACACTCCTATGAATAACCATAGAAATATGATTTTCTTCATTATAATTCCTTTCATGGCTAAACAAATAATGATAACCCACATCCTGAGAAGGAATCGGGTAAATAGGAACCGAATATTTGTTTGTACCGACTACGGAGGAGGAATTGGCGGGGGTATGCAGATGGAAGAATAAAAATAGTTAAGCGTAGGTCGGGGAGCAAATCGAAAATTAGCGAATGCATCAAAATCGAATCTGCTCGGAGAATAGAGTGATTGTAAAAAGGTAGTGATCCGTCTGAGATTTTCCTCATTCCATGTATTTTGCTCAGCGGCTCGGTCCGCTAAATCATTCAATTGCCGGTTAAGTCTTGTTTCCTCGCGATCCCACCAGCACCAATACGTTATCGTATCACCGTTAAATTCCGACTCTACGACGTCGTACATCTCTCCGTTGTATTCAAATTCTTTGGATTCTTTCCATTTTAATTTGCTCTCAGATTCTGTTTTCGTAAACTTGAGAATCACGAGGTCGTTTCTATCTATCCCCGAAATAATTCGATTTTTTATTTCTTTTTTGATCAGTTGTTTTTGAAATTGCAAAACAATAAAAGATCCGCCGAACGGAACGGCAAGTGAGAGTATCAATAATATGGAAATTATGATTTTCAATTTTGTAAATAAACCTACTGGAAAATATTCAGGATTAAATTTAATGTAAATTCTGGTAGCAGTCAATTATTGAAATAGGACATAAAAGGTCAACCTCGATTGCGCTACAGTGCGGTTAAATGTATCAATCGGTGGGATCGAAGAGATGTTCTGATATCAACTTGAAGACATTACCGAATTGACCTCACCCCCTCACCTACTGTCCCCCTCTCCACGCGCGTGGAGAGGGGGATTCAGGGGGAGAGGTAATTTGCGCGTTTCTTCCTACTTCATCACTACGAGCTTACGGACGGCGAAGTATTCACCTGCCTGAAGCTTGTAAAAATATACTCCGCTCGATAGACCTGATGCGTCGAAGGGAATCGAGTACGATCCTACCGCCCGAACTCCGTCAACAAGCGTGGCAACTTCCCGCCCTGTGATGTCATATACCTTCAGTGAAACCTGCCCTGTTTTGGGAACCTCGAATTCTATCGTCGTTCCCGGATTAAACGGATTGGGATAATTCTGATTAAGTACGTATGCCGTCGGAATTGATTCGTCCTCTTCCACTCCGACCAGCGTCTTGATTTCGTTCCATTTAATCAATGCAGCATCTGCGCTTGCCTGCAAATTCGCGAGGCTCGTGCCGCCAATAAGCGCAAAACCGACCATCTGCCTTGCGTTCGGCGCCAGCGAATACGGACCCGAAGAAATCACGAAATGAATGTCGGCAACTTCCGTGTACGGAACTATCCCGCCGCTGATCCATGAGTATTTGGCAGTACGAGTGTAAAAGCTTGAATAAGAGGAGAGCAAACCTGCATAACTCGCGGCACTATCCAACGCTCGTGTGCCGCAGTACACTGGATTCACCGGTACGGTATCCCATGCGTATCCCAATGAGCGGGATGGATCATAGTCAGTTCTGTTCGTTGAGTAATCCGGGAGCATATCCCAGTCGAAAAAGAGACCGGCATAGAGTCCGTTTATTTGGACACCCGAAGTATTTCGGATATCATACCTCAGGATAACGTAATCGCTATCTAACTGACTGGTGAATGCGTAAGAGTACATATCAATCGCAACACCCAGTCTGTTTGCCAAAGGAGCTGAGGCATCTGTGAATGCTGTATATCCATCCTGAGCAGATATAATTCCCGGAGTTGTCAGACTGTAAATGAGCGAAGAGGAGAAGTCGGCATCCTGACCACCGCTTGTCGTATTTCGGATATTATCGACGACCTTGGTACTGCTGTATCCGAGAATCAATCCACCTTCATAAAGCTGATTACCATTACCGAAAACGAATCCCTCGCCGAAGGTATTAGTGAGATCAACGTAACCAATACGTCCGAGATTCGTTAACGTTAACTGAACATTGTTCACATCGTGCGTCGCGAATGTAGGATTGATGAGAACCGTGAAAATCTGAACGTCCGAGTACCCGGCATCAGACATGTTCAAAGTAAACCGCACCATGTGACCGGGCGGCGGATTCTGCTTAACGACGATCTGAAACGGATTGTTCCTGTTGGTTGCCGTCTCGAGCGTACCCACCGCATGAATTGGATAAATACCGTTTAGGATTTCAATATTCGTATCACTGCATGAGAGAGTGACCAGCGCAGAAGAAGAAGTCGGCTGAAGATAATTCTTAAACATCAAAATGAGCGCCGCTTCCTCATTCGGTTCAAGAACACCGTTGGCATTTCCGCTGCTGGTATCCTTAACGGTAAGAGAGATCATACGCAATGAGGGCGAAGAGACGGTCAGCGCGTTGAGCGCGTTTATTCTTCCCTTCCCGAGGAGAGTTACGTACGAGGGATTTGCAGAATTTATATTGTCACACGTCACACGGATCTGTTCACTCACCTGTTCCATCGTGTAGCCAGGAAAAACCGATTTAACCAAAGCCGCCACACCGCTTGCAAAAGGAGTTGCCTGCGACGTCCCTGAGAAATATCCGTAAGTTGAATTATTGTACGTGCTGAATATATGCTCTCCCGGTGCAGCAACGTCAACGTACTCATTATATTCAGAATACGACGGTTTCCGATCGAGCGAATCGACAGCAGCAACCGACATCACACCCCGGTAACTTGCAGGATAGTTAATCGGATTACCGGTAGAACCTTGATTTCCAGCCGCTGCAACTACCAGAGAGCCCCATGCAACCACCGAATCGATGATTTCTTGTTCTGTGAGCGAGGAACCCGCACCACCCCAGCTGCAGTTGATGATATGCGCACCCATGCCCGCCGCATAGATAATTCCCGGCAATCCGTACGAGATGACAGTGGGATTATTGTCGGCGGCTGTTTTTACTGCCAGAATCCTCGACGAGTATGCAACTCCTGCGACACCGACAGAATTATTCGACACGGCAGCCGCGATACCGGCGACGTGCGTACCGTGGGAATTACTCGTCTGTGCCGGATTGTTGTCTTCGATAGGATTGCTTTGATCAGCTCCGGCAAAATCCCACCCCCGCCAGTCGTCGATCTTGCCGTTTCCATCGTCATCCATCCCATTTGATTCCTTCCCTCCGCCGTATTCACCGGGATTAATCCACACATTCGCCGCGAGATCGGGATGCGCAACCTGAGTCCCGTTGTCAACGACCGCAATTAGTATTGATGTATCTCCGGTTGATATACACCATGCAGTATCTGCTAAAATATTATTCAATCCCCACTGAACGTGCCTCGAAGGATCGTACACAGGACAACTGTTTACCTCCGACACACGATACACGAACCAGGGCTCGGCGTATTCCACTTCCGGTAATTGAGACAACTCTTTGCTGATTTCGAAGGGATCATAAGGGGATGAGTAGTACAAAAAAAAGAATTTTGACAAATCCATCGATCGGCCGTTTTCCCCGACCATATTCAGCGGGAAGAGATTTTCAACAGATGTTATCGAATACTGCTGAAGCGCTTCATCCACCGATTTGATACCGAATGTACCGGAGCCTTTGGATAAATGACCGGCGTCTTTCATTTTTACGATTACACGACCGGGCAGATATTCAGAATTATCGCGCGTTTTCATTACATGGT
>CAYGZY010000076.1:0-10745 GCA_964354485.1 uncultured Chlorobiaceae bacterium | reverse complement strand
TAAGGAAGGATGGGGACTGACCGTGATAGAATCAAATGCATGCGGTACAACCGTCATCGGAAGTGATGTGCCCGGTCTGAGGGATGCAATCAAAGATGGCGAGACGGGTTTGCTATATAGGTATGGAGACGTGGTAGATCTTTCGGAAAAAATTCTCCTTCTAATTAATGACCGGGAGATGAGGGAACGACTCGCTAAAAATGCGATAGAATGGGCTTCAACATTTAACTGGGATGCCGTAGCAGAAAAGGTTGTTTCATATCTCCGGCGAGAAATCGAAAAACATCAAAGAGGACCCGTCTGACCGGCAGGCGTAAAATACTTTTCATATCCGCATTCTCTGCTCCGTTTATTGAGGATGATATACGAATTTTAGAGACGCGTTTTGATGTTATGAAACAGATCGGGAACGGTCTCGGCGCTGCCTTTAAAATAATATTTAAAATTTTTACGGCGAAACGAGTTTTCTGCTGGTTTGCTTCCTCATATGCATTCGTCGGAGTTTTCTTTGCCCGCTTTCTGGGGATACCTGCGTACGTCGTCGCGGCAGGGGTCGATGCAGCAAAAAATGAGGAGATCGGATATGGAATTTGGTTGAATCCTTTCAAAGCCAGGCTCGCCCGATATGTGTACCGTAAAGCGACAACCGTTCTTGCGGTCGATCCGTCAATCAGCGATAGTATCATTCGTCTCGCTGAGTACGATGGAAAGAACATCATCTGTCTTCCTACGGGGTATGATACCGATTTCTGGAAATCCCTCGGTCCGAAAGAAAAGATCGTTCTTACCGTTGCCGCTGCAAATGACCCCCTGACGTGGAAAGTAAAGGGAATCGATATCCTCTTAGAGGCAGCCAGAAGATTGCCTGCGGTCTCTTTCGTTATAGTCGGAGTATCAACAGATTTTGCCGAACGGTACCAACCGCCAATCAATGTGAAGTGCATCGGAAAAATCGCTCGTAATGATATCCTGCCATTTTATCAGAGAGCATTGGTGTATTGCCAGCCATCCCGCTCCGAAGGTTTGTCCAATGCGCTATGTGAGGCAATGGCATGCGGATGTATTCCGGTCGCTACACGGATCGGCGGCAATCCGACTGCCATTGGCGATACTGGACTGCTAGTTCCTCCCGGTGATGCAGTGAAACTTGCTCTCGCCATCAATCAAGCGTTCGGAATGGATGTTTCATACGGCGCCCGCGCACGAGCCCGCATTGTTGCCCTCTTTCCATGGCAGAAGCGGGAGACTGAATTGCTCAATATCCTAAGTGAAGATATTCCGTGAAGCGGTTATCAAAAAATTTTCTCGCAATTATGGGAAGTGATGTCGCCCGGAGGATACTCGGTTTCCTTGCCATTGCATACCTTGCAAGGAAAGTGGGTGTCCAGGAGTTCGGCGCTGTCAGTGTAGGTTTTGCGGTCTTATCGTATGCGGTGATGGTGAGTGCGTTTGGTATGCCTTTTTACGGGACCCGCGAAACTGCACGCGGTTCCCCAAAGAACCTTATCAATGCCATAGTCTCTCTTCGCCTTGTAACGGGATGCATCGCTTACGTCGGTGTCGTCATCGTTTGCCTCCTCTTCGTTTCGCGTGAGACGGCGTTTCTCATTATCGTATTTTGTCTCTCGCTTTTCCCATTCTCCTTCCTGATTGAATGGTACTATCAAGGAAAAGAGCGGATGGGATTCATCGGAGCAGGCAGGATGATGTCTGCCGTCGTCTACTTCGGAATGATTTTTCTTTTTGTGCGTTCCGCATCGGATATAGTGTGGGTTGCGATCGCCGCGGTCGCTGGTGATATCATCCATGCAGTCTATTTGTGGTTGATGTATCGTCGTGTGATGCAGGGGGAGCAGTTTCGGTTTACTCTGAAAGGCGGGCGTGAGCTCCTGAAGTCATCATTTCCCTTAGGTTATGGCTCCCTGATAGGCGGATTAAGCATTAATGTGCCGCAGATCGCCCTCGGCATACTAATGACCAACCATGAGGTAGGCCTCTTCAGTGCTGCGAGTAAACTCGTCCTTTTTCTGCTGATGTTTGACAGGGTTTTCGGAACCCTGCTTCTTCCGGCGAGCTCCCGCTTGCAGGAGAGTTCACCGGCGCTCCTTACTTCAACGCTCACTTTTTCGATGAAGTGGATTCTTCTCCTGACGCTACCGATCTGTGTAGGTGGAACGGTTCTCTCGGGAGACATCATGCTCCTCGTATTCGGGACGCAGTATGCCGATTCTGCGCTTCTGTTTACAGTACTCATATGGTTCTTCATGTTCACAACGCTTCACACTGTTTACACCTCCGGTCTCATCGCATTCGGAAAAGAAAAAATATACGCTAAAGTGATGCTCATAAGCGGAGCAATCTATCTGATCTCGATTGTCGGAGGCATACTCCTCTTCGGTGTCGTCGGCGCTGCCGCTGCAATGGTGATCTCGGAGGCAGCTACATACTTCATCATGAGGAAGAAATACCATGAATTCAGCAAAATCCCGCTTCCAGGATCCCTTTGGTCGATCATTATCTCGACAATTGTTATGGGATTTTGCGTGATAATCTTACCGCCAATACCCGTAATTTTTGCAATAGCAACAGGTGTTGCCGTTTATGGTGTGATGATTATGCTGACGAAATCTATTACAAAAGAAGAATTGGTTTCTTTGGTCAGGAGAGTATGAACCGGTATCTTATCGGTCTCCTCGGAAAAAATATCGCCGGATGGGAAATCCTCCTGCAACAGGAGGGAGTCCCGTATTCCATCGCACCCGTTGAACTTTCGGGATCTGCATTCAGTGTGATCATCGTTGCAGATGATGCGGATGCGAGCCATGATTCAGAAATCATTTCGTACCTCCGGAGTGGCGGGAGTCTTCTCTGTTCCGCTGTAGTATTCGGGCGTATAACTGGGGAGAAGGTTAAAAATGAGTATGTGAAATATTTATTACCGGAAACCGACTCGCCGTTCAGCGGGATCTGGTTGATTGATATCGAAAAGAAATGTACAATGCTGAAGGGATCGAATTATCTCCGGACACAGAACGGTACCCCTGCACTCTTTCTCTCAGAATATTCCGGCGGTCATGTTGCGGTTCTTCCTTCCGACTGCGGTACGCTGATTAACGATGTTAGATGTACATCCAAATCTTTTATGAGTGAAAGATCGCGCTTTCCCCATGAGGTCGTCTCGACGGTTTCGAAGGGAAACGTCCGCAGACTTTTTGTACGGTGTCTGGAACTTCTCCACCACAGACGAGGATTCCCCTATATTCACTCATGGTATTATCCTCAGGATGAAGGATCTCCATTTGTTCTGCGTATCGACACTGATTATGCATCATCCGAAGAAGTAGAAAAACTCTATCGTTTGCTCTGCGAGTCGGGTGTGAATGCTACCTGGTTTGTAGATGTGAAAAGTCAGCTCGATGAATTGAACATCTTTAAGAAAATGACCGATCACGAAATCTCGCTCCATTGTTATGAGCATAAGCCCTACGTGAATTACCCTCAGGTTAATGAAAATATCAGGCGCGCACTCGGGTACATGCGGGAGCATGGTCTCTTGCCGCCTGGGTATGCTTCTCCCTACGGAAAGTGGAATTACAACATCGCCCGGGCGATAATCGATAACGGATTTGAATATTCCTCCGAATTTTCATACGATTATGATAATCTGCCCTCTGCTCCGTGGCTCGGTTCGGGACTTTCACCCGTACTCCAGATCCCCATCCACCCGGTCAGTATCGGTACTCTGCGCCGTCAGGGGTATGATGGACATTCGATGAAGGACTATTACCGCATGGTTATAGACCGGCATATTGCAGAGCGAACGCCGGTAATCCTGTACCATCACCCGAAAGACGGGAATGAAGAAGTGCTGAAATTTGTTTTTTCTCTTGTGAGGAAGAGAAATATGGAAATCAGGACGATGATCGACATTGCCAGATGGTGGAAAAGAAGGGCGCAATTGCAGTTTGATGCAACATTAGATGGTGATAGTCTGACGATCAAAGGAATCGGACAGTATGAGGATAGTCGGCTGCGGATTACACGGACGGACGGGGCAGAAGCATACACGCCGACGGAGAATTATATTGATCTGAATAAGCTCCTGTTGCGTCGGCCTCCCGTTACCGAGGTTGTCCCGGATAATATTCCGCGAATTCGGAAATTCAATCCCTGGATCGTCGTTAATCGGCTTGAGGATGCGGTGCGAAGAATAACGAGATAATGCGAGGGATCAGATATATGTATAATAAAGAAAACAACAATCTTAAAATAATATCATGAAAATCCTCTTCGCGTCCTACCAGGCGGTAATACTTTTGAAGGGTGGACCTCGGACCCAGATTCTCAGAACGAAGAAGCACCTTGAGGATCTCGGTGTTCAGGTAACATTCCACGATCCATGGAAGGATGTGCGGAATGAAGATTTCGATTTGGTTCATCTCTTTGGCGCAAACATCGGCACATATCATTTCGGACGCGAACTCCGCCGCAAAGGGATGCCCTTCGTAGTTACGCCGATTTTCTTTTCGCTCCATTCACCCCTGTTTCTCTCTCTCGGTCTCAGGGCCGAGCGGTTTCTGGCAAAAATGCTGAAAGGGATATGGATAGATTACGGTTTTCTCGCGGATCTCTGTGAATGGTCGAAACTCGTTATGCCAAACACCCGCAGGGAAGCCGGATTACTCCGGAGTGGATTGGGAATCGACAGGGATAAAATCGTCGTGGTGCCGAACGGAGTTGAGGAAAGATTTTACGGTGCAGACCCATCGCTATTCGTAAAGCGGTACGGTATAAATAATTTTATACTCTCTGTCGGGCATATCGGTCCGGAAAGGAAAAACGTTCTGCGCTTGTTCCGTGCTCTAGAGAAAATTAATCATCCGGCAGTTTTTATCGGACGAAAGGAAGAGACCGAGGCGGGTAGAATGTGCCTCCGGGAAGCCGAGAAAAATCCCAATTTATTGGTACTTGATTCAATACCGAATGATTCCGACGAACTTGCGTCTGCATATGCCGCGAGCGATGTTTTTGCCCTGCCTTCTTTTTTTGAAACGCCCGGTATCGCGGCGCTCGAGGCAGCGCTTGCAGGTTCGAAGATCGTCATCACGAAATACGGCGGTACGGACGAATATTTTGGGGGATTCGCCAGGTACGTCGAGCCGAAATCGGTGGAAAGTATCGGGCAGGGAATAGCCGCGGCGCTGAAGGATGTGAAGAATGTTCAGCTTCGGGAACACATAAGGAAAAATTTTCTCTGGCAATCAGTTGCAGAACAGACACTCGATGCATACAAGAGAGTCGTTGGTTCTCATTAAAAATAAATTGGAGTGTCTATGGTGATTAAAAATAATATCCTATCGGTTACGCTGATCTGTGCAGTTCTTCTCGGCGGATGCTCCGGCTCTCCGCTCGTGAGGTATCCGACGTTTCTTGAAAAGAAGAAGGAGCTGAAATCGGTATCACTTCTGGAGGAGTGCCTCATCCTCGATGCTATGTCTACCGATACCAGCCTGGTGAACCTCATTGAGAATAAAAAATTAGCGCGTACGTGCCTGGATTACTACGCGAGCACCATGCAGGAAAAGGGGTACATACTCACTAATTCACTCATAACGTCCATAGGACTGATCGCTGAGAGGGATCGGAAGTATAAAGTTATTACTTTGCCGCCCGATAAAGAATTGCCGGATAGAGAAATTCCCGAAGGATATCCCCCGTTTTATCTGAACGATATTTTCAAGAAGGATACTCTTCACGAACAGCTCCTGCGGGTAGTTTACAGGCGGATTGTCGGCTATGAAAAGCCTGAGGATGATTCAAGCCGTTACTTACGGACTTCCACATTCCTTGGCAAGCTCTTCGGGAGCGATTGTTTTGCATTTCTTTTTGTCGGGGGATACAATGTACACGCTTCTCAGCAATACGGACAACTTCGAAATCCGCTAACTACGCCTTATGAAAAAGTTTCCTACGAAAGCATTACGCAGGTGACGATGCTTTTCTATATCGTGGATTCCCGAACCGGCGAGATTATCTGGGATGACCATATCAGCATGAGAGGCGGATTAATTTATAAGGAGAAACTCCTCAAGATGGCAAAAATAATCCTGGAACGACTTCCATAGAAGTGTATCGCTGCGGGGGTTTGGGGATCTTGGATTGTGGAGTAACTTAGAGAGAAAGGAATATGTCGTGGTCAAATCACACCATATACTTATACTTCTAAATATTATCATTTTATTTTATTCTAGCACAAAAGCTCAGCCAAACGTGAGTGGCCACTGGGAAGGCGCCATTACGATTGTGGGAACGGATCTGGTCATTAAAACAGATTTCAGGAGAACTGGAGATTCTCTCGGAGGGACAATAGATATTCCCCAGCAGAATGCCTTCGGATTGCCGTTGAAAAACATACAGACAATTGTTGATAAAATACATTTCGAGCTTGCCGCAGGTCCCGGTCTGGCTATATTCGATGGAGTTATAAATAGTGATACAATCCGCGGAGATTTTTCTCAGTCGGGATTGAAGGGTACATTCCACCTGATAAAAAATTCTCTCAATCTCGGTCATCCTGTGGACGTAAAAGTAAATCTTTATAACGAAGAAGAAGTATTAATTCAGAACGGTAAAGATACTTTGGCTGGTACTCTTACGCTGCCGAAATCAGGCGGACCATCTCCGGCTGTAATTCTGATAACCGGAAGCGGCGCTCAGAATCGCGATGAAGAAATCTTCGGATTTAAACCATTTCGGATACTTGCAGAGCATCTTACAAAAAATGGACTTGCCGTCCTCCGGTGCGACGACAGGGGAGTGGGGAAATCCACTGGATCTTCTGAAGGAGCTACAGGAAAAGATTTTATGCTCGATGTCCTTGCACAGATGAATTACCTGAAAGGACGGAAAGATATTAATCCGAATAAAATAGGATTGTGCGGCCACAGTGAAGGCGCCACAATTGCCGTAATGCTTGCATCCGAGCCGCACGATGTTGCCTTCATAGTTCTCATGGGAGGAACCGGCGTTTCAGGAGATACGATAATTCTGAAGCAGATGGAGGTTCTCGGTCGACTGAGCGGTATGCAGGAAGAAGAAATAACGGGATCGCTCATTCTCCAGAACCGCGTCTATGAGGCTATTAGGACTGATTCCGGCTGGGAAGATATCCGAGATACAATTCTGAAGAAGACTATCGCTCAGATAGAGAAAATGCCTGATGACCAGCGGCGATCAATTGTGGATGTAAACACATATGCTGAAACACAAGTTAATGCGACTCTCCGGCTTGCTCGAAGCCCCTGGTTCAAATATTTCATCGACTACAATCCCGCAAAGGATCTTGCGAAAGTCCGGTGTCCCGTACTGGCAATTTTCGGTGAACTTGATATGCAGGTCGATCCCGTCCTCAACGGCCGGAGAATCCGGACAGCCCTCGAACTTGGGAAGAACAAGGATCACACTGTGCACATATTTCCTAAAACCAATCACCTGTTCCAGAAAGCAGAGACCGGTAATCCTACGGAGTATGCAACGCTGGCAAAGGAATTTGGTCCCGGTGTGCTCGATACCGTATCTCAGTGGATTTTGAAGAGAGTGAAGATTGAATAAACACCACATTGCGTCGAGAGTCCTGCTGATCGATGGAGCGCTTTTGTGTGTTATTGCATTGGTACACCTGTTCGATACGCCCCTTGTCGGTATGTGGCTGAACAGTCAGTTGTCCGGTGAGGCACTGCGATCCCTCTCACCCGATATTCTCCTGAGTCAGTTCATCGGTATCATTATCATTCCTTTCGGTGTGAGTACAATGTACAGCGCGGCGGGAGTCAGATCGGGTCATCACTGGGCGCGGAGGATTGCACTGACTAATGCGGTAGCCGTTATCATCATCCCCCTTCTGCTTTTTTATTTAGGTGGCGCTCAATACGCTGCGAGTAATTTTCTGCTTCCCGCAGATATTATCATGGCAATCATCGGTGTATCGATGTTCGTCATTTTACTCTGGCTGTAGAATCATGGGATAACCGGTCAAAAAGATTTTCAAAAGTAATAAATGCAGTGAGTCTGTTTTTCACTCTTGACATACAATAATGCGAATTCAATGAAAAAATGAGGTAATTCGATTTTCCAATTTGGCGTAGTATGTGATGCTTCAAAGCATAACAGTACTTCATTTTACTTCATCCTTTAAGGTCACCAATGGTTGAAACAGAACAAAAGAAGAAAAGTCTAGGAACGGTCGTCATCAGCGTCGAGCGGTGTAAGGGGTGCGGATTCTGCGTGGAGTTTTGTCCCACAGATGCTCTGAAACTTTCCGATCAGTACAATGCTAAAGGGTATCATCCGCCGGTTCTCGTTTCACGCGAGATGTGCAACGGTTGCAACATGTGCGGATTACTTTGTCCGGATTTTGCAATTTACGGTTTCATGTTCAAGAAAAAGAAAAAGTAAGAGGGATACATGAAAGCAGATCCAAAAGGTGTATTAACAGGGGCAATATTTTTAGATGGTGATCACGCCTGTGCTGAAGGGGCGATAGCCGCCGGATGCAGATTTGTCGCCGGTTATCCTATCACGCCTTCCACGGAAGTTGTGGAGCGCTGTGCGGACAGGTTTCCGCTGATTGGTGGCATGTTCATTCAGATGGAAGACGAAATTGCTTCTTCAATCGCTATCCAGGGAGCGGTATGGGCTGGGAAGAAAGCAATGACGGTGACTTCCGGACCCGGTTTTTCGCTCATGATGGAACACATCGGCCTGGCAGCAATGACCGAGACTCCGTGTGTCTTTGTCGATGTTCAGCGTGCGGGACCGTCGACCGGACTTCCGACTCTCCCCGCGCAGGGTGATATGATGCAGGCACGCTGGGGTTCGCACGGCGATTACGGCATCATCGCGATCTGTCCGAATTCGCCGCAGGAGTGTTTCGATTTCACTATCAAAGCATTCAATCTGTCTGAAGAATATCGTGTTCCCGTCCTAGTGATGATGGATGAGTGCGTAGGTCATATGACGGAACGTGTAATCATTCCTCCCGCCGATGAAATTGAGATTTATCCTCGCCGTTATTACGAGGGTGCGAAGGAAGATTTCCTTCTCTTCAAACCGGACAAGGACATGGTACCGCCGATGGTTAAAGCAGGCGACGGGTACAATATTCACGTCACCGGACTGACGCATGACGAACGCGGCTACCCGGTGATGACAACTGCCGCGCAGGAGAAGTTAGTCAGACGCCTCGTGAATAAGATCCAGCTTAATGCGGAAAAAATTGTAGAAGTACGCGAAGACCAGATAGATGATGCGGATGTAGTTGTGATTTCCTATGGTATCACATCCCGTGTCGTGATCCCGGCTATTGAACAGGCCCGTAAAGAAGGTATGAAGGTCGGTCACTTGCGGCTCGTAATCGCGTGGCCCTTCCCCGAAAAACGCATCAGGGAGTTGGCGCAAAAGGTGAAGGCGTTTGTTGTTCCTGAAATAAATTACGGACAGATGGTACTCGAAGTTGAGCGCTGTGTTGCCGGTAAAGCGAGAGTGGTACTTGTTCCGCATGGAGGCGGTTCGGTGCATAATCCAAAGGATATTTATAATGTTATTTACACTTCTGTGAAGGGATAGAAATGTCTGAAGATTTACTCGAAGTCGATGAAAGTATGCCCATTAACACGGTCGAAGAATTTCTACGCATGGACAGGATGCCGCACATCTGGTGTCCCGGCTGCGGGATCGGCACAACCGTAAACTGTTTTGCCCACGCACTTGAAACGAGCGGTCTCGATCTGAGCAAAGTCGCTGTCGTTTCGGGTATCGGATGTACGGGACGAGTTGCGGGATACATCAATCTGGATTCGTTCCATACAACGCACGGCAGGGCAATTCCATTTGCAACAGGACTAAAGCTGGCGAATCCTCAGCTCAAGGTCATTGTTTACAGCGGCGACGGCGATCTCACAGCCATCGGTGGTAATCATTTTATACACGCAGCACGCCGGAATGTTGATATGACCGTCATTCTCCTCAATAATTTTATTTACGGAATGACAGGAGGCCAGGTGGCGCCGACAACTCCATTGACTGCCACGGCATCAACTACCCCTCACGGTAATTTCGAAGAGTCATTCAATTTACCGTACCTGGCAGAGTCGTGCGGCGCAGTGTACGTTGCGCGATGGACTGCCTACCATGTGCGGCATGTAACGAAAGCTATCAAGGAAGCTCTTCTTAAAAAGGGATTTTCATTCGTTGAAGTCCTTGCTCCGTGCCCCACGCTCTTCAGCAGACGCAACAAGCTCGGTGACGGCCTCGATCAGATGATATATTTTAAGGAGAACAGCGAAATTAAAAACGACGCCGATACGAAGACAGTTTCACTGAGTTTTCAGGGCAAAATTACGGTTGGTAAGTTCGTTGATAAAGAACGGCCAACCTACCTCGATGCAATGAATGATCACTATTCAAAGAAATTCGGTGAAAAGTATCAATTGTACAAAGGATAAGGAATTCTCAATGTCACGAACGGAGATAAAAATAGGTGGTTTTGGCGGACAGGGTGTCATACTCAGCGGGTATATCTTGGGACGCGCCGCTTCCATTTTTGATAATAAGTACGCGACCATGATACAGGCATTCGGACCGGAAGCACGGGGAAGTGCCTGTAGTGCACAAGTTATCATCTCGCCCGAATTGGTTGCGTATCCGTATATAACTTCGCCTCAGATACTTATCGTAATGTCACAGGA
>CAYGZY010000075.1:0-5921 GCA_964354485.1 uncultured Chlorobiaceae bacterium | reverse complement strand
GCAACAAGTTGATACCCTCTTTTCAGAAGCATCTCTTCGGTCTTCTTGCCGATACCCGGTATGACACCTATCGGCAGTTGAGCCATGTAGGCTTCCTCTGTGCCGTGTGGTACGAAAGTAACACCTGCTGGTTTTACTTGGTTAGCCGCGATCTTGGCGATTAATTTGTTGGATGCCAACGCGATGGTACAGGGAAGAAGAAATTCCGTTAATACTAATCCCTGTAGTTTTTTCATATAGCCGGGGAGATCATCATCATAAAGCTTCTCACATCCTGTAAAATCGAGATACATTTCATCGATGGATGCACGTTCGACGACCGGCGCAATTTCCATCATACGGTCGTACAACCGATCAGAGTACTCCGAATAAATGTGATGATGACCAGCAACGACGATAAGATGCGGGCATAGTCTAATTGCTCGTGCTGTTGGCATTGCGGAGTGTATTCCGAACCGGCGTGCCTCATAGGAAGCCGAAGCAATAACTCCCCTTCTCTGACTACTTCCGGCAACCACAACCGGTTTACCAATGAGCGATGTATCCTTTATCCGCTCAACGGAAACGAAGTAGCAATCAAGATCAATATGTGCGATGAAGGGAAGTAGCATAGAGCGTAGAGTGGATGTCATTTGTCAATCGTCATTTGTCATTCGTACCTTTGACCAGTTTCTCGTTACTTTGTCTTTTGTCCCTGTGATCTACACTATGCTCCCCGATCATTTCAAAGGACAAGGCACCTCCCAACACCAATGACTGATAACTACTTACCAATGACGTTTTTTATGCAAAGTACCAACAACAAATGACCACTAACGAATGATCAATGACATTTTTTACAAAGTACAAATGACCACTGACCAATGACAAATGACATTTATTTTATTCATCTATCAAATAATATTCTACCGTCGTGACTACCCTTACTTTCTTCACATCAGGTGAATTCATGTCTCTATCCTGAATAGAAAATAGGCCTTGCGTCGCATTCCGGATTTTTCCGATCCTACTGCCGGAATCCTTAGCAAATTTTTCTGCAGCGCTCCGTGCGTTGAGTGTAGCTTCCTCTATCATAGCCGGCTTGATGGTATTCAATGCGGTAAAGAGGAATTCAGTCCTGTTTTCCCAGTTCTCTGCGGCAAGAACAATGCCTTTCCCGACGAGACTCCCCGATTTTTCCATTGCCTGTTTAACTAAGGCGACGTTTTCCGACCGGAGAAGTACAATCGTGCGGGCTGTATATCGGAATTTCGCCTCTGTTCTCGTTTCGTAGTTCATTGTCGCCTCGTTGTCACGAATTTTCGGAGCCGCATGCGAAATTTCCGTCTGGGGAAATCCCGACTCACTAAGGAAATCTGAAACAAGATCCCGCTTTGCATCGACCTTCTGCTGCAAGTCGGCAAGTTCGTTCCCGGTAACATCAAAAGAGATGGGCCAGATCGCAAGATCAGCGCTGACATCACGCTCTGCAAGACCCCGCACACTCACGAAACGATCAGATGTACGGATCCTGCTAATGCCGTTCCCGACTGCATAACCGGCAATGACGATTCCTGCAGTGATAAGTAATCCAAAAATCGCGACACTGTAAAATGAATGACGTTCCATAGGATACCCTTTCTTAAAAGTACAGTCCTGCTTGCCTGATGAAGAATAAATTACTGTCTGGAGTTACCTTACAACAGTAAATGGAACTGATATTTTCAAGGATACATCAATACCCGGATTGAGGGCATATTGTTTGTAAAGACTCAAATGGTCACGATACGCCCTGTCGAACAGATTCCGAATCACACAATCGAAAAATACCGTATGACCGAATACGGACATGTCACCACCGGCTGTCACGTCAACGAGTGTATACTCCGCAGTCGGCTCTTCATTGACATCCACCCGGTTTTGATTGAAGAAAAATCGCAGGTTCATATTCAGGTGCGGATTTGCAACAAGGAATGACGAGGAAGATGCATACTCTATTCCTGCTTCCATCCTATGCGGCGGCATAAGCGGGAGCCATGTATGGGAATCTGTATTCTTCCCCCAGAGAAGATCAATCCCTCCGAGGATGAATATATCCGGTAGTATCTGGTACCGCAGGTCTATTTCGCTCCCCCAGAGAACAGCATTTGACTGACTGTGCAGGTATTTTTCGACCGAAGTAACCGAATCAAGTTCGCCGGTCGGTGCGAGGTAAATATACCTGGTGATTCGATTGTAAAATAAAGAGAAAACACTGCTGAATTTTGAGAGAAATATCCGTGATTCAATTTCCACAGAATATGATTCTTCGGGCCGTAAATCACGATTTCCGATCTTATACCTGAGACTCCCTTCTTCAATACCATCGACAAAAAGCTCTTCCGCAATCGGTGCGCGCCACCCTTTCCCGGTATTCAACGTCAGTATCACCGCACGGGAGATGTGCCAAAGTCCGCCCACAGAAGCGGTGAAAGCATTAAATGTCTTCTCCAAATTCGGAACATTCAGTTCCTCGTTTAACTCCGTCATCAGCAATCGTACATCGTATCTCAATCCCGCAGATAAATTAAAATTCTTCTGTTGAAATTCCTCGAAGATAAATCCGGCGGCAGTATATTGCCGAAATCCCGGAATGAGAGATTCCTCTCCCAGAGTCCGGTTCCTCTGTATCTGTACATTTGCTCCAATCGTTCCGAAGGAACCTACGATGCCGCTGTGGTGCGCCTTCGCATCCATCGATATTGTGCCCAAACGCAGATTGATCCTGGGGATCCCTGCTTCACTTTTCTCATACTCTGCGACATCGTTCACCTGATATCCACCCGATATATCCCATCTGAGCGGTGTTCGGGTATTCTGAAATGAAAAATGAAACCTCGAGTGTTTCGTTATCTGATAGGGTTCTTCATCGTCTTCATTCGGCTCAGGCAGGATTTCACGCTCTTGGTCAAAGTGAGAAAATCCGATTCTGAGATTTCCGATACTATTGCGGAACATAATACTGCCCTGACCATTTATTTCCTTTGCACCGGTATTCGGCAGGACAGACACGGGTGTTCTTACGTTGCCTGCTCTCCGCAAACTCAGCTGTGCCTCGTAACTTATCGGTGCCAGTAAGCCGTTCACCGACATAATTCCCGCTACCTGCCGGTTACTGCTGAATCCGTTCAGCGTAATTTCCCCCCTCATAGCAGTTGAATCGACATGGTTCCCGACAGCGGAATTTTGAACGATATTGATGACGCCACCCAGAGCATCGGAACCATACAAGACACTTCCAGGTCCACGAACCACTTCTATACGGAAGTTTCCCATAGCATCGATCGCCGGGGAATCGTCGTCATCCCACTGCTGTGTTTCGTGACGCACTCCATCTTCTAGAAGAACGACACGCTGAAAGCCTAAACCGCGAATGACCGGTTTCAAACTCATCACACCGCTCGATACGGCAGCAACACCCCGTACATGTTCAATCGCAGCTATCACACTCTGTCCTCGTAAGCGTTCCAATTCTCTTCCTTCAAGAATCGAAACAGAGTGGGAAGTTTCATCCAACAGCGATGGTCGAGGTTTTGCGGTAATTGTCATCGATGGAAGAGATATCGGATCAACGGCCATAACAATATTGAGAACAACCGGATCCGTCTCAACCGTGACATCACGCGAGACACTTCTGTAACCCAACCGCTCAAATTCGAGAGTGTATCGTCCCTCTTTTGCAACTTCTAACACATAGTTACCGCTGTTGTCGGTAAGTGCGACTGATCCTTCCGAAGGAATAGTAATCCGAACCTGCCCGAGAGCACTGCTGTCCTCGTCCACAACCGTGCCTCTTATTTCTTGAGGATATGCGCGACCTCCCGGGAGGAAAAAAACGAGTGCGAAAAAAATATTAATGCAATTGACGATGGTACGGGGAATCATTGCACCGCTTTCACGATGATGCAAATACTAGCAATCCTCTTATCGCAAGAGACAGCAGTGTCATTACTGTTATCGAACCTCAAAGCAGCTTACCGTGGGAAGTTTGCCTGGTGTAACGCTTCGATTTCGCTCAGGATTTTTACCAACTTTTCGACCTGTGTTTTGGGGTAACTTTCCGACGGTTTGAGATCAAGCGCCTTTTGGTATAATTCCTTTGCCTCAGAGTATTTTTTTTGCTTCAGGGACTCGTCGGCTCTCCGAACATTTTCTTCATATACTGCGGCATCAGCGCCGGGTAGTTTTTTTACTTTGATTGCATCCCCCTCGGAGGCAACCATGAGTTTCTTGAAATCATCAGGGTATCCTACATTAACGGGTTTGAAATACTCATCTTTAACCACGCCATCCATATACTTCACGAGAAGATCCTCACCCAGCTTCCTCCATCTGGTATATGTCATCTTTGCAGCTTCAGATGAATAGTTTGTCAGGTAGTCAATTGCTTCACCGCGCGATTTGGCATAAAGGGCCTGAGCTGTTTTTTCGATTGTTTCCTGACGGGAAATGAATTGACCTTCCAATTCGCTCTGAACCTTCTGTATGTCGTGGATAATTAAGCTATACTTTGGATAGGCAAAATTTGATACGAAGTTGAAAACCCAGAAGGCAGACTCCCAGCTGAATTGTCCGAGTGAAGCCCGTCCGTGTGAAAAGTTATACGGAGTCTCTGTTATCGATGAATACATAGGAGTGTACACGGTCATGTATGTATCATCCAGACCGAACCAGAATACGCCGCCGACTTCACGTGGCAAGTAGGATCGGGCTTGTCCGACAAAAGAAAAGCCGGTCTGTGGTGTGGATATCGGACGCTCGTTAAAATATTGCGTACCTTCATACGCCCACGTAAGAGGACGCCATCTGTATGGCATGCCGTAGGGCCCTGATGCCACACCTTTAGTCATATCAAATTCTGTCCCCTCAAAATGATCACGCATCAGCTGCATCGCATCATGGATAGTCAGTTTTTTCTCGGGTTTGATGGAGAGAGGCATTCGCTCGAGGTTCTCACCCTTAATGTAGGAGATGTACTTTTCCATCTTGCTATTTACCCTACGGAAGAGTGACCATACGCGGCCTTCACAAAAACGAATTGCTCCGAATTCGAGCGGTGCGTACACATCAGAAAAACTGAACTCGGAGTCCTTGCCGCTGAACCATCCTTTATCTCGGGCAAACTTGATCACATCCGGAGCGTATAGACAGTTGTTCGGATCGTTAAGGGGAAAGGTCGTAATGCGTGCCTGATTGGCGTGTGCGGAAATGTGCCCGTCCGGTATCCTTACCGCCACCCAGACGGCGCCCTTGTTTCCTTCACCTTTTCCTACCATCTCAAGAATCCAGGCTTCATTAGGATCACCGACCGAAAATGATTCCCCTTCACTGCAGTAACCATACTCCTCAACAAGTTGTCCCATAATCGTGATGGCTTCCCGCGCACTTCGCGCCCTTTGAAGCGCAATATATATCAGACTTCCGTAATCAACGATCCCCTTTGGATCATGAAGACCTTCGCGGCCGCCGAAAGTTGTCTCGCCGATAATGACCTGATGCTCATTCATATTTCCAACGACATTGTAGGTTTCGCGCGCCTGCCTGATTCTACCGAGGAATTTACCAGTATCCCATTCATAGACATCGAGCATCGTACCTTCAGGGTATACAGCGGCGGGAAAATGGCAAAGCTCACCGTAAAATGTGAAAGAATCGGCACTGTAGGTGATCAGAGTACTTCCGTCCTTCGAAGCACCTTTTGTCACAATTAAATTCGTACATCCGAAGAGCAGTGTGTACGGCGCGAACAAAATCATGAGTGTGAGTACAAGATATTTTTTCATTGGATATCCTTATGTTAAATGATTGAGTGAGGAATGGAAAATATAACAAAAATCATCCAAAAATGCACATTTGCATTTTGGAAGCAAAATTACTATTGTACTAGTGGTATCCACAGTGTA
>CAYGZY010000074.1:0-34863 GCA_964354485.1 uncultured Chlorobiaceae bacterium | reverse complement strand
GATTGAACCCTGCATGCCCGACATCTGTTGAAGCTGTGCCATAAGTCCGGCCATGCCCATACCGCCCTGACCTCCCTGCATCATTTGCCCGAGTGTACTCTGGAGCATCATCGCTGCCCGATTGAGGGAACCCATTGCCATACCCTGTCGCTCTGATGATGCTCCGGGATTACGGGCTTCCATCATTCTCATGGCATCGGCCATCTGGTTCAGCGCATTGCCTATCTCTTTTCCCATTTCGCTGGAAATTGCAAAGGATTTTTTCGCAAGCTCGGTCATCTCCTGCGCAGTGTTGGTAAGGTCGCTCATAACTTCATGCTGTCGTTGAGTGTTTTCCCGAAAGCGCTGAGAGTTTGGATCCAGTCCTTTCGTTTCATCCTTCAGTGATTCCTCACGTTTCGATAATTCAAGAATATTCTCGAGTTGTTTCCGCATTTTGTTGACGATTTGCTTCTTTTGGCTATCGAGCATCGCCATCTTCATTTGTTCAAAGTTTTCCTTCATCTGTTTCAGGTCCATCTGCGCTTGTGACTGGCTCTCTTTAGAAGAGCTCATGTCTCCCGACCTGAGCTGTGATGAGGACATTTCCATTTTCTGCCCGGGCTTATTCTTCTGCATGTAATCGAGCGCCTTATCCATCTGCTCAATGGGCATCTCGGTGGGGAATTCTTCCATCTTTTTTTGCAGGGAGGAAGTTTCATCCTCGAGGTTTTTCATCTGTTTCTGCAGATCATCCTGTTTCCTGGCGAGTTCCTCACGCTTCTGCGAATCCGACGGATTGGTTTTGTCGGTTTCTTTCTGCAGGGTTTCCTGTTCACGGGTCATTTCTTCCGTTCGCTTGATCAGCTCGTCAAGTTTCAGCTCTATATGAATCCGCTTGAGGAGTTCGATAGTCCGTTCCAGATTCTGGCGGAATTGTTCCTCCGTCAGCTTCAGCTGTTCCATTGCCATTCTCATCTCGTCCGGCGATGTCTGTTTCATCGAATCCCGGAGCTTGCGGAGCGCTTCCTGCAGTTCCGGACTGTTAAAATCCTCCATGAGTTGCTGAAGTTCCAGGTATTTCTCCAGAGTTTCCTCAGAGACGAGCTTGTTCTCATTCATTTTTCCAACCATCTCATCGAACGAACGGGTTATGTCGTTAATCCGTTTCTTCATTTCGTCGTATCTCTGCAGCATTTCTTCAGCTTTTTTCTGCTGCTGCCAGTCCATGGTGTTCCGATTCTTCTTCATTTCCCTCGTGAGATCTTCCATTTCTCGTTTCAGCTGATTTGTCTCCTGTGCGAGATTTTCCATCGACTGTAGTGATTGGTCGTGAATGTTGGAAACATCGGCAAATACCTCTTCGAGCGACGGGAGCCGGAGGAAAAAGATACCGCTGCGGCTTGATTTTGGTCCGCTGATGTTATCATTGTCAAATACTTCAACGTAGTATGCGACGGCATCTTCGGGAACCAGGTGGAAAGGTGACAGATCCCAGTGGAACCATGTTTCAATCTGATTCTGATTCTTATTGGCGAGCGGAATTGTTGTGAAAGTGAATTCGTCTGAAGGTTTCTCGTACTTAGAGTGTGCAAGACGATGCGCGAGCCGCAGCTCGGAAAATCCAAAATCATCTTTCAATCTGAGGTAAAGATCCAGTTTCTTCTCTTCTGTGAGATCAAGGTTCTTGCCGGGGGAGAGAATCTGCACCGATGGATATTCGTCGGTAATTATGCGGATGCTGTATTCGACCGGATCAATATTGCTTAGACTATCCCGGTCTCTGAGCAGTATGTGATAGGATGTGTTGTTTCTGACCGTGAATGTCCCGACCGCACGCTCGTTGTCAGTGGCAAGGGCTAGGCGGGAACTGTCTTGAAAGCGAACTTCGGCGCCGGAGAGATATTTACTTGCTGTCAGCTCTAGTGAGGCCCTTGATCCGGTGTACGCTTCGATGACACCGCTCGCTTCATCGAGGACGCGGGGCGGGAGCCGGGTATAACCGGGCGGTGTGATGGTGAGCTGAAGTCTGCGGATGAGGGGACGGTCGAGAACGGTGATCACATACCTCTCACTCTCGCTGCCTTCCGTGAATGCGTAGTACTCGGTTTTCGATTTTATTTTTGATATTTCTGTTGTGAATACCCCGCCCGCATTTACGCTGAGGTGTTGATTGTCGTAATCGAACTGCCCCGCCTGACGCGAAGCAAAAGTAAGAGTCGCCGGCACTTTGCCCCGGGCATACACAGTAATTGTTACATTCTGCCCGCGCAGGACTTCGGTATTGCCCGGCTCTGCGTACAGTTGAACGAGAAGCGGTGATGCAAAATTTGTCGTAAAGTGAAGGATGCGGTAAAGGGAACCGAAAAATCCGGTTGGAAGAAATATGAGAAATAAAATGAACAGTCCATACATATACGCAGTGCGTTTTGCGGTTTTTCTCAGAGGCGCTGGATCTATAATTTTGGTGAAGCTGAGCGGTTCTATCTGCACAAATAGATCAGCGAAGGAGGCATCGATTAGCGTGGGTGAGTAATGACCTGTCAGCAGATTTTTATTTTCGTACAGCTGTAGAGCGTCGAGTAAGCGATCGCGGATATGTGGAAAATGTTTACCAACCCGCAGCGCAATACTCTCATTCGAGGGGGAAGGAAGGAGTCCGAGGAATATGAGAAGCGGTCGGATAAAATACCATCCGCAAGCGCCGGCGACAGCGACTGAACCGATGATGAAGATTACCGTTCGGCCTGCAGGCGGGAGGTTAAAAATTTCTTCAACGACTGAAGCGACTACAACCACCGCCATAGATATACTGAGGCATACCATGATTCCCCGGAGGAGGCGGAAATAATTCTCTCGTTTCCGGACTTCATCCAGTCGTTTAATGATTTCTCCATACCGTGTCGACGTCGGATCAGGCATCTTCGTCCTCAGTGGGTCAGCGCCCAAACCACTATATTAGTCCCGAAGCGGAGAGCTTCTTCGTGTTTCTCGAGGGGGGTGTCATGGACATCCGGATCGTTCCACCCGTCACTTGGATTCGATTCGTACGTATAGTACACGACGAGTCTTCCGTCGTGCAGAATTCCAAAACCCTGCGGCGGTTTGTTATCATGTTCGTGTATCTTGGGGGGACCGTTGGGAAAATCATAGTGGCAGTGGTATAAACCGTAAGTAAACGGGAGTTCTATAATATTCTTTTCAGGGAAAACTTTTTTTATTTCGCGTCGGAACGCTTTGTCCATCCCATAATCATCGTCTGCATAGAGAAAACCGCCGTTCTCAAGGTATGACCGCAGTTTTTTTATTTCATTTTCGCTTAATGTGATATTTCCGTGGCCCGTCATGAAGATGATGGGGTATGTGGGAAATTTATCGTCGCCGATCTCCACAAATTCATAGACGGGATTAACGTCGATGAGAGTATTCTGCCGAATGAACTTCAGGAGGTTTACTTCCTCCTGAGGATCGTTGTACCAGTCACCGCCGCCCTGATACTTCAGCCGTCCGATTTTCAGGGCACTTCCCGGCTGATTACTCTGAGACAGAATAATGACGGGGGAGAGCAGTGAAAACAGAATTAACCTGAAGAGAATGCATCTCATAAGTAAAAGTATGAAAAGGGAGAGGAAGAAGCAAACAATGAGAGGCAGTGTGTGGTGACACACACTACCTCTCAGGGAGTATACGATAGGGTGTTACTGTTTATTCAAGGTGCAACCGACTCGCCATTTTAGTACGATAGGGAGCCGTGGAATCCGTATTCTGTTTTTCCTTGTCAATCCATAATTTTTCGCAGGAATGCAGGTTTTTCAGTATCGACCATATCGATGGATTTTGTCTGATCCGTTTCTTCGGATTTTGACGTATGGAACGGTATATCAATTCCGCGTCGTATGAAGGCCGGTTCATCAAATTTCTGAATTTCATGAAGACCTGCCGGTATACGATCGACGGCTTTCGCGGCCGGTTTCGCAGTTCTGACTGAGCCGACACCGCGCTTATTGAATCCGGTTGCAATCACGGTTACCATCATTTCATCGTTGAGGTTTTCATCGATGACGGCGCCCATGATAACGTTAGCTTCATCGCCTGCAGATTCGTGAATGACGCTGACGGCTTCGTCGACTTCGACCAGTGACATTGTCGGTCCGCCGGTGACGTTTACAAGTACGCCCTGGGCGCCGGCTATTGACACGCCTTCGAGCAGAGGACTTGATATCGCGGCGTGAGCGGCTTCGACGGCTCTATTCTCGCCTGTCGCGACGCCTGATCCCATGAGCGCATCACCCATTTCCCGCATTATTGTCCGCACATCGGCGAAGTCCACATTAATGAGACCGGGAGTTGTGATGAGTTCCGCGATTCCGCGAGTCGCATTGTAAAGGACTTCGTTTGCTTTATCGAACGCTTCCTGCAGCGGCGTATTGCGTTCCACGATGGAGAGCAGCTTCTGGTTTGGTATCATTATGAGCGTATCCACCTGCTTCTTCATTTCTTCGATTCCGGCTTCTGCCTGCGCCATGCGTTTTTTCCCCTCGCACTGGAATGGCTTCGTGACGATACCGACGACGAGGGCGCCCATGCTCTTCGCGATATTAGCAACGATAGGTCCGCCGCCGGTTCCGGTACCGCCGCCCATGCCGGCAGTAATGAAGACCATGTCGCTGCCAGTGAGCGTCCTCGATATCTCATCGCGGTCCTCTTCCACTGCGCGCTGACCGATGGAAGGATCCGCTCCCGCGCCGAGACCGCGCGTAAGATTTTTACCGATCTGGATTTTATTCGGCGCTTTGTTGCGTTCGAGCGCCTGCAGATCGCAATTGACGGCAAAGAAATCTACTCCCGCCAGTCGTTTGTCGATCATGCTGTTTACGGCGTTGCCGCCGCCGCCGCCGACACCGACCACACGGATCTTTGCTCCTTGGTTGAAGTAATTATCGAGCTCTATCACTATCGTATCTCCTGTATTGTTTGTGGTGAATTATAATATTTATGTTATCTAATTTTCTTGTTATAGTTCATCAAACCAGCTTTTCATTTTTCCGAAGATTTTTCTGATCGATCCACCTTCCTTTCCGTTCTTAAAATTGAGGGGTGTCTTTTCCTTGTGACGCAAGCCGTGGAGAACGAGTCCGACACAGGTTGCGTAGATGGGATTTTCTATCTCGCGCACAAGTCCTGCGCTGAAACCGCCGGGTATTCCGATCTTTACGGGCAGACCAAGCACCTCGCGCGCGAGATCAGCCGCACCCTTTACCAGCGAACCGCCGCCCGTGAGCACAACACCGGCGGATAAATGCCGGGAATATCCGGACCGCTTGATCTCCATTGCAGCAATTTCAAAAATTTCTTCCATACGCGGCTGAATAATTTGTGCGAGGAGCTTTTTGTCAATTTCCAGCGGAGGTCTTCCGCCGATCCCGGGAAGGGTAATCGGTTCATTATCGACCACGACGGGCAGATAGGAAAAACCATGCTGACATTTGAGTTTTTCTGCCTGCTCCGTGAGTATGCCCAGACCCCTCCGGATATCGTTCGTTACCTGATTACCGGCTATTGGAATGACCGCCGTGTAGCGGATTGTTCGGTCTTCAAAAACCGCAAGGTCAGTGGTGCCCCCGCCGACGTCGAGAAGTGCAATCCCGACTTCCTTCTCTTCTTCGTCGAGAACTGCATAGCTCGATGCGAGCGGTTCAAGCACCATATCGCTGATGTTGAGTCCCGCGCGCTGCACACACCTGAAGATGTTTTGCGCCGCTGTTACGAGTCCGGTGATGATGTGGACATTTGCCTCGAGCCGAACGCCCGCCATACCGACCGGGTCACTCACACCATCCTGCCCGTCGATGATAAATTCCTGCGGAATGACATGTATGATCCTCCGGTCCGAGGGGAGAGCGACACGTTTGGTGTCTTCGATCAACCGGTTGACATCAGCCTTGGTGATTTCATTTTCGGGTCCGCTGATCGCTATTACACCGCGGCTCTGGAAACTCTGAATGTGATCACCTGCGATTCCGACGATAACGGACTGAACTCGTACTCCTGCCCGTGTCTCGGCTTCAGAAATTGCACTCTGTATTGATCGAACGGTCTTGTCGATATTGGTCACAACTCCGCGCGTGAGCCCGTCGGAAGGACTCCGGCCGACGCCCAGTACATTGAATTTTCCGTTCTCATCAACCGATGCAATAACTGCACAGACTTTAGTTGTACCGATATCAAGTCCGACAATGATTTCGGGTTCTGTTCCGTTTGTTTCCTTCATGACGTTCCTCTGTGGCATCGATTATTGGTTATTATTCACAGAAATCAATTTGACTACTACCTGGTCATTGTATCGGAGGTCAAAGTGTTTCACCTTCTGTACGTCCTCCGATTTGACGAATTGACCCCAGAATGTTTGGAAAATCAATAATTTTTTAAGAAAATCTTCACGGCCTACAATAATTGAAACCGGAGGCTCTGTCGTAGTCAATACGATGTCCTGCCCGTTATTCATATGGACCTCGGAGATAAAACGGTACAGACTTGAGTCAACGACGAGAGCAGTCTGCAGCAGCTCAATTGCCGTGCGCACCTCGCTGTTTGATAGCCTTGTACCGACTTCCGCATCCTTCAGATCGGGAATCCCCGTTATGATGGGAAGGTCGAGGGTGACTGCAGTCTCGATGGCAGGCAGAAGAACTGCGGCTGTGTCTATGTATTGCAGATGAGAGGTCCCTATGAAAGCTATAGGTTGCCGCTCCGTAAGTTCTATACGCAGGGCATCTGGATATAGGCGGCTAACCGTAACCGACCGGATAAAAGGCTGTTCCTGTAATCGTCTCTTAATATGATAGAGATCAACGGTGTCGAGAAGAGATTGCTTTGGTACCTTTACTGCTGCAAGCAGTAAGTGGTGGGGAAGAATGTGAGCACCGTCGATCTCTATGCGTTCAACTCGTAATGACGTTCGCCATTCACCTGCAAGGAGACAGAGAACAATGAATCCGGCAAGTAGGGGTATCATGAGATATAATCCCAGCCGCTTGGTCGAGGGTGTTCTGCTGTTCCTGTTTTCGCTGTATTCGTTTTCGGTCACGGTATTGCTTTCTCTGTGCCGGGCTCCGGAAATCCGAGGAGTTTTACTTCCAACTGCAGTAGTATCCCGAATTTTTCCAGCACTGATTTTTTTACTAATTCGATTAAATTGTACACGTCTGAGGCTGTAGCGCCGCCGAGGTTGATGATGAAGTTCGCATGTTTCTCGGATATCTGTGCATTTCCGATTTGAGTTCCCTTCAGTCCGGCATCCTCGATATATTTTGCCGCCGGTAATTCCGGCAGATTTTTAAACACACTGCCGCAGTTTGGATAGTTAATAGGGTGTTTGCAGTTCCGCTTGAGGATCAGTTCGGTTCGGGTTCTCTCAAGTTCTTCCCGTTCACCTTTTGGCATCCGGAACCGGGCGCTGACGACGACATCATGTTCCCGGAATGAAGCGTGCCGGTAGGAGAATTTTGCCTCATCTTTCGGCAGAATAGTGCACGTTCCGTCGCGCATAATTTCTATATCTGTAAGATATGTCGATATTTCACCGCCGTATGCGCCCGCATTCATAATGATCGCTCCGCCGATCGTTCCTGGAATTCCGGCCAGCATCTCAACGCCCTTCAGCGAATGTTGAATGCAGAGATCGACAAAACGGTTGAGCGGGAGACCGGCTTCTACATAGATTTTATCATCGTCGATCCTGCACGATTTCAGTCCTGTCCCCATATTCACAACCGCTCCTCTGTACCCTTCATTGCTTACCAGGAGGTTGCTCCCCCGCCCGATCGCGACGAAAGGGAACTCCTGCACCTGAAGATAGCGTACAATGGCCGTCGTGTCTTCTCTATCCACCGGTTCGAAAAAGTAATCTGCCGGTCCGCCTATGCGAAACGTGGTATACGAGTTCATCGGCTCGCTGAGCACGATACGGCCCCGGAAATTTTTTTTTATTCCATCTATACTTATCACAAATCACGCTTTTTTCTTATTATTCTGTGAGAGCGCAGATAACACCTCGGTGCTCAATTTCCATATGTCGCCGGCACCCATGATAATAATGATGTCGTCTTTCTTCACGATTCCGCGGAGGAGTTCGGGAATCGCCCCCTTCATCGGGACGTAATGGACATTCTTGTGTCCGTAGCGTTTTGCCGCATGTACGATGAGTTCTCCGGAAATCCCCTGAATCGGTTCCTCGCGTGCCGGGTAGATATCCGTAACGATGAGTACATCGGCAAGAAGGAATGCCTTGGCGAACTCCTCGTAAAAGTCCCTTGTACGTGAGAAAAGATGAGGCTGGAAAACACATATCGTCCTTCGTTTCCATCCTGCTTTCGCTCCCGCAAGAGTTGCACGGCATTCTGTGGGATGGTGAGCGTAGTCGTCGTACACGCTGATGCCGCCTACCTCGCCTTTTTTCTCCCATCGGCGGTTCACACCTGCAAATTTCTCGATGCCGGTTTTCACTTTTTCAAACGGGATATTGAGCTCAAGTCCAACGGCTATTGCCGCCAGAGCATTCTGGACATTATGTTTTCCCGGAAGTTGAATGGTGACCTGACCGAGAGACGCTCCGCTTCTCAGGACGGTAAACGTGGCTGTGTTGTCATGGTATGAAATATCAGATGCCTGAACATCTGCCTGAGGATTAAAGCCGTAACCGATAACCTTCTTCTGACTCAGGAGCGGCAGGATGTCCTGAAGAGCAGGTTCGTCCAGGCAGAGCACAACGAATCCGTAAAAAGGTACTTTGCTGGCAAACTGAACGAATGCCCCCTTGATATCTTCCAGGTCGCGGTAGCAGTCGAGGTGATCCGTTTCCAGTGTGGTCAAAACTGCAATTGTGGGAGTAATGGAAAGAAATGATCGGTCAAACTCGTCCGCTTCAACGACGATGAATTCACCCCTGCCAAGCCTTGCGTTAGATCCTCCCAGTCCGCTTAGCCGACCCCCGACAATAACGGTCGGATCGAGTTTACCCTCAATGAGCACGAGACTGATCATGGAGGTTGTTGTTGTTTTACCGTGTGTACCGGCGATTCCCACGCCGTACTTCAGACGCATTACCTCTGCCAGCATCTCCGCGCGGCGGATCACCGGGATTTTTCGGCGTTGCGCCTCAAGAACTTCAACGTTATCCGGCGGTACGGCAGATGAATACACCAGTGCGTCGACATCTTCTGCAACGTGCTCCGGCTTGTGACCTTCGTAAATAATTGCACCGAGCTGTTGGAGGCGTTCGGTGATTTCGCTCAGCGCGCGGTCGGAGCCGGAGACCCTGAATCCCTGATCGAGGAGGAGTTCGGCAATGCCGCTCATGCCTATTCCTCCGATACCGACGAAATGCAATTTTTTAATTGAGCTGAACATTCTCTGCTGTTACTTTCCAAGTATCATTTTCAGTGAAATAAGGAATAACGCTACGCCAAAGATTTTCCGGAGCGTATTTGTATCAATATTATTGGCAATCCACCCGCCGAAGAATCCGCCGAACAAGAGACCCAGACCCATGAGGAGAGCAACCTGGATGTTTACATTCCCCGCGCGGTAGTACTGCCAGGCGCCGAGAATCACAATGGGCATCGTGAGCATCGCAAGCGTCGTTCCCTGCGCCAGATGCTGTTTCCAGCCGAAGATGTACACAAGAGAGGGAACGAGGACTATCGCTCCTCCGATGCCGAGTAAACCACTGGCGATGCCCGCCACGAATCCGAGTATAATGAACTGTACAAACTGCATCATTGTGGTATCCTTCCTCTCATTTGGTTCCGCATACTGAATATCTGACGTTTTCCGCGTGGTACGGATTGTGAAATCCGCTGCATCTCAGCAAGGAGATCCTTTTCACGCTCGTACCGTCCCACACGAATCCTGAATAACCGGCGCCTGCTCTTCCACTTGAAGACAATTACCTGTGAGGCTCCTGCAGTCTGAACCCTGCGTTCTCTGCCTATATGCAGCCATTCTATGTCGCTGATTGCGATTTCCTGCTCACGGTACTTGTTATGAAAAATTATTTTGTCGTAGGCGATAATAAGTCTCCAGTCACGCGATTTATTCATCAGCAGTACAATGAATGATATGAGGACAAAGAGAATGATGATGTAAAGAAGCGGATCGGATACGAGCGTCGGCAATTTTTCAAAGTTAAATGTTCCCCGAATTCCTGCATAGAGAATCAGGGTGAGCAGGTACAGGAGAGATTGCTGATAGTAAAAGTCGAGCTTGTACTTGAATATTTTAGATCCTACCGGTGGCTTATGTTCTTCCATATCTGTGCGCGAGTTGTATTACATGGTTTGCTATTATTGATGCTGCTCCGGGTTTGCCGATAGTCTTGCTTTTTTCACTCATCTTTCCGAGATGCTCACTTTCGATCAGATCGGTGATTGTGCTGAACAATTTATCGCGGATCTCGTGATCGTATACAATAACCGTAGCACCTGCCTCTGAGAGCGCCTGCGCATTTTCGACCTGATGGTTCGCCGCCGCATGAGGATATGGAACGAGCACAGATGGTTTCCCAAGGCGGGTGAGTTCTGCGATCGTGGTCGCACCCGCACGGCACACGACAAGGTCGCTGACTGCGTAGGCGTAGTCCATCCGTTCTATGAAGGCGTTTACCCAGATACGATCGGCCGGGAACTGTGTGGTGATTTCCCGGATGCGTTCGTGGTCATCGCGGCCCGTTTGCCAGATGAGCCTGACTTTTTTCTCCATCAGAGGGGCGACCGAAGACGCCATCGCGTCGTTCAGTGAACGTGCACCCAGACTGCCGCCGAACAGCAGAACTGTTTTCATATTCTCTGTAGTCGAAAAGCCGAAGTATTTAAGAGCTTCGCCTCTGTTCGCATTTTCCAGAGAAAGTCGGGTCGGATTGCCTGAGATGAACGTAGCTCGGGATCCTTTGAGGAACTTCCGGCTTCTCTCGAATGTGAGATGTACTTCCGAAACTTTCGGCGCGAGTAACCTCGTTGTAACCCCGGGGTAGCTGTTCTGCTCGTGGATGAGGGTTGGCACTCCCGCCAGTATTGCTGCCCGGAGAACCGGACCGGAGACATAACCGCCTGTTCCAACGACGGCGTGCGGTTTGAAGGAACGCATGATCCAATACGATTGGAGAAACGATACGATCATCTTCAGCGGAAGCAGGACATTGCTCATCCGAAGACTCCTGTGAAAACCGCTGATCCAGATTGTCCGCAAACCGTATTCTGTCGTGGGTATAATCCGTGATTCAATTTTGTTCTTCGTGCCGATGAACAGTATTTCTGCATCGGGAGTACTTCTCTTGATTTCATCCGCGATCGCAAGAGCAGGGAAGAGGTGCCCGCCTGTCCCGCCGCCTGCAAATATAATTCTGAGCGAAGACACATCAGTACACCTTTCTCGGATTGATGGTATCGGCGTTTACATCGCCCATAACCGGAATTTCCCGGGCGCGAGGGTGCATTTCGGTTTGTGCCGATACGTTAAGCAAAACACCGATAGCGCACGCTGATGCCACCATGGATGTACCGCCGTAACTTACAAAAGGCATTGGCAGTCCGGTTGTCGGAAATAGTCCGACACTAACGCACGCATTCACCAGAGCATTAAACGTTATTGCCAATGTTATGGAAATCACGATGAAGCGGCCAAACGGATCAGGCGCGTACTTTGCAATCTTGAAACCCCTGTACATTATGAGTGAAAAGATAAGCAGAAACGCTATTGTCCCCAGGAAACCGTACTCTTCACCAATGATGGAAAATACAAAATCGTTGTACGCCTCCGGCAGAAAGTAATCTCTCTGTTTGCTCTCTCCCGGACCTACGCCAAAGATACCCCCATTCCCGAATGCAATGATGGATTGCATTAACTGATGCCCGGGTCCGCTGTTGTTGCCAAATATCCTATCGATAAAGTCCCTGATCCGCTCCATACGGTATGGTTGAATGATCATGTAGAGCGCGAATAGGGGTATAAGGGAAACACAGGTGACGAGCAGATGCTTTACACGGACATTGCCGATATAGAGCATCATGAGACCAAGAGAAAAGATCAGCATACTCATACTGAAGTTTGGTTGTACCATCACTAGAAATGTCACCATACCAACCCACGTGAGCATGGGAATGTATCCCCTCTTAAAATCCTGTACGAGTTCACCCTTCTTTACAATCAGCGCAGAGAGGTGAAAAAGTAAAGCATACTTCGCCAACTCTGAGGGCTGAAATCCGATGAAACCGAACCTCAGCCAGCGTTGAGCGCCTTTTGCAACAAAACCGGCAACCGTCGTTGCGAACAGTAAAAGTATTAAAATAACGAGGACCATCTTCGTCAGGCGCTGGAGTCTGTGGTAATCAAGACGCATGAAAACGAAAATACAGATGATGCCGAGAAAAACTTTTATAGCATGGTTCGTGAGAAAAGACTCACTGCTTCCCGTTTTGTCCGCGGATATCGTTGCGGATGCACTATAAACAATACCAATACTGAGGAGCATCAATGCGAGCACGCAGATGAGGATTGTCAGGTCGATATGATTTCTATTTTCCGACATCAGTTTTTGAGTGACATTACTATATCCTTGAAAACGAGCCCGCGGTGCTCATAGTTGCGGAACCAGTCGAATGATGCGCAGGCGGGAGAGAGAAGGACAATGTCCCCTGCGACTGCGGTTGTACGCGCCTTTGTCACTGCATCTTCCATCGAATCTGCGATCATAACCGGTTTGACCGAATGAAATTCCTCAAATACCTTTCGGGCTGATTCGCCGATGGCGATGATAGCTTTTACATGCTCTTTAACAGGTTCGCGCAGTTTTCCGTAATCGTTTCCCTTGTCTCTGCCGCCGAGAAGAATAATGAGAGGTTCACGGTAAGCCTGAAGTGCGTACCAGACCGATTCGACATTCGTCGCTTTCGAATCGTTGATATATTTTACTCCGTTGAGCTCGCGTACAAACTCCAGCCGATGTTCCACGCCGCTGAAGCGGGCAAGAGTTTCTGCAGCAACGCGGCTTTCGACGCCGGAAATTTGAGCCGCAAGCGTTGCAGCCATTGCATTGCAAAGATTGTGCGCTCCCCTGATACCGACCGAATCGGCGCTCAGGAACCGGAATTCCTGACCACCGATGAATGTCGAGAGTACGCCGTTCTCGATAACAGCTCCCTCGGGAAACCGCTGACTGATGCTGAAAGGAACAGCCTTCACATGCAGACTGGCGAGTCGGCGTACCTGTTCGCGTGTCTGTTCGTCATCGTGATTGTATATGAGGTAATCCTCGTTCGTCTGATTCTCGAAGATCCGACATTTCGAGGCGATGTACCTCTCAAAATCGTGATTATACCGGTCAAGATGATCGGGTGTAATATTGAGCAGAACAGATACCTTCGGGTGAAACGTCTGAATATGATCCAGCTGGAATGAGCTTACCTCAAGCACTGCGACTTCATTTTCGCCGATTTCTTCTGCAAAACCGGAAAATGCCGTTCCGATATTGCCGCCAACGCGGTGCGGTTTTCCTGCGTGTTCAAATATTTTTCCGATAAGGGTTGTCGTAGTTGTCTTTCCGTTTGTGCCCGTAACCGCGATGATCGGGGCGCGGCAGTACCAGCTCGCAAGTTCGAGTTCTGAGATGACGGCAATATTTCTGTCTTCCGCATCTTGGATGATGCGCTCGCCCGATGGAACGCCGGGACTAACGACAATCAGATCGGAATCGAGGACACGTTGAGAGTGTTCCCCGATTTCGTAATCAATCCCGAGTGATTGTAATATCTTTACGGGTTCCAGAAGATTGTTCAATGAGCCGCTGTCACTTACAAAAACCTGTGCCCCGTGCTTCCGGAGAAGCATGGCTGCCGCCTGGCCGCTTCTTGCCATGCCGAGAATCGAAACCTTTTTCCCGGCAATCGTGCCCCTGGCGCTGTGTGCCGTGAGAAGCTGATCAGTGTCCATGAGTAATCACCTCGTTCACCGGACCTTGAATGTTGCCAGGCTGAGAATCATGAGAAGAATCGCGATGATATAAAACCGCGTTACAATTTTTGGCTCAGGCCATCCGCGCATTTCAAAATGATGGTGCAGTGGAGCCATTGCAAAAACACGCCGTCCCTCGCCGTACCGTCGTTTCGTATACTTGAAGTACATTCGCTGTATTATGACGGATAATGTCTCTATGAGGAATACCCCGCCGAGTGTTGGAAGGAGAAGCTCTTTCTTAATCAGTACGCAGAGCGCCCCTATTGCTCCGCCGAGGGCGAGCGATCCCGTGTCGCCCATAAAAACCTGTGCGGGGTAGGCGTTAAACCAGAGGAAGCCGAGCGATGCCCCTACAAGCGCAGCGCAGTACACTGTTAATTCTCCGTTCCCGCGGAGGAATGGAATAGTCAGATACTGACTGAGATCTGCCCTGCCTGAAACATAACTCATAATTGCCAGAGTGATACCGACTATGCCCACTAAACCTGCTGCAAGACCGTCGAGACCGTCTGTGAGGTTCACCGCATTACTTGTTGCCGTAATGATGAAGATCACGAGAGGGATATACAGTATTCCGAAGTCAAGTTCCATGCCCTTGATGAAGGGCATGGTAGTGGCTGACTTGAGCTTCCAGAGGTCGGGATCGATAAATTGCGGGTAGAAATAAATAACAGATCCTACGACAAGTCCGACCGCAATTTGTCCGAACAACTTATATTCTTCGATCAGCCCTTTCGGTTTCTTTTTTACCACTTTAAGATAATCGTCTAAAAATCCGACAAACCCGAGCGCAGCGGTCACAAAAATAATAAGCCACACATAACCGTTCGAGAGGTCTGCCCAGAGCAGAGCCGGAATGAGAATAGCGCCCAGGATAATTAATCCCCCCATGGTAGGCGTTCCGGCTTTTGTGAGGTGTGTCTTCGGCGCTTCGATCTTGGCTGCCTCGCCTATCTGGTGCTTCTTGAGCATGCGAATTACCTTCGGACCGAGCCAGAAAGCAATAATCAGTGCCGTAAGTGCCGCCGCACCCGCCCTGACCGTCAGGTATTTGAACATACCAAATCCCGGGGGGTTCAGCGTACGATTGAGGTAATCTAAGAGATAGTAGAGCATCGAGTTTTCAGCCCTGTTTTTTTTGCAGACGTTCCAATAAAAAAGTTACAACATCTTCCATCCTCATGCCCCGTGAGCCCTTGACGAGGACAAGGTCTCCTTCCGAGACAAGTTCCGCGGCATACTCTGCAAGTATATTTTTCTGCTCGTAGTGTGCCTTCATTGTTACCTGCGCATTCTCATATATCAATTTTGACATCTGTCCGTACGTGAGCACGTATTCTATCCCCATCTTTCCGATGAGTTCGCCGATGCGTTCATGTTCCTTCTGCGCCGCGGCGCCGAGTTCCAGCATATCGGCAAGGATCGCGATTTTATTGCCGTTCGTTTTTATTGTCTGCATCGTTTCAAGCGCTCCGATTACAGAATCCGGATTTGCATTGTACGTATCGTTCAGTATAGTCACCCCGCCGATGCGGACAACTTCCATTCTCTTGCCGACATTCGTAAAATTCCGGAGCGCGGTCTGAATATTTCTTGGCGAAATCCTGAACGTACAGCCAACAGCCGCAGCAGCGAAAGCATTCAAAGCCGCCTGTTTACCCGGGACTGATAGCTGAATGCGGAACGGTTTCCGGTTTTTCTGCCGGACACTCACTGTAGCACATCCGCCGTCATTGTATCCGATAATTTCTCCGCTGATATGTCTGCCGGCACCTGAAAACCCGTAGTTGATTTTTTTCTTCAGCGTACGCGCCTGTTCCTTGATATATGGATCATCTACGTTAACAAAACCGACGCCGGAACGGCGGAGCGCCTTAAAAAGCTCCCCCTCTGCTTCGGCCGCACCCTGTATGTTCTTAAAAAACTCAAGGTGCTCACGTCCGATGTTCGTGAGCAAACCATGCGTCGGCGACAGGATGTCGCAGAGATAACTCAGTTCGCCGGTGTGATTGGTGGCAATTTCGACGACTGCAATCTCATGGTCGCTCCGCAGGTTGAACAGCGTCTTCGGCACACCGATGTGGTTATTGAGGTTCGCTTCGGTTTTAAGCACGTTAAACCTGGTTGAAAGAACTGAAGCTATCATCTCCTTTGTCGTGGTTTTTCCGTTGCTCCCTGCAACGGCGATGATCGGTATCGAAAAATTTTTTCTGTAGAGGTGTGCTAATTCACCGAGAGAGCGTACCGTATCGCGTACGACCATGATCGGCTTGTCGAGAAACGTCGTTCTGTCGGCGTTGTGATCGATAACTGCACATGCGGCGCCGGCGTTGAAAGCGTCGCCGACGTAGGCATGGCCGTCGAATGCGTCGCCCCGGATAGCAAAGAACACTTCTCCTGCCCTGATCGAGCGGGAGTCGGTTGACACACCGCATGCCGATTGAGCGGTCACTGTGTCCAGGTTGTAAGTTGCACTGTGATCAATGCCGATAAGGTCCTGAAGTGTAATGGTCATGATTGCCCGCGCAGATATTCCTCAACAGTCTCCCGATCGCTGAGGTGTATCTTCGTGTCCCCTGTGATTTGATAATCTTCATGACCCTTGCCGGCAATGAGAACGACGTCGCCGTTCTGGGCAACAGTAAGCGCCTTGATGACGGCGCTTTTCCTGTCGGCTTCCCGGTATACAGCGGAACCCGGCCGAGCTCCTTTCATGATTTCATCAATGATGACGTTTGGATCCTCATGACGGGGATTATCCGACGTGATGATCGTGATGTCGCTAAGCGCGGTCGCGATGGAAGCCATGACGGGGCGTTTGCCCTTGTCGCGGTTTCCGCCGCAACCGAATACGGTTATGATTCGGCCGTGTCTGTCTGAGGCGAAAAGATCGTGTACGGCTTTCAAAACTTTCTCAAGTGCATCCGGCGTGTGAGCGTAGTCGATAATGGTTGTCCAGCCGGCTGGTGAAGAAAGCTGTTCGAAGCGGCCGTTTACGGCTCTTGTACGGTGTAAAGCATCAATGATATTATGCGCGGGTACCTCGAGAACGATCCCCGCCCCGACCGCTGCAAGTATGTTGCTGACGTTGAAGCGTCCCAGCAGCTGCGATTCTACTTCCGTCGTGCCGTGGTTATGGACGATAGTAAAACGTGTTCCGTTCAGAGAGAGAACGACGTCCCTTGCGTAGAGACTTGCAGAAGGTGTTGTTCCATAGGTGAGAACGTGCGCACGCGTCGCTTCTGTGAATTTTCCACCCCACGGATCATCGATGTTGATAATACCCCATGCCTCCGGCGCAAGATTTTCAAAGAGCAGTTTTTTCGCTTGAAAGTACCGATCCATGTCGCCATGGTAATCCAGATGATCCTGTGTGAGGTTCGTGAAAATCCCGGCTCCGAACTGTATGCCATCTACCCTGTGCTGGTGAAGCGCGTGAGAGGAAACTTCCATGACAGCATGCGAGCATCCCGCATTCACCATGCGTGAGAGGAATCCGTTAAGTTCGAGGGATTCAGGCGTTGTGTGTGATGCAGGAAGAGCAGTGTCTCCGAGGCAATACTCGATGGTTCCGATTAAGCCTGTCTTTATGTTGTTCTTCTCAAGGATCGACTTGATGAGATACGTTGTCGTTGTTTTTCCGTTTGTGCCGGTTACACCGATTACAGTAAGCTTCTTTGACGGATGGTGAAAATAATTTGCGGCCATTCTTGCAAGCGTCTGCCGTGTGTCGGGTACAACGAGCTTTGCTACGCCCGAGTGAAGAAAATACGAATCAGGCGCTGCGGTATCGTCATCCACGACAACAGCCGTTGCGCCGTTTTTCACCGCATCTGCGATGAATTTATGACCGTCAGTGCCACTGCCGCGGAGCGCGACGAAGAGGTCATTCACTTTCACTCTCCGTGAATCGTATTGTATGTGATCGATGTGGAGGTCCTGCATATGAATCGATTGTCCGAAAGTGGTTCGGAACATCTTTGTCACGGTAACTCCATCCAGTAGCTGTGCAAGTATCATGTTCAACGGTAACCGATAGCGGCAGATGTTTTCGGCTGACAGATCAGCCGGACGACGCGATTGCTGGTTAACTGTGACCCCGCATCAGGGACTTGATCGGTGACGATGCCCGAGCCCGTAATGCTCGGCGTTAATTTGTGTTCACGTAAAATTTCAACAGCCCGGCGGAGACTCAGCCCGCAAACATTCGGTATCACACCCTTCGTTGTGTCATTATCTTTGCCAGAAATGGGAAAGGCGGCTGATTTTTGCTTACTGGCTGTTAGAAGGGTGTTCGTCGACTGTAGAAAATCTGTCGTGTTCATTATCTGTTCTGCTATGGCGCGGAAAATCGGTGCACTCACCGTGCTGCCATATATTTCACTGCCGTCCGGTTCGTCTATCATGACGAGGCAGACAATTTTGGGATCGTCGGCGGGGAAAAATCCTGCAAAGGATGCTATATATTTGTCGCTCTGGTAGTGTCCGTCAATGTGTTTCTTCGCGGTTCCCGTCTTTCCGGCCACCCGCATTCCCTGGATCCGTGCGTTTGTGCCCGTCCCGGATTCAACTACTTTTTCGAGCATTCGGGTAAGAACTTCAGTAGTTGACGGGGAAATGACAGTTCGAATAAACTGATGTTTTATCTCACGAATAATATTCCCTGAAGCGTCGGTTATCTTTTTTAGGATTGTCGGTTTCATCAATTTCCCATCATTTGCAACAGCACCGTATGCGCAGGCAATTTGAAGGGGTGTTGCACTGACCTCATATCCAAACGCGAGCGAATTAAGCGTGGTGGCGGACCAGTCTTTCGGTTTTTTCAGAACGCCCTGGTCTTCGCCAGGGAATTCAATGTTGGTTCTTGTTCCGAATCCGAAGTTGCGTGCAATCTGATAAAAACGTTTACTACCGACAATATCGCTGATTTTAGCCAAAACTATGTTACTTGAATGCTCCATTGCCTCTTCAAAGGTATACACTTTGGCTTTGTGGATATCCCGAATGGGCCTAGGTTTTGAATGGGGCACCGGCACCATATAAATCCCGTTCTCTGCATTGAATTTTCTTGCCGGGCTAACAAGGCTATGTTCCAGAGCTGCGGCAGCGGTTACAATTTTGAACACAGAACCCGGTTCAAAAATATCTGTCACGGCGCGAAGCTTCTGATCTTCCACGTCGAATTTACCGAATGTAGCCGGATTGATCTGTGGATACTGAGCTATGGCAAGGATTTCTCCTGTCTGCGGTTGGAGGATAACCACGATTCCTCCACGTGCTTTATTTTTTTTGGCGCCCTCTTTCAGTTCTTTCTCTGCTATTGCCTGAATACGCATATCAATAGTAAGATAGACGTTATGACCATGCTCAGGTTCGATACGCGGGTAATCGACTGACGGATAAAGCCTGCGCTTTCCGTCGCGCTGAAGTATAACATAACCGTCTTTGCCGCGCAGATCTTTGTTAAAATATTTTTCAAGTCCGGCAATACCATCATTTCCGTTTTCTGTGGTACCGATAAGCTGACCTGCTATCTGGTCCTGGTAATATAGACGCTTCTGCTCTCTTTCACTCCTGACCGCTCCGTAGTTTTTTGCCTGAATAACATTTATATACTTCAAATCGACATACCGCTTGAGCCACTCGAAGCGGCTGCTGTCGGTTTGGATTTTTTTGAGATAAGAGTTTACGCTTCCACCAAAAAGACGGGAGAATGTCCGCGCAATGGATCGGGCACTGTCAGCCGCCAGCTTCGGATCTACTGCGAATGATGCACGCGTGATGTTGGTGGCAAGCGGATTTCCCCATCGATCGAAGAGTGTTCCCCTCTCGGCTGGAAGAGGCCTTTCCGATTGGTACTGATCTTGTGCTATTTTACGATAACACTCCGATTCGATGATTTGTATCTGAATAAGCCGTATAACTACTCCTACGAATAGGAAAACCAGAATGAGCTGTAGAATACGGATTCGGAGACGATTGTTCGGAACAGAGTTGCCGGGGGGGAAGACAATATTGTTCTGGTTATTAGGTATCATATGGTATCACTTCTCCTGCAGGAGTCTCAATCGTTCGTCGTCGATCAGAAGCGGGATCGGTTGTTTTTTTGGTTCAATGAGATTTAGTTGCAGTGTGGCAATAAAGTTGATTCGCTCGAGGCTTGATTTCTTCGAAATCTCGGTTTCGAGGTACGTTATTGTTCCCTCATACTTTTCAATTTCCCTCTGAACGTTGTTGATCTCAACGCTGAGTTTGTTGACAGATATTTTGTTCCATACGTAGAACACAATAAGAATAGATATTACAAAAAGCATGGCAATAATAGTAAACAGCGAGCGCTTACGCGGTCGTACGTGTCGATTAGTACGTGGTGCGGATGACGGTGTCGGTTTCCGGTAATTTTCGTTGTATATATACCTCCGTTCGGTATGATCGGAGACGACGGTCGGTTCGACTGCTGCCGGTACGTTTGGAGTTCTCATAATCGTTCTGCCGCTCTTAATTTTGCACTTCGTGATTGTGGATTTCGGGTGATTTCGGTTCTTGATGCGGTGACGGGCTTTTTCGTCAGCACGGCAAGAGACGCATTTCGTGGTGTATCCGGTTCAAACTTGTTCTGTGAGGGAACGGATGTCCTGGATTCTTTTCTGAAAAAATCTTTTACTATGCGGTCTTCCAGTGAATGGTATGAAATAACGACAATTCTGCCACCAGGGAGGAGATAATCAACAGCCTGCGTGAGGGCATTGGTCAGATTATCGAGTTCCTTATTGACCTCGATACGGATTGCCTGGAATATTCTCGCAAGCGATTTTATGAGATAGCGGGTTCCGACGGCCGATTGCACGACCGCTGCTAACTGCCCGGTTGTATCGATTGGTCCGTGGAGGCGCTCCCGGAGTATCTGGCGAGTTATTCGCACTGCGTTCCTCTCTTCGCCGTATGTTTGCAGAAGTTTTTTCAATTGATTCTCATTGTATCTGTTAATTACCGTCCATCCGTCGAGCATCTGATCCTGATCCATTCGCATGTCAATTCTCTCGTCGCTCTGGAAGCTGAAACCTCTCCGTACGTTTTTCAGCTGGTGCATCGATACTCCCAGGTCGAGGAGGAAGCCATTAACGGCTTTGATGCCGATAGATGGCAATACACGTGTCATGTGTGCGTAATTTTCGTGGAGGAGTGTGACCTGATCGCCGAACCTTTCCAAACGTTGGCGTGCAAACGTAATCGCTTCGCAGTCGAGGTCCATCCCGACGAGCTTTCCGCGTGATGAAATCAACGTCAGGATAGCTTCTGCGTGACCGCCGCCTCCGACGGTGCCGTCTACGTAAACACCATCCGGCTGGGATATCAGGTAGTGAAGGACTTCTTCCACCAATGCCGGTTCATGGTATTGAGTCATCATCGCAAGGTGATGAGCGAGCACACAGACCGCGGGCAATGCATCTGTTACTGCATTACTGTAGCTGCGATGCTCTCGTAGCTTTCTGGTTGACTGTTCTTATACTCTTCGTATATTTTCGGATTCCACAGCTCAATTTTATCGAGTGTACCGATAATGCGAACTTCGTTTTGGATGCTCGCATATTCACGTAATTCCGGAGGGATGGAAATCCTTGCCTGGGAGTCGATCTGACTCTCCTGTGCAAGTTCCAGAATCGCGCGAATAAACCGGCGGTGCTGCGGATCGTAGGAAGAGAGGTTCCGTAAGTTTGATTCCAGTTTATTCCATTCGTCAATCGGGTAGACGAATAGGCATTTCTCAAACCCGCGTGTCACCACGAACGTGTCACCTGCCTCTGGAGATACATACTTGCGGAGTTTAGCCGGAAGGCTGACTCTTCCTTTATCGTCAACAGAGTACATATATGATCCCTTGAACGACGACATTGTTGATGTAGTTAAAAAATGTCCTTAAAAATGAAAAAATTCCCCACCATTCTTCCCCACTTTTCCCCACCGTGAATCTCAAATTTAGGGAATTTTTATTGAAAGTCAAGAAAAATCTAACATTCTTTCAAAAAATTAATGATATAAAGGGTGGGGAAAATTCTTAAACAGATATCCCTCTAAATTCGTTTGTTTTTGGCATTTTTATGTCGAGGATTTGTGGGTTTTTTTGGGTCTTTGTGAGTAGGATCAATTATATCCGGATATTCCTCAGCCATTAATAAACTGGCCTCTCGCTATCCCTATCAGTCCGTTATGTTGTTCTTCTACCAGTCAGAAAATGCTGCTGTTGTGGCGGGGGATTCATATCCTGCTCAACCCCAGCTCTTCATGTTAAAATTTACCCGCCAATCTTTTTGGCTGGTACTTCTGTTCAACATCTCATTCTCTGCGCTTCTCTATGATGGATCCTGATGACCCTCACTCCTGCCCGAACGCCGTAGGCGGGCGGGCTATAATCCCCGCCAGACCCGCTCGACCGATCCGATCGGGCGAGACGCATGGCAGGCTGGCCTCCCCCCTCGTGGAGAGTTTACCGGCCATCTTTTTGGCGGGGGATGTTAAAACCGGATTCTCGCTCTATTCTGAATATTTATATAAAAAAAGTTAGGCTGTCCTGCAATCTTCTTCGACTGCCTGCCGTCGCGTTCGCCCGCCGTCTCTTTAGTTGACTTGCCTCTTTTAATGTCATACCCACATTATTTTTATGAGTATCCAGAGCTTGGTTATCTTCTGGATTCTCTGTATTCTGGTAGAAATATTTCCGCGTATTGATCTTTTCGTTTAGCAGGATTGATATAAATCTTTTTACTTCAGGGGCAGTATCGCCAATATGAGTGGAGTAAAAAATGGTGAAGTTAGTTTTATATTTAACAAATGTTGAATTTGTTCGTCTAAATTATTACGTTGCATTTGAAATTTTTCAATGTACCTCATTATAGTAAAGGAATATGTACCATGAAGATACAGGCACACCGGATCGTTTCATTTTTATTATTCTCGTTTGTGCAGTTATTACCAGCGCAGAATACTATGGATAATCCCTTTTTCAAAGAGTGGAACACACCCTTCAAGACACCGCCCTTCAATGAAATCCGGATCGAGCATTTTCTAACGGCAATTGAGGAAGGAATAAAGCTTCAGAAAGCGTCAGTGGATGGCATCACCACAACCACTGAGGAACCAAGCTTCGAAAATACCATAGAGGCGCTCGAAATGAGCGATGAGTTTCTGAACAGGGTAAACAGAGTTTTTTCGAACCTGAATTCCGCAAATACGAATCCGGAGATGCAGGAAATCGCCCGTGAAACTACGCCGATGCTTTCAAAACATAATGACGACATCAACCTTAATCAAAAGCTCTTTGAAAAGGTGAAAACTCTATACAACGAGAGAGATAAGCTGGAGCTGTCAACTGAACAGAAAACGGTACTGGAAAATTATTACCTTGATTTTGTGCGAGGCGGCGCAAATCTGACCGATGAAGGTAAAGAAAAACTCAGGAAAATAAATGAGGAGCTGAGTCTGCTTTCGTTAAAGTTTGGTGAAAATCTTCTTAAAGAGACCAACGCCATCGGTTTACTGGTCGACAACAAGGATGATCTTGCCGGTTTACCTCAGAATGTTATCGATGCGGCCGCGGAGATGGCTGTGTCAAAAGGACATTCGGGGAAATGGGTCTTCACGCTTCAAAAACCAAGTTTCATCCCATTCCTTACTTATTCCGAGAAACGCAGTCTGCGGGAAAAGGTATTTAAAGCCTGCATTAACCGCGGTAATAACTATAACGAGTTCGATAATAAAAAGATCCTCTCGCGTATAGCTGCACTCCGCGCAAAGAAAGCTGAGTTACTGGGGTATAAGACTCATGCCGATTTTGTACTTGAGAAAAGTATGGCGAAAAAGCCGGGAACTATCTATGAATTCCTGACTGGTCTGTGGAAACCGGCTCTGAAGCGGGCACGTGCCGAAGTAGAGGATATGCAAAACTTAATTAATAGGGAAGGGAAGCAGTTCGCACTGCAGGCATGGGACTGGTGGTATTATGCGGAGAAGGTGAAGAAGGAAAAGTTCAATCTCGACGAAGAGATGATTCGACCGTATTTCAAGATGGAAAATGTTAGAAGGGGAGCCTTTGACGTTGCATCTAAACTTTACGGGATAAAGATAATCGAACGGATAGATATACCGGTGTACCACCCGGACGTCAGGGTCTTTGAAGTTCAGGAAGCTGATGGAAAACACCTCGGCGTTTTTTACTCAGACTATTATCCTCGTGAAGGAAAGCGGAGCGGCGCATGGTCAATCACATTCAGGGGTCAGTCCAATATCGGAGGCAATTACATCACTCCCGTCGTCTGCAACGTCGGAAATTTCTCCAAACCGACAGCCGATGTACCTTCGCTCATGAGCATTGACGAAGTGAATACTCTGTTCCACGAATTAGGTCACGGTCTGCACAGTCTGCTCGCGAATACTACATATCCGAATGCCCGGTCTGTTCCGCGGGATTTCGTTGAACTCCCTTCTCAGATCATGGAAAACTGGGCATTGGACCCTGAAGTACTTCCTCTCTATGCGAAGCATTACAAAACAGGCGAACCGATGCCGAAAGAACTTCTTGATAAAATTGTCAATGCAAAACTTTTCAATCAGGGCTTCGAGACAGTAGAATACCTCGCCGCATCATTCCTCGATATGGATTGGCATACACTTACGGAGAGTGTCGAGAGGGATGTCGTGGATTTTGAAAGGGAGTCGTTAAAGAAAATCGGACTGATCCCCGAAATCGAATCGCGGTATCAAAGCACAAACTTCCAGCATATTTTTTCGGGAGGATACTCTTCGGGATATTACAGCTACATATGGGCAGAAGTCCTTGATGCAGACGCCTTTGAGGCGTTTAGGGAAAGAGGTCTGTTCGACAGAGAGACAGCGACTTCATTCAGGAAGAACGTTCTGGAAAAGGGCGGAAGCGAAGACGTTATGGTTCTCTACAAGAGGTTCAGAGGCGCGGAACCGAAAGTAGATGCGCTGCTTAAAAAGAGAGGATTGAAGGAGTAGGGTTGGTTGTTAGTACTTGGTACGTTGTACTTGGTACTTCGTAAAAAAGGTCATTTGTAAATTGTCATTGGTCATTTGTGGTTTCCGCACATTTCTTTGTGTGCCGTACTCTACATCATGACAAATGACCAGTGACAATTATTCTACAACAATCTCATCGATGAATATCCACGCTTTCCCTCCCCTCCCATTATGCCAATCCGGCATTACTGCGATATTTTTTGCTTTAACATTTATATAACGTGCAGTTGCGTTTACTTTTTCACTGAATTCTTTAGCGACTGCACCGGGAATGTTCTGAGGAACGTTATTTTTAATTTCAGCAAGTGATCTGTAATTTTTACCGTCATCTGATACGGAAAAGAATACGGAAGATGGTAAAAATATCCAACTTCCCTGATCCTGATAAAATGACGCAGTGAGGCGTAATATTTTCTGTGTTTCACCGAGATCGATCGTAATATTGACGTCATTACCTTCATATCCCTGCCACATCCCATCTCTGAAAGAATCGGTGCCGCGGAGACCATCAACAACAGTACGATCCTTACTTTCTGTTGCGTAACGGGTCTGGTATGGCTCATGAATAGTAACACTCTTACCCCAACCTTTATGTCTGGTGTATGTCCATGTTACCGGTGGTCCGCTGTTTTCATTATGGAAAGCGCTTGCACAGAGAGTAATACTTTCGCGTATCACCAGGGGATTACGATATACCTCAGATGATTGTGCAGGTGTAGTTCCGTCAAGCATGTATCGGATTTCCAGAGATGAATCGGGGCAGAAAAGTGTGAGAAAAACCGCATCTTTCGTGAAGTCGACAACGGGCTTAACCATGACTCTGTCGTAAATGATTTCCCAGTCGTCGGTTCGGAACGCGGAAGCGGGAAGCCCTTCTTTATTGTAAAGATTCGGCTCTGCGGTATTGCTCCATGCAAACCGGACCGCTGTAGGATTCTTTACTCTTTCATTCCAGACAAGCACATCGTTTCCGTCGATTACCACCCGGGCATCTGAAAATTTTCGCTGTTGGTCTGCAATTTCAAAATAAGTCAGCTCACCGCCTTTAGCCATTAACCCATGATCTGCATACGTGAAGGATAAACGGATCTTACTGCCTTCAATTTTCATCGATTTATACATGGGGCCAGAGAATGTAATGTCTGTTTTCCCGTAAGTTTTTGCCAGAGCCCATCCTGCCAACCGTTTACCGACATCCTGTTTATTTCCCGGATGTATATCATGGATGTTCCCGATATCTGACGTCACGATCATGCCGACGTTTGGGATCGACATGCACTGCCGCTGAGCATCACGCAGCGCAACCCCGCGGAAAGGATCATACCCGTCGTAAGGTGCAATTTGCACGTAGTAAAACGGCAGATCCTTTTTCCATTCGCTGCGCCACTGACTGATCATGGTATTGAATAATTTCGGGTATGTCTGCGGCGCATCGACGTTGCTCTCTCCCTGATACCAGATAACACCGGCGATTTGATAAGGAATAAGCGGTGCAATCATCGCATTAAACAGGACGCCCGGTTTCATAGGATTTGAATCGGTTTCTCCCTGGCGTTTGTATGACTCAAATAACTCAGGATCGGAAACGACTAATTCAGATTTCGTCCACACCTCGGCGCACGTCCCGCCCCAGCTCGAATTGATCAGTCCGACGGGAACATTGAGGGTTCGGTGTAATTCGCTTCCAAAAAAATATCCTGTAGCGCTGAAAGTGCGCATTGATGCGGGCGAACATTCGCTCCATGATCCGCGGCAATCATCCTGGGGGAAGTCGGATGCAGCTTTTTCAACACTGAAGAAGCGAATTTTCGGATAGACGGCCAGCATGACCTCTTCTTCAGAGTTATTGAATCCCATGACTGCGTTCCACTCCATGTTGGATTGACCGGAACAGAGCCACACTTCGCCGAGAAGGATATTTTCAAGAATAATCGTATTGTTCCCTCTGATAGTGATGGTGTGAGGTATATTGTCGGCGGCAGGTGTGGGAATGCTGATATTCCATCGTGCCCAGTCATTGGCTTTTGTGTGGAATGTGTCCTGACCCCATGAGGAGCTGACGGATATCTCTTCACCCGGTTCAGCCCAGCCCCAAAGTGTGACGGTAGATTTTTGCTGCAGTACCATTCCGCTTCCGATCAATGCGGGTAACCGTACTTCCGCACCTGACGGGTATAATATAAAAACAAGGAGAACAATCAAGATATTCAATCTTTTTGTCATTTTCGGCTCATTATCTGTGAGGGAATATCATGGTTTGGCATGGATCAGATATAATAAACCATTCCTGATTAGATGGGATGTTCATGTGAACTATTTTTTTATTGACTTTCGGCTTTTTGCAATCTTGCAAAATGATCTATTACACCTGAGGCTGATTGTGTGAGGCTTTTTCTTTCTGTATTATACCAACATCGTTATGTCGTAGATTACGTGCAGTTGTGCGGATATACTGATGTATTTGTTCAAACCTTTCGGAAGAGAGCAGTCCCCCAGCCATCGGGAATACAGATCGGTTTCTCCAATTTATCAGCTAGAAACTCGTTCAGTGCTCTGGAACAGGCCCAATCAGATTCATTATTGTTATAATCATGAACAAAAATGAAACCACCACTATTCATTCGAGGATAGAAAAACCTCAAAGCTGCCAGCGTTGGTTCATACTTGTCGAAGTCTATCATTACAAAAGCAAATCTTTCTTGTTCCAAGCCAATACTTGTATCGGGAAAATATCCCTTACGGATGATGATATTTTCAGTGTTTCCTATGTGGCGAAGCACACTTTGCTCAGACGTGTCCTGAAAGCGGCTATCATCATGAGCCTGCGAATCGCGTTGATCAAATCCCTGGAAAGTGTCGAAAAGGAAAAGCTTCCGATGAGGGAGCAGCTTATGTATGAACTTACTCAGAGAGCCTTTGTACACACCGCACTCAGCTAAAGAACCAGCAATCTCATCCTTAGCTACTTGTTCAAGAGACAGCAAGAGTGTCCCATAGCGTATCGGATCGCCGGATTCGATGAGCATCTGTCTTTGCCGCTGTGTAAGATACGGGGTCATGAGCCAATCAGAGGCGATTCGTCTCGTAAGAAACCATCGCAGCTTTGCTCTTCCTGACTTGAGCAAATTAGTATGACAAAAATTAAATTAGCCAAAACACACAAATATCAGCAATTATTTTCCATCTACAATTTAATAAACTGGCTCAGAAGCAATTTTGTTTCATCTTTGATTTCGGAACGCATAATGATCTCTTCACCGCTCAAGGTATTTAAAATTCTGGCATCTGTGACCACCTTTAGAGCCTTCACAATGTGCCCAATGGATTTGCCTGTCTTGAGTTCCATGTATTTACATACAGCCAGTGCCATAAAACAAATGAGAACATGCGTTCTGATCGCATGTTGTTTAAAATGATAGATCGGCCTCATCTGGAGGTCACTTTTTGCAATACGAAAAGCCTGTTCCACACGCCAGAGATTATGATAATGCTCAATAATAAGCTGGTCACTGACTTCAGCTCCCAAGTTTGTGTAATACCCCTTTATACCCAAAAGGAGTGTCGTTTTCTCAATCAATTCTGTATTAAGAACATAACTGTTATCATCGTCCGGCTTGATAAACTTTACCCGCTTGATTATAGCTGGATCGTTCAAAAGATATTCGGCTTTCTTTATCTGCTTGTCCATTTCCCGCTTATCCTTAGCAAATCGTTTGGCCGAAAACTCGCAGACGAGGTCGCCATATTCCTCCGTCGGGATCCGCATCGTTAGTCCATCCTGCCGATTCAATCTGACGCTAATTGCTCGTATCATCTTCAATGGCAGCTTCGCAGTCCTGGCTGCAACGATATACTGAAGATTGCTCTTTTTCAGAGCTACAATATTATCTGCGCTGATCATGGCTGCGTCAGCTACCACCGTCAGCGTCTCAATTTTGTGTTTTCGCTTAAATTTAGAAATAATCGGGATCAATGTATGGCCTTCGAAAGTATTCCCTTCAAAGATTTGATATGCCACCGGAAAGCCTTCGGGAGTAACCAACAGTCCAACGAGTATCTGAGGCTGTTGGGATTTGTTGTCCTTTGAATAGCCCGGCTTGCGCAATTCATCCTCTTCAAAACTTTCAAAATACAACGTGGTCACGTCGTAAAACACCAGGGAAAAACTAAAATTGAATTTCTTTTTGGCAATACTGATCACCTTGGCTTCCACGTTCCCTTGCAAACTGCTCAGATGAGGTAATTGCCGGTAGAAATCTCGCCTCTGATGTTCTATTCCCATGAACTCTGCCAGGAACTCCAATGATTGTATTTTTGACCCCGGTTCTATTATCCGTGCAATCACCAAGTCGGTCAACAGATTGTTTCGCAGCAAATGAAATTTAAAGAGAGTGAAATGTTTGGAGAGAATCTCGTAGATCAAACCGTAGCGGAATCCCAGATACTGGCATTTTGCCAGTGGAAGAGTTTCCAAATTATGTTCATTATTTGAAAAGAACGATGGTTGCGATGTGGCATTTTTGATCCACTGTGCGGCAGCTTGCTTTAACGTCAGCAGATCCTTTTGATTATGCGCACTGCCTATATGTTGTGCAACGATCATCTTTCGATCTTGATACCTTACGATTTGTACGGCGGTAGCGCCTGAACCGGTTTGGGTTGAACGGATGTAAAACATGGCTTTGACGGCTCCTTAGTATGACACTCAAAATCAAATTTAAGGATTTTAAACCATTTTACCATGTTTTATTACCATCAAAATAATTTTGCTCAAGTCAGGAGCCAATCAGAGGCGATTCGTCTCGTAAGAAACCATCGCAGCTTTGCTCTTGAGATCCCCTTCTGTCGCAGCCAATCTTTAATAAAAGTCATTTGCTTAATTTACCCTCTGGAGTGCAAGTTGCAGCTTCCCTTTGGAGTGCCTAATCCTTCTCTTCTCCCTTTTTCGCTGTTTCTTTCTCTATAACCTTCCCATAAGAAACGATCACAACTTCGGATGATTTCTTACCTGATTGTACAACAAACTCGTATTGAATGACTGTACCCTTCGTGACTTTTTCAGATTTTAAAACTTTAGCTTTAGGGAATTCCTTATTTAAAGACGTACGAACGATTTCAGGAACTTCACTTAAAGGAAGAGTCTCCTCTATGGATACAACCGTGCCGTCAGGATTGTAGATTAAGTCTCGATTTACTTTTCCTTCGGAGCTTTCAATTTCATAAAATAACTTACCTTCCTCAGTTTCCTTCGAGTATCCTTTTATCGTAGCTTTTGGATAGGATTTCTTGAATGCCGAAAGTATAACTTTCGGTACGTTCTTCTGTTTGATTGTTTGTTCTTCCTGCACTTTTTCTTTCTCTTGTGCAAGACATGGAACCATCAGGAGAAACATGATCGAAAGTGCCGCAAGTACGTTTTTTATATACATTACCTTTCTTTAATAAGTTGTTATGTTGGCCACCGTTTGAGAGTGCGGGATCATAACCAAACTTCTTGCCGAAAGGGGCATAAATCGGGGAAGCCGTCAACCGTAACTGCGGTAGTCTTGTTGTAAGAATCTCATCGTGTGCTAACTCGGTCGATCTAATAATGTTCTGTACGGTACGAAGTCGCGGGCTGTATTCACGAGCGAGTGACAGACATTGATCGAGCGTCAAAATAGTCTGACTCTGTGCGTACATGAAACATATATAACCGATCAGTACAGTTTTAAGAATTTTCTTCACATCAACTACTTATTTGATTAAAGGATAATGAAGGCTTGCTGCAACACCGGCCATTGGTAGTAAATCTACGGTCGAATTCCGGAATGATTGTAATTTAGTGAACTCCTTGATGGCCACGCTAAACAAGAAAAATAAACCGAAACACTTGAAAGAATTTACGAATTAAGCACCTCTATGTCAAATGTAATACAGTTAGGCAAAGTATAAATAAAAAAAACCGTGCCCTTGCTAAATAACAAAGGCACGGTTAAAGAGCGTTAAACTATTTTATTTTGTACGTAGGAACTCGATACGCCGGTTCTTCTGTTTGTCTTCCGGTGTTGCATTTGATGTCATCGGCTTATCAGGTCCAAATCCTGCCGTTGTAATTCGGGATGGCTCAATGCCTTTATTCACTAACCATGTTTTTACAGCATCGGCACGGCGCTTGGAAAGCTTCATGTTGTAATCATGTTTGCCGATATTGTCGGTATGTCCCTGAATATTAACTTCAATCTCGGGATGTCTGTCGAGGGTATTGAATGCCTGCATCAGAATCTCTTTCGATATCGGTGTTATTTCGGCGCTTCCCGTTTTAAAGATGATGCCATCAAGCACGATTGGAACGTTGATCTCGGCTTTAAGTTCCTGTTTGATCTTCGGAACATCATCACTTGGGTCGAGCGGATTCGTATGGTTGGCGATCTCATTGCCATCGCTGATCGTACCGCCATCGGTATCTGCTTTTAACGGATCGGTTTTGTGCATATTAGCTTCATCGCCATCCTTCAATCCGTCGTTGTCTGTGTCGGATTTCAATGGATCAGTTTTGTGTGTATTGACTTCTGCACCATCTTTTAATCCGTCGCCATCAGTATCCGGATTGAGTGGATCAGTTTTGTATGTATTGATTTCTTCTGCATCCTTCAATCCGTCGCCATCAGTATCCGGATTGAGTGGATTAGTTTTGTATGTATTGATTTCTTCTCCGTCTTTCAATCCGTCGTTGTCTGTGTCAGATTTTAATGGATCGGTTCTGTTTACATTTATTTCTTGAGCATCTTTCAGTCCGTCATTATCTGTATCAGGATTGATAGGATCAGTTTTGTATGTATTGATTTCTTCTCCATCTTTCAATCCATCGTTATCGGTATCGGCTTTCGTGGGATCGGTTTTGTGCTGTATCACTTCTGCGCCGTCTTTCAATCCGTCATTATCACTATCACCGTTGAGCGGATTTGTTTTGTAAGTATGGATCTCTTCACCGTCGCTTAAACCGTCGCCATCTGTATCCGGATTATCCGGGTCGGTACCTAATACTTTTTCTTCTTTGTTAGTCAGGCCGTCGCTGTCGCCATCGCGGGAACCGCCGCCTATAACAAACACGAGTCCGAGACCACCAGAGTAGTATGCGTCGTAAGGTCCGCCTTGTTCGTAATAATTGAGATCATCGGTGAGTGAATAATTTGCACCCCCGCTTATATCAAGAATCACACCTTCTGCTAATGCTATTTCGAATCCTAATCCAGCAGGAATAACTCCTGTCCATCCATCTTTCTTCACTTCTTTGGGTGAAACCGACTCTGGAAAGTCGACAACTTTATAACGAAGTCCACCAAATCCCATATAGAAATATGGATTCCATGCATCGCTTAGTGTGAAATTGAATATCAAGCGCGCATCGACTGGAATAATTTCAGTACGATAATACGCTCGTTCAAAATCTAGTCCTGCGTATGAACCATAACCGGCACCGAGTTCCATCTGGACTGCTTGTCCCAGTTCAAATCGGCCGAACCAACGGGCGATATATGAAGCCTTATATCCCTGGCTTTCCCAGAATTCTGTTACCGGCAGTATGCCGTTGATTTGCAGTCCATTTTTAAAACCATAATCATGTATCTGAGTAAAAGATGTGCTTACCAGTATAAAAAGGAATATTACCAATTCTATCGTGTAAAATATTTTAGATTTATTCATATAATCCTCCGAAATAGTGGATAAATTATTTTTAGATTGTTCGTCATTATGATGTTATGATGTGTCAAAACGGTAATCCGATTCATAAATTGTTTGAAAATACCGTTAATCGCACAGGTGGAAATTCGGATCAAAATTAACCAAAAGAAAGTAAAAATCAAAACAAATACCCAATTTTCCATGGAGCCCACCCGGATGATTTTTACAAATTCAGTGTTCTTTTTCTACTGGCAGAAATACCGTATTTAGTTAAGTTTAAATTAAAGAATGGGAGTAAGAGTCGGTTGTGCTTACGCAGAAAATTTTACCATTCTGAATATTTCCAGGGAACCTGATATCCGGAAGCAGCGGCATCAATTATCGTCTTTTAATAAGTATCAAGACTTGAACCGTTTGATCAATGAACTCCCTTTATTTTTGATCCATTTCTTGATGCGGGTCGATGAATCCGATTGAGTAGAGGATTGCTTCTCGGAATAAAGCTTGATTTTTTTAATCGAAGCAAAGAGAGCTTTGGCGAGAATCTCATCGGATTCGGGAGGACCTTCGAGGACTCCTATTCCGCAGGTGTTCGAACTGGAGTAGGTATATGAATTTGAAAAAATCTTTTTGCCAAATTCAAAAACTTCACCTACTCCGGGACAGGAATCGGATGTGATATCATGTAAAATAATCCAGCCGTCTTTTTTGAGGGATCGGGTACATTGTGAAAAATCCCACAGACAACCCTCGAATGAATGGTCTCCATCAACGAGAATAATGTTGTAAGACTGACCCTTTAGCCAGTCTGTAAATTCCGGTTTTGTGGAGTCCATATCAAAAAAAGTCAGTCCGATATTTTTCTGACACCATTCGATGCGGTATTTCTGATTTTCAAGTAAACCCGTATGGAAATGATTTAAATTATCGATTGCGTAAAGAGACGCTTCGATCCCATTTTTTTTGAAAAGATGAGATAGAAAAATAAGAGTAGCACAGCTTCCCACGCCGACTTCTAGATATTTTATTTTTAATCCCCGGTAACGCCGGATCAATGCACGGGATAATTGGCTAAGTTCTTCCGGAACCTGCTGGAGTTCTAATCCGCCCTTATAATTATGGTGAAAATACTCGGGATCTATGGAACCGAGGTTGGAAATAACCTCAGTGATATCTGACGTTAAATCGAGCGGGTAATTATCCAATCTCTTAAGAGCATCCGAGAAAGTAATGGAGGGAAATTTATTGGCCATCATAATTTTAAAAAGTATGATCCTTATTCTGATTCATGGAGAGGAGTTCCTTCGCTAATATTCCACGGCAAGATCATCTATCTCCAACCGATCCGAAAGTTTTATTCTCTGCACCACATTTTCCAGTTCTTGGGAAAACAACATCAAGTCAATGCCATTTTTCTCTGCTGTTAATCTCAACCATTGCTCTTCAGAAGGATGAATTTCATTGTCCGAAAATGCAACAAATAGCCCATCCTTGATAAACTTGAGCGCCAATTCTTTCGATGAAAACACAGGATGCGCATCAACTATGTATTTATTCTCGAGAATATCACGGATAGCATTATCACAAAATTCTTTTTCAAATCCCAGAGTTTTACCAATACGCCTCATCAGCTCGATCTCAGGTTGTTTAACCTTCTTGTCCTTCCCGACAAGCAAGAGCAGTCCTGTGAAATAGTTGCTTCCGTCTATTATGCTGATTCTCACGTTACTCCTTTTTTAAAGAGAAAATGGGTTTTCGCCTAACTCGTGTAAGTACACAATATTCAGTTTTAATTTGTGAAATTGTTAAAAAATCGAAAAATATAAACCATTATACGCCTCTGGGTACTGAATCAAATGTAGTAAATTTATTTTTGAGAAAGTATCGCAATTTGGGGGAATTTTTAAGAAGACTATTACATATGAGGACCTCCAAAGGACGGATTTTCAGGGATACCCTTTTTAAGTGCCCCGGAACAGGGATCTTCAGTCAATCAAGGCACCACCACATTATACAATAGTAGCGGATGACGTTTAGCCCAAGTTCGACAGTTCAAAAATATTTTTAATGTCATTGTTGGTGACCTGGGTTGCTCTGGCCCTTTTGGTCTCGAAAGTTAATGTAGTGCCTCAATCGCCCTCTTGCGGACGACGGGGTTGATGTTGTATATTGTGT
>CAYGZY010000073.1:0-9526 GCA_964354485.1 uncultured Chlorobiaceae bacterium | reverse complement strand
ACGGTCATGGAATACCATATATGAAACATAAAAACATCAAGTGAATCTTGTATGTGTGGCAGATCTGTGAAACCCCCACGTGCTAACCATCCACGTTTAGATTCTACCGTCTGTAATCCGGAACAATTAGTTGTTTGCGAGTCGTGTTCGTAAAATTTCCAATTGCGTGCAGGGTAGTTTTCATCATTCGTTGATGTAAGCCTGGTATTCCATCCCGCAAGCACAGTAGCATCTTCGGTATATGTGGGATGACCCGCGGGGCCATTAACTCTAAGCGAGACAAAGAATGTTTCGCCCACCTTTACACTGCAAGGTTCGCCTGCATCCATCATTGCGATTGATAAATAAGGAGGGTTATAAGTGTTTGGTCTATGGACGGCTCCGTAACCTAACGCGCCCCATTTTGCATAGCCGAAGGGGGGGCGGGTGGTTGGAACTGTTCCGCCTTTTGTGTTAATCGTTGAGTACCATGTCGTATCCGTCGCGTCATCGGGAAAGGAAGCAATTCCATTATCTAAATCGAGTGAGTTAAGCCAATAACCCCAGAATTGACATGCGGCAGGATAGGGAGGGACACCCGGACCAAAACGGTATCCGACTTTTGATTCATGAATTCTTAAAAAAACCAAGGAATCTTTCGCGCCGACATAGGACCACCCATTATACCAGAATATCGTATCAATCGTGCCGCTTGCTTTCGCTTCAAACCATTGGCCAAATACGTCTTTATGGTAGGCGGAATTGCCTAAATTCCATTCATATAGATCCGGTGGGTATCCGAATCTTGCTTTATTCGTACATTCGCCTGTTGTGGAAGATTGTAGTTTATCTTTGTAATACTTCGCCATCACCGCGGACGGACTTTTATCTTTATTGACCGGTATCCAATCGTTCGTCGGCGATACGAGGTACCTCTGCTGAGCAATCAGAAATGTGCTCAATAATAGTAATAAGAGAAAAATGGTTACGAATCGCATCAGAAAGTCTCCTTTTATTTTTGAGATTTAATAAGTTAGGCTAGTCGTCTCAGATTATTTTTTTCCGTATCCAATCATCAGCTGGTGCTTCAAGATACCGCTGTTAAGTGAAAGTAACTAGGGAAAAAAAAAGAAAAGTAATAGGGATTTTTTCATAATGGTTACCTCAAAATGTTATTAATCCCCCCCCATTCTATTGAATTATCGCATTTTTCTTCGTCAATGTCAAATATTTTTATACGAACGGTAATAATTTTTTAAAGGTTTATTCTTCGGTCAGGTGGAATTTAAAAAATGACGTTATTTTTTGCGACTTGATTTATTCATTTTTTTATTTTCGAGCATGGATAAAATCAGAAGAATTTAGTTTTTTTGTCATTTTTGGTGGAATTCAAGCAAAAGCTGGGTTTTATTACTATGTTCCATTCATCATCCGAGGGATAGGGATCATCAATAATCGCACGATGGAAATTCGGTGGAGGAGGATATTTTTATTATATTTTTTTTATTGATTGAAACCGCATCATATGATCGACGAGAACGAGGGCAATCATTGCTTCAGCGACAGGAACCACACGCGGACATATGCATGGATCATGACGACCGTCGATCACAATTTCACGTTTCTTGCCTGCACGATCGACGGTTATTTGTCTCATATGGATGGAAGAGGGCGGCTTTACTGCAATACGCAGAACAATATCGTCACCTGTCGAGATACCGCCCAAAATTCCGCCGGCATTATTGGTTTTCATATGAATTTTTTTATTTCTTTTTTCACGGAAAAGCTCATCATTGTGTTCACTACCCAGCATTTTGGCTGCGGAAAAACCTGAGCCGATTTCGAAGCCATGTACTGCGGGAATCGACATAAGCGCTTTGGCAAGGTCTGCTTCCAGTTTATCAAAGACAGGCTCGCCGAATCCCGGGGGACAATTTTTTACTACAGCTTCAACGATTCCCCCGATCGAATCTCCCATGGATTTTACCCGGCGGAGTATTTTTTCCATTTCCCTGGCGGCACGATTATCAGGACAACGCATTAGATTTTTTTCTATCTGCCGGTAATCGATGTTTGTTGCAGTAACATCTCCGATCGATTTCGTATATGCAAAGATTTTAATTTTATTTTCCAGGAGTATTTTCTTTGCAATAGCTCCGGCAGCGACACGACCGACAGTCTCTCGTCCCGATGCTCTCCCTCCGCCGCGGTGGTCATAAATTCCGTACTTCATATAATAAGTAAAGTCGGCGTGACCCGGCCGGAATACGTTCCGGAGATTATCATAATCCTCCAGTCGCGCGTCTACGTTTCGCACCATGAGGCAGACCGGAGTCCCGAGAGTTTTTCCGTCGAAGACGCCGCTCACGATTTCAACTTTATCGGATTCCTGCCGCGAGGAAACCAATTTGCTCTGTCCGGGCCGCCGGCGATTCAGTTCCTTTTGGATTTCCTTCTCTGAGATCTTGATGTTCGGTTTGACACCGTCGATAACGACTCCAACTCCATTCCCATGGCTCTCACCGTAGGTAGTCACTCGAAATAATATGCCAAAAGTATTTCCAGCCATATAAGTCACCTGCCTTCAAGTTTTTTGATTTCTTCCCAGAAATTAGGATACGATTTTGAAACACATTGTGGATTTTCTATTATTATGCCGTCGATCTTTAATCCCGCAATCGCAAAACTCATCGCAATCCTGTGGTCGTTGTACGTTTCTATCTTCGCACCCTGGAGTTGTTTTGGTATGATTTTCAGCCAGTCATCGCCCGTTTCAACACCACAGCCAATTTGTGAAAGACCGCAGGCAATAGCTGTGATCCGATCTGATTCTTTGTACCGCAGGTGATGGATATTCTTAATAACAGTCCGGCCCTGGGCAAATGCCGCAGTCACTGCAACTGTCGGAACGCAATCTGGGATATTGCCCATATCAACATCCACACCCTGGAGCGTATTTCCACTAACTTCAATCCAATCGGTATTTTTTTTGACAACACTCCCCATTGAAGAAAGGATGTCAAGAAATTTAATGTCACCCTGCAGAGATGAATGCCCGACGTTCGTAATGCGGATTCTCCCGCCTGTGATTGCCGCCGCAGCACAGAAATAGGAAGCCGAGGAAGCATCGCCCTCGATTGAATAATCTGTACCGATATACTTGTGCTGATTGTCGATTATGAATATATCTGAAGAAGGCCGCGTAACAATAGCGCCGAATGCCTGCATGGTTTGAACCGTCATATCGATGTATGGCATTGATGAAATTTTACCTGAAGTCCGAAGAATCATGGTCTCCGGTGCATATGGCGCGATGAGTAACAGCGATGAAAGAAACTGACTGCTTTTATCGCAATTTACCGTTATGGTACCTCCGCGCAGTTTTCCTACGCATATCGTCAGTGGAGGAAAGCCGTTATGTGAGGAACACTCAATTCCCGCGACGGAGAGAGCATCGAGTAAATCCTGCATCGGCCTCTTTTTCATCCGTTCATTACCCGTGAGATGAGTCGTACCTTTTGTGAGTGCAGATAATGCTGTCAGGAACCGTATCGCTGTCCCTGCATTTCCAACATACAGCTCTTCAGCCGGCGGTTGGATGATCCCATTAGCCCCCGTGATTTCGATTACCTCATTCTTTTCAAGAATTTTTAACCCGAACTGTGTAAGCGCTGTTTTGAGATATTGGGTATCGTCGCTTTTCGATGGATTACGAATGACGGAGTTACCATCCGCAAGAGCCGCAGTTATTAGTGCACGATTTGTATAACTCTTGGACGGCGGGACTTCGATGTTCGCATCGATGCTTGCCGGAGGATGGATGACTCGAATTTCAGAAGAAATCATCGGCACGCTTCCAGAAAAAGAGCTGATTGAAGTCGAGCTTGAATCGAGAAAATTTCACCACCCGTAATTGTTTTACAACCGACTTTTTCTGCTTCCATGATGAGTCTGGTCCTTTGTGGCGCAGATACGACGTCAAGTATAACCATTTCCTTACGCAAAAGTGAATCGGGGATTGGCGGTTTTTCAGAGCTGTTGCCCATTCCGATAGAAGTTGCATTTATGAGCAGTCCGATTCGCATATCTCCAATCGCATCATATGTCGAAAAATCAAAGTTGTATTCATCTGCCAGCATCCGCGCCTTTTGTAAATTCCTGCTCACGATTATAGCCCATGTTCCGAGTATATCGCATGCATGGGCAATCGTTCTCGCCATGCTCCCGGTTCCAAGTATCATTACCTTCGTATTTTTTCCCGCCTTCAGTTTTCTGAGAATTTTTAGCATTGCTGATAGGTCAGTGTTATAACCAATCAATTTGCCCCTACGTTTAATAACGGTATTAACAATCCCGAGATTTTTCACTGCGTCGTCAATCCCATCGAGATATTGTACAACTTTTTGTTTGAATGGCATTGTTACACTGACTCCCGTAAGATAATTCCATGCAGAGGGTAGAAAATTTTCAAGGTTGTCGACCAGGAAATTAACATACACCGCATCCAGAGAACGGCGTGAAAATATCGTGTTATGATAGTAAATCCCTTTGCTGTATCTGACCGGATTACCGACGAGGCCGAAAATTTTCGTTGATTTGCTCACTCTATCTGCCCGAAAAACATTCTTCATCTGATCAAATGTTATTTGCCCGGGTCCCGTTGCATCTGTATCCGGCGTAGAGACATAGCTGAGGTACCCGCCGAATTTGCCGCCGAGGATTCTGCTTATTTCGCCATATTCGCCCATGCATATGCCGATTACTTTTCTCCTTTCTCTTCGTGCCCGGCGCAGGAGCTCGAATATTCTCTCATTATCGGTAATGCTGTTTCCCATTGTCGCGATCTTGATGATGTCTGCTTTCATTAATTTCATTTTCTCATAGATCGCCGATAAATTCCGCGGTGTTTTAGAAAAGTCATGATGGGAACAAATAATTTTTACCGGTTTTTTCAGGGATCGTATCTTATCAAATATTCTTTTACCCAGCCGCATTTCGATATCGATGTATTCTGCTCCAAGCTCTGCTGCTTCGATAAGTATCGAGGAATGTTCCTTGTCGGTGCCTCTGAAGTTGCCCTTGTCCGTAATTCGGCGGTTTGTGATTATAACTTTCGGCCGGGGGGAAGAAAGCAAGCGGGGGAGATTGAGACCCCGGATTGTATCGACTCGCACTTCAATAAATTCGGCGGAGTGCATGAATTGATGGAGCGACTTGATGGCCTCTTCTGAAGATGATGGTTGTATCGAAGGACAGAGCATCATCGTATTAAAGCTCTCCTTACTCTTCCTTCGCTCAGAGTGACATCCCAGCGGGCTTTCCCTATCGCTTCGAGAAGCGTGTAGCGGACGTTGTTTCTATAAGATTTTTTATCGAGCGAAGTCAATGCCAGAAGACGGGCGATGTCAATCCCTCGTGGAATCGAGGTGGGAAGATGATAGAGTGAAATCAGTCCCTTCAAACGTTCCAAATCCTTCTTATCAAGCAGGCCGTATTTACGGGAGAGTTCGGCTTCAACGGCCATACCGATCGCTACCGCTCGACCATGCGGTAATCCGTAGCGCAGATAAGCTTCCAGCGCATGACCGATGGTGTGTCCGAAATTGAGGACCCTCCTGAAATTGGATTCTCTTTCGTCTTTTTCGACAACATATTTTTTGAGCTTGATACAACGATGTATAATATAGAGCAGTGCTTTTTCCTCACGGGATATAATCTGTTGATGGTGATCCTCGAGGTAGTTAAAAAGTCCGCTGTCTAATATAGCCGCATACTTAATAACTTCAGCCATGCCCTGTTGAAATTCACGATGAGGAAGTGTATGGAGGGTATTGATATCTATGTAAACTTTGCCCGGCCGGTGAAAAGCGCCGATAAGATTTTTACCCTGCGGATGATTAATTGCAACCTTACCGCCGATACTGCTGTCGACCTGTGAGAGGAGCGTAGTGGGGATGTGGATATATGGTATACCGCGCATAAAGGTTGCAGCCGTGAATCCCGCCAGGTCGCCGATCATTCCGCCGCCAAGTGCAATTATGATTGAATCTCTTCCAGCATTATGAGAGATAAGTTGATTTTCGATCAGTTCTTTGGAGCGACGGTTCTTGTTTCGTTCGCCTGCACGGATTACTGTCGTTATCCATTGCTTTTTCTGAAAGAGCGAACCGTAGTACTTCATAACATTTGAATCGGTCACAACGAATACCTTGCAGCGGGAAAAGCGTGATTTGATTTCATCGATTGCCTGACGGAGTCCGATCCCCAGCACTATTTCGTATGAATACGGTAAAAGTGCGGTTGACACAACTACTTTCAAAGGTTTCTTCAATCCTTGTTCCTTATTAAATACTCAGGAAATATATCACTCTTTCCGGTATGATTCAATGTGGCCGGTTGTGTAGCTTTATCAAAGCAACCACAGGTTCCTGTCGAGACTTCGGTACTGTATCGCTTCGCTGAGGTGTTCGGGATTGATTTTTGGCGCCATCGCCAGATCTGCAATCGTCCGGGCTACCTTGAGGATCCTGTCATAGGCGCGTGCCGAGAGACCAAGTTTTGTGATTGCCATTTTTAATAATTCCTCGCCGGCAGAATCGATGCTGCAGTATGTATGAATATCTTTCGGAACCATATCCGCGTTGCAGAACATTCCTTTCCTGCCCGTAAAACGTTTTACCTGTGATTCACGAGCGCCGATGACGCGGTGACGGATAGACTGCGACGATTCGCACGACTCTTTTCTCAGAAGATCTCTGTAGAGAACCGCAGGAACTTCGACATGTATATCGATCCGGTCAAGCAGAGGTCCCGATATTTTCGCCATGTATTTCTGAATCTGCATTTTTGTGCATGTACATTCCTTCGCGGGATCGGTATAGTATCCGCACGGACATGGATTCATCGCGCATATCAGCATAAAACTGGCCGGGTAATCTATCGACATTCTGGATCTGCTGATGGTTACATGTCCGTCTTCGAGAGGTTGGCGTAGAACTTCAAGAACATTTCTAGCAAACTCGGGGAGTTCATCTAGGAAAAGAACACCATGGTGTGCGAGCGATATTTCACCTGGTCGGGGAATAGTACCTCCTCCGACGAGAGCGCTGTCTGATATTGTATGATGAGGCGAACGGAACGGACGGGTCGTCAGTAACGCCATATCGGAAGGGAGGAGACCCGCTACCGAATGAATTTTTGTCGTTTCTATTGCCTCCTCAAACCTCAGCGGAGGAAGGATCGTCGGAATCCGTTTTGCAAGCATAGTTTTTCCGGAACCCGGCGGGCCGATCATAATAATATTATGCCCCCCGGCGGCGGCTACCTCGAGTGCGCGCTTTACGTTTTCCTGTCCCTTCACTTCGGAAAAATCTATTGTGTATTTAATATCTGACGGAAAAACATCCTCCAGTTTGACATGAAAGGGTTGGAGTATTGCATGTTCTCCGTTTAAGAATGAAACCACTTCGCTGAGTGAATCCATCGGATAGACTTCCAGACCTGCAATGATTGCGGCTTCCCGTGCGTTTTGCCGAGGGACTATAATTCCGCGGATTTTGTTCTTCCTGGCTTCCGCCGCGATGGACAGCGCACCATGGATCGGCCTGAGTGTTCCATCCAGCGCCAGCTCGCCGAGGAGTATTAAATCGTTGAGCAGATCTGTATCTACCTGTTTTGTTGCAGCCAGTATCCCCATAGCTATAGGAAGGTCAAAGGATGTTCCTTCCTTCCGGATATCGGCTGGCGCTAAATTAACTGTGATCCTCTGTCCGGGCCATTTGAAACCGGTTGTTTTAATTGCTGCGTACACACGGTCACGGCTTTCCTTGACCGTATTATCCGGCAAACCGACTACTGTGACGATATGTGAAGCCGGTGCGATGTGCGTTTCAACCTGAATGATGTGAGCTTTGATGCCCACGGTCGTGCCGCTGAGGCAATGTGAGAACATATTTTCCTCCCAAGGTGTTCACTTAGAAGGTACGTATTCATACGAAAATGTGCAAGTTACCCGCGCTTGTTGATTATGAATTGATTTTCGTAAAATTAATGCGTATTTTTAAATGTATCGGAAGAATGAACATCATCAAGCAACATTACCTCCACGTCATATTATGCATTAGCGGGCTTACTCTTTTAGCCGGCTGTTCGACTTACCATAATGTTACGGCATATTTCAACACGTACTACAATGCCAAGAAAGTATTCGGTGAGGCAGTTCGGGAAGTTGAAAAAACACCCCAGAAAGATCGTGATACCAATTACTTCAGACCGTATGTAATTCCGAAGGCAGTAGCGGGTAAATTTGAAAAAGTCATCGAGAAATGTTCGAAGGTAATTCAGCTCTATCCGCAATCGTCTTTCCTCGACCGCAGTCTTATTATGATCGGACAATCATATGTGTACAGAGGCGAGACAGAGTCTGCGATAAGAAAATTTCGGGAATTTCTCGAAAACATCCCTTCAAGTTCACTCCGGTTTGAATCGAAACTCTGGCTCGCGATAGCGCTCTACCAGTCGGGGAAGAGTGATGAGTCTCTGCTGACTCTTCGGGAGCTTATACCGGAAGTTACAGCGGCCGGCGAAGACGATATGGTTGTGCTGGGGATGATGCTGGAGGCGCAGATAATGGTCGACCGGGAGGAATATGAAGAGGCGATAATTTCCTATGAGAAGGGAATGGATGTTTCTGCTGACGATGACCTTATATCCCGTCTGCATTATTACCGTGCTCAGTGCTATGAACGTCTGAATCGCCACCGTCAGGCGGCCGAGGCATACGCACGAGTCCCCGAGTACACAAAAGATTTTGCCCGCGAGTTCCAGGCGCGTCTGAAAAGCGGCGCGATGCAGGTGGCATCCGGCGATTATGATGCTGCATTTCAAACATTCTCAGATCTCAGCAGTGAAAAACTAAAGAATGATGAGCGTGGACTGGTGGAACTGGAACGGGCAAGAACATACATGACCATCGGTGATACCGTCAAAGCTTTCGAGCTTTATGAGACGATCGACTCGACCTACAAACGGACGGATGCTGCTGCGAAAGCTTACTACGAACGCGGAGTGATGTACGACCGGTATTATTCCGATTATCCCAGAGCTAAGTTTTACTATGAAAAGGCGAAGGCGGAATTCCCGGCATCCGAAGTGGCTCCGCTCGCACAGAAGAAGCTGATTACATTTATACAATATTTCAAGATTCATGAAAATCTTGACAAATATGATAGTCTGCTTGTGCTGGCTCTTACACCGGATTCGGTTTTGCAACAAGCTGATTCTTCTGCAATTATTGATTCACTTTCGGGGGATGTTATTGATTCACCCGCTGACTCCGTGATTAAATCAGTTACGAGCGAGGTAGATTCAATCTCCATGATTCCGGATAAGAAAGATACTGCGGTGTTACTCGTTTCCGATTCTCTTGCAATCGCTTCAGCACAGAAATCCGACACGCTGTTTCGCCGCGATTCGGTAATTACGGCAGAGAGCAAGGCGCCTCCTGTTGAGATTCGTGCTCCCGGTGATTCGCTTACCGCAAAGAGTG
>CAYGZY010000072.1:0-1683 GCA_964354485.1 uncultured Chlorobiaceae bacterium | reverse complement strand
TCCCTTTTTTATGGCCGACCCGTCGCCACTCAGTAATGTTGCACCGTAGGGAACATCATACTTGGTAAGTATTCGGTTACCGGAATCGACTATATTAACAACGCCGCTTCGACCTAGGACTATAAGCTTCCCGTCTGCATCTGAGAGCTTGAGAGATTTGATACCATCGTACCGGAGTTTACCATCAAACTTTGAAACAATTTGCGACTGGGTGGCAATCAGACTTGCCGTACCGCCGGTATGGAATGTACGAAGGGTTAACTGAGTACCCGGTTCGCCGATCGATTGCGCAGCGATGATTCCGACCGGCTCTCCCCGTTCAACGAGTTTCGATGTTGTCAGGTTTCTGCCGTAGCACTTCGCACAAATGCCGCGCTTGGATTCACATGTGAGAACTGAGCGGATTTCGACTGATTCGATCGATGTATCATTTATCACAGACGCCCTCTTCTCATCGATTTCCTCGCCGGCAGGCACGATAACTTTACCAGTAATAGGATCAACAACTTTTTGTACGGCGACGCGGCCGAGTATGCGTTCCGACAGGGGTTCCTTAACATCCTCACCTTCCTTGAGTGCCCCCGTGTGCACTCCTCGGATTGTTCCGCAATCTACAACCGCGACAATCGCGTCCTGGGCAACGTCTACGAGTCGACGCGTCAGATATCCGGCATCTGCCGTTTTCAATGCCGTATCTGCAAGTCCTTTTCTTGCACCGTGCGTAGAGATGAAATACTCGAGGATAGATAATCCTTCGCGGAAGTTTGCAACAATAGGATTTTCAATTAATTCGCCCGTCGCGCCTGACATGCTCTTCTGAGGTTTTGCCATCAATCCGCGCATACCGGCAAGCTGCCGCACCTGTTCCCTCGAACCGCGGGCACCCGAATCAACCATCATAAATAGAGAGTTGAATCCGTCCCGATCGTGCATAAGCGCTTCAAAGAGCCGCTCCGCAACCCGGTTTGTCGTGCGCGTCCATATGTCGATAACCTTATTGTACCTCTCTCCATTGGTGATGTATCCGTTATAATACTGATTCTGGACGTTGTCGACGTCACGCATGGCTTTTACAAGGATTTCGTCTTTCTCTTTGGGTATAATGACATCTCCAACACTCACTGAAAGACCAGCCTGAGTTGCATAGAAAAATCCGAGTTCCTTGAGGTTGTCGAGAAATTCCGCAGTACGAACGTTACCGCATGCACGGAATACCTGCTGTACGATTTGTACCAGACGTTTCTTGTTCAGCAGTTCGTCAAGAAAACCAATCTCCTCCGGAACGATCTGATTGAAAATAATCCGCCCAGTCGTGGTTTCAATCATTTTGCCGGCGATCCGTACTTTTATTCTGGCGTGGAGGGCGATCTTTTTTGCGTTGTAAGCAATGACCACTTCACTAGGAGACGAAAATATTTTACCTTCTCCAATATCATTTGCTTTTGATTTCGTTAAATAGTAACAACCCAGTACCTGATCCTGAGTTGGGTGAACTATAGGCGATCCGTTTGAAGGTGATAGGATATTGTGACTCGAAAGCATTAGTATCCGTGCTTCAAGCTGGGCATCAAACGACAATGGTACGTGCACAGCCATCTGATCACCGTCAAAGTCGGCATTAAACGCAGTGCAAACCAGCGGATGGATCTGTATCGCTTCACCCTCAACAAGAATAGGCTCAAA
>CAYGZY010000071.1:0-4168 GCA_964354485.1 uncultured Chlorobiaceae bacterium | reverse complement strand
TTACGGCTCATCCAGTAAACAACCGGACCAGCTGTATCGCTGCCTGCTTTCAGAATTCTTATTCTCTTCCGATTAACCATTGCATCTTGCATTTTGATTTAAAAGAAAAAACTCCCGCCAGTGTAACAATACATTGACGGGAGCTTCTTCATATTGAGGTTTTAATTACTTGAAGTAAAAGTGGAAGCCCACGCTCTCAAAGCCGAGGGCACGAAGGGCTGAAATTCCCCATTTATCCTCATCACCACTTACCTGAGCAAATTGAAGTCCGTGACCGACGCTGAGTGAAAATTGATCGCTTATGAACCACTCTGCGCCTAAGTCGGCCGTGATGATCATCGTCGATTTCACTTCACCTGTAACGATCCAGTTATCCGTCTGGTATTCAAATCCGGGCCGGATGAAGAAATTCACATTCTCGGTTTGTACAATGTCCATCGGTACACCGATATTGATATGGAACCGGTCCTTATCACCGCCGAGAAAATTCTTATCGGCAAAACCGAGACCAAGGTCAATACCGACCTGCGGAGTTACCCAAACACGACCGCCAACCGGCGCGGATGGCGAGTACCATCCCAAGCCGAATGTACCAGGTTTATGATCGCCTGCATATAGCGACGTTGTTAGGAGAGCAACCACTGCAAACATGAATAAGCGTTTCATTAAAATATTCCTTTCTTTAGAATTATAGTTATTTTGTATGTTGATTGTGATTTATCTTTCATTCTTGATTATTAGATATTTTAAGCATCATGATGATTATGTTGTTTCTTAGGACCTCGGTTAAGCTGAAACGCATCACGCGCGAACGTCAGCGCTTCCGCTGCAGAGCGGACTATCCGATCGCAATTCAAGTCCTTTTCAGTGAGCATTCCAATACGAGATCCGCCGATCATAAATTTTCCCCCGTATGAATGAATATCATTAGATATTCTTTTAAAATCTTTTACCATTTTTTCTGTATTCTCGATCATAGTGAATGATAATGCCACTAATTCCGGTTTTAAAGCTTTCACGAATGATAGAACACTGTCAGTCGGAGTATTCGCACCGATGTAGTGGATCTTCCACCCCTCGCTTTCAAAAGAATACGCCAGACATCTCAAACCGATATCATGGAGTTCACCTTCAACACAAGCGAATGCTGCTGATAATCCGTTCGAAGGTTTACGATGCACCTCCGGAGCTATTCGTATCAGCGCTTCGGTTACGGCTTGAGATGCCAGGTGTTCTTGATGAATGCTGATTTTACCCTTCTCCCATAAATCCCCGACTTGCACTAATGCCGGACGAATAATTTCATCGGCGATAATACAAAATGGGATATGGTGTTTTAGAAGATATAGAAGCAGCTCCGTCAGCCCTTTTCTATCAGACTGAAGTGCTTCCTGTAAAAAAACATCAGCGATCTTCTGATAGTTCCTGGTTAAAACGCCTAGCTGTAACTGCTCTTGTTGGGCCGCACCAATTGGTGGCGGCAATACTCCGGTTAAGGAAATTTCATTATTTTCTGCAAATTTGATGATATTATTCAACTCAAACTTCCGGTGTCCGCCAAGGGTTTTCGAACATTGTATTCGCCCCTCATCCGACCACCTTTTGACGGTCGTTTCAGTGACATTAAGCAAAACAGCCACTTCCTGAGTCGATAACACCGTGTTCATTTGAAATTTCATTTGTGCTGAATAATACGATATATTCGTTTTGTACGATTTAAATATACAAAAGTTACACCCTCTTGTCAAGTACTTTTTCGATTATTTTTTAAAATTGCCCTTTTTTACCTAAATTATACAAGATTAGATTCTAACAGACAGCATATGGAAATCATTAAAATAAATAATCTTGAGGGCCCTGATCTCCAGCCATATCGCACTTTACGCCGGCCTGAAGAACACTGGAAGAAAGGCATCTTCGTGGCTGAAGGTGCAAAAGTGGTCCTCAGGCTCCTATCATCGGAGTTGAAAGTACACTCCCTACTACTGACAGAGGAATGGCTCGACACATTATTCCCCGGAATGCACTCCACCACCAACGACACCGTAAATCCATACGTCAATCGTCTATATGAATCGATGGTATACGTTGCAGACAAAGGAGATCTGGAAACAATTGTCGGTTATCGACTTCACCAAGGAATCATGGCTCTCGCTTCAGTTCCAATCGAACCATCACTTCAATCCATCATAAAACAGATGCCTCCGTCATCTATTATCGTTGCACTTGACGGACTCGTCAACGCCGAGAATGTCGGGGTCATCGTCAGGAATTGCGCCGCATTCGGAGTAGAACTTATTATCGTAGGGGAAACATCGAGCAGTCCGTACTTACGGCGTGCAGTGAGGAATTCGATGGGTGCGGTGTTCCAGCTTCCGGTTATCCATACAGATAATTTGCGCAGTACGATAGAGATATTGCGTAAAGAATATAACATTCGAATCATTGCGGCATATCCGCAGGAAAATACATCTCTCTTCAGGAAGGAACTCCGTGACACGATCTGCATCGTGTTCGGTAACGAGCATGGGGGAATTTCTAGAGAAGTCCTTGAAGTTTGCGACGAAAAGATTTCCATACCAATGATGAAGGAAACCGACTCGCTCAACGTTGCCTCCGCCAGCGCTGTTTTCCTGTATGAAGCAAGGAAACAACGTGACGCGTTGAGCGCCGGGAAATAACACCTAAGGCACAAAAAAAGCCGGCTCCTTATTAAGAACCGGCTGATAAAAAAAAGTGCTACTTTTAACTAACTTACCTCTATGATCTCTCTGGTAGAAAAATAGTAAGCGATTTCTATCTTACCGTTTTCAACGGAATCAGATCCGTGAATAATGTTTTCACCCTTATTATCCGCGTAGAGTTTTCGTATCGTACCAGGCGCCGCTTCTTTAGGATCGGTCGCCCCGATCAGGGTACGAAAGTCCGACACCGCATTCGTCTTTTCCAGAACAATCGGCACACAGGGACCGGAACTCATGAACCGCACAAGCTCGTCATAGAATCCCTTCCCCTTGTGAACGGCGTAGAAACCGCCCGCCGTCTCTTTCGTCAGATGAATTTTCTTCATCGCTAATATCCTGAAACCGGCTTTCTCAATCCGGGAGATCACTTCCCCCGTAAGGTTTTTCCTTACACAATCAGGTTTCAGTATTGCCAGTGTACGCTCCGTCATTTATTTCCTCTTACTCGCTTTCCGTGATTTCTGTTTCCGTTTCGCTCCTCCGCGCACAGATACGGTGACAATGCGCTTCCTTGTCTTTTTCCCCATTACCTTTTCAACCATCGCACCGATCATTGCCGGACTTTCAACAACATGAATGCCCGCTTTCGACATCGCGGTCATTTTCTCCGCAGCCGTACCTTTTCCTCCGGATATGATGGCGCCGGCATGACCCATGCGCCTTCCGGGTGGAGCCGTACGTCCTGCGATGAAACCGATCACAGGTTTCGTAAAGTATTTCTTGATGTATGCAGAAGCTTCCTCTTCCGCCGTGCCGCCGATTTCGCCGATCATTATGACTGCTTCTGTTTCATCGTCTTCGTTAAAAAGTTTTAGTGCATCCAGGAAGCGCGTACCTACAACCGGATCGCCGCCGATACCGATGCAAGTCGACTGACCGAGACCAAGCTCTGTTACCTGCCAGACTGCTTCGTAAGTCAGTGTCCCGCTTCGCGAAATGACTCCGATCGTTCCCTGCCGGTGTATAAATCCCGGCATGATGCCAACCTTGCATTTACCCGGGGAAATAATACCCGGACAGTTCGGACCTATGAGTCGGACACCTTTACACTGAAGGTATTCATATACCTTTACCATATCGCGGGCGGGAATTCCCTCGGTAATTGCTACAACCAGGCCGATTCCGGCCTCTGCCGATTCCAGGATGGCTTCTGCGGCAAATCCTGAAGGTACGAAAATCACCGAAGTATTCGCACCCTCTTCCTTTACTGCATCGGCAACGGTATTAAACACCGGTACCGGTTTCTTGAACTGGTATTGATCATTACCGTTGTAACGCAAACCGCCTTTTCCGGGTGTTACGCCGGCGACAACCTTCGTACCATAGGCAATCATCTGCTGTGTGTGGAATGTACCCTCGCCCCCGGTTATTCCCTGTACGACAAGCCTCGTCGATTTATCAACTAATATGCTCATATACTCTGA
>CAYGZY010000070.1:0-8723 GCA_964354485.1 uncultured Chlorobiaceae bacterium | reverse complement strand
ACACCGATGATTTTCCTCTCACGGTTTTTCATCGGCATGCACAGCACTGTTCTTGTCCGGTACCCTGTCGTTTGATCAATCTGAGGATTAAAACGAGAATCTGCGTATGCATCGGCGATTGTGACGGCTTTGCCCGACTTCGCGACGGCGCCGGCGATACCGACGCCGACAGGTAATCTTATCTCAACGACCGACGATCCTTTCTGGACCTTTGACCATAATTCCTTCTTCTGCTCGTCGAGGAGGTAGAGCGTACCCCGATTCGCCCCCACAGTCTGCGCCGCCGTTTTCAGTATGATCTCGAGGAGGTTGTCGGGATCGAGCGAGGAATTAACTCTCTTCGATATTTCAACCAGGTGTTTTGTTTTAATGAGCTGGTGGTGTATCGCTGCGGTATTTTTCTCTTCATGCTGGAGGTAAATTTGATTTGCCGATCGCAGGCGCCGGACAACTGTCTGGAGAACATTCACAGCAAACGCGGGACTGCGCCGGTAGATGTAATCAAATTTATTCTTCGGGAGAACAGCTGCCTGGCACCTCCCCTTCGCCACTATCCTTGCAGACCTGGACTGACGATCAACGAGAGAAAGCTCGCCGAAACAATCACCCGATTTGATAACCCCAAGGATAATCTCTTCGCCCGAACGTATCGATTTGCTTACTTTCACGGACCCGTCGATAAGGAGATAAAGTTCTCGCCCTTCGCTTCCATCCTCAAATATGACTTCTCCGTCGGAAAACCTCTTTATTTTAAGCGTAGGAAGGATATTTTGCAGGAACTCCGGCGGAACTTTCCGAAACAGCAGATTTTGAAAGATTTTCTTATAAAGTGTCGTTGGTTTTCGCATGACTATAATTGAGAAAAAATATAAAAAGAAATCATCAGAATCAAGCATATAATGAAACATTCGCACCCTTTCCCTCGTAATTTACGGAAGGAAAGAAGGAATGAATCATGGAAAATTCGAGCTTTAAAGACAATCCTTCACATTGCCGAAGGTATGTATGGACTTTTTTGCTTCTGCTTACGGGATTTGCCTATCTGCAAGCAGGCGAAAAATTTCTCATTGAATTGAAAGATTTTACCAAAACGGAAATTAAGGGCGCTGGCTTGATCCTGCCTTGCGATGGCGATCTTCATATTGTTGCAACGGGTGGAGCAGTAAAGAAATCCACAATTACGAAAGATGGCCTGTACGCCTATGCATGGATTATCGATGCTGAATCACGCGAAGCAATATGGAAGATGGAGAAAAACAACACTTCAACGAAAAATGATTGCCGGGTATTTGATGATGTCATCCGTCTCAAGAAAGGCGTGTACGAAGTATACTTCACAGCGTATGGGTATGCCGCAGGTTCAGTGTTTTCAAATATGATTATCAACATCGACCACCGCAGACTCAACGGCAAGTCTCCGGGTAAAAAAGGTTTCTTCACATGGATTGAAGAACTGTTCGGGGATGATGAAAAGATGGATTGGAAAAAGCTCGCAAAAAACTGGGGTATCACCATCTCCGTGGACGATGCATTCAACGGAATCAGTCTATTCAAAGTACCGCAGGCGCTGCCTGATCAACTCTACCATGCGACGCAGATTGGTGATGACAAACGACTGCGGCAGCCGTTCACCGTTTCCCATCCCATTTCAATGAGAATCTATGCGCTCGGGGAAAAAGATTCCCAGGATAAACTTGCCGACCACGGATGGATTGTCGACATGAAGACGGGCCAGAGAGTCTGGAGCATGCAGAAAAGCGCGAAAGAATCTGCAGGCGGCGATAAGAAGAATTTAAAATATGATGGTACAATTTCGCTTCCTGCAGGCGATTATGTCCTCTACTACAATTCGGACGATTCCCACTCCTTTGCAGACTGGAATTCCGCGCCTCCGTACGATCCTTTTAATTACGGCATCTCACTCATGGCGACGGATGCGCGTGACATAGCTAATTTTAAACTCACGGAAATGAAAAAGGGTGAAGAGAACATTGTCGTACAGCTCGTAAAGATGGAGGACGATGAAACGCGCAGCGCGAGTTTTACACTAAAAGATGCTGCCACGGTACACATCTATGCAATCGGCGAACGAAATTACTCCCGCCGTCAGATGGCGGATTACGGATGGATCATCAATACGTCGACGCGAGAGAAAGTCTGGGTCATGGAACCGGATCGAACCGATCACGCGGGCGGCGCGGACAAAAACCGAATGGTAGATGAGCTTATTACTCTTCCGCAGGGAAGCTATACGGTGTTTTTCCAGACCGACGGCACTCATGCCTACAACGACTGGAATGAAGATAAGCCGTACGACGATGAACATTACGGCATTACCATCTATGCTGACGAGAAAACATTCAAGAGCAATATAAATATAATAGAGAAAAACGGTAAACACCGCATGTCCGGTATCATCGCACAGATAATCAACGTAGGAAACAATGTCAAGAAAACAGAGTCTTTCCATCTCGACAAGACGACACGGATACGCATCTTTGCGCTTGGCGAAGGACAAAACCGCGAGATGTATGACTACGGGTGGATCGAGAATAAAAATAACGGGACCGTAGTGTGGGAAATGACCTACACAATGACGTTCCATGCAGGCGGCGGCAGGAAAAATCGATCAGTATCAACGACGGTTCTTCTTGAAAAAGGAGATTACACCCTTCACTATGTATCAGACGATTCGCACTCCTATAACCACTGGAATACCGAACCGCCTGATGATCCGACGATGTGGGGGATAACACTTTACGAGGAAAAATAACTGACGGGGGAATACGTATGCAACGTGCATTTACATACATAATCATCCTGGCGCTCCCAGCCATAACAGCTCCGGTCTCTTGGGCTCAGGAAGAAGGAGATGAAGGTAAATTCCATCTGCAGGTGGATTCCATCGTCAATGATGTTCTGCAAAAATTTGATAATGAACTCGGTACTTACATATTCCGCGACGAACCTTACGATAATGACGATTCGGGCAGGGCAGAGGTAGACCAATCTGTACCCGATATCTCACAATCGTACCCCAGAACTGCCTCATACCACGGGAATCAGCTGTCACCCCTTACTTCACACCGGAGTATAATGCGTAATTCGTTTCCGGCTTTTCCCTGGGAAAACGTCGACGAGCACGTCTTGTTTCGCTACAATCGGGTTGAGGGACTCTTTCTGGGTCTTAACTACCCTCAGAAGTACTACTGGAACGACCAGAAGCTCTCGCTCTTCGCATCAGGGGGTTACGGCTTTGCGGCCCATCGCTGGCGCGGAGGAATCGGCGGCGCACACCAGTTTGGATTTGAAAACAATATCATCGAAATCGGAGCTGAAGTCCACAGCCTCACCGATACCCGTGATCAATGGATTATCGGCGTGGGGGAAAATAACTTGGCAGCGTTGTTGCTCCGCGACGATTACAGGGATTACTTTGAGCGGGAAGGCTTTTCCGTCTGGGCCGGATTGTACAAGCGGTGGCAAATCTCCGACATGCAGTTTCAGATTGCATACCTGAGCGATGAGTATGCATCGCTGAGCCGGAATACGAACTGGTCAATATTCGGAACCGACAAAACTTTCCGCGAAAATCCTCCCATCCTTGAAGGGAGAATTAATAGTATTCTCGCGACTTTTAAATTTCATTCAACGGAGTCCCGCTGGATATTCATGTCGGGATGGAGCCTCTCCGCAAGTGCGGAAGTTGCAGGTAGAACATCCGGTGGGATATTTGGTTTCAACACATACTATTTTGATTTCAACTCATACGTCATAGATGTGCGCCGCTACCAGCCTTTAGGGCGATATGCCAACTTTAATATCCGTTTGCGGGCAGCTTCTGCCACGGGTGATGTCCCTTATCAGAAGACATTCGAACTGGGCGGTTTTGGAACATTACCGGCGTTCGGATTTAAGGAGTTCTTCGGAAACAGAATGCTTCTTGCTAATGCTGAATACATAATCAACGGCAAGATGCTGGATGATGTCGAATTTTTCCCGTCATGGCTGCTTGGAAATCTAAACCTATTCATTTTTACCGACGCCGGATATGTTGCAGTTGCAGTTGCCGATCGCAAAGATTTTTTCCTCGAAGGATTCAATGATATATCTTCATCAACCGTCCGCTCCGACTGGGGTGTCGGCATCGGAAGCCGAGACGCAAAACTGCGTCTGGGATTTGCCTGGCGTACAGACAAAGCCGAACCCGTAAAAATATTCCTTCGCCTTAATCGTCCATTCTGATAAGTATTTCCGGAGAGAGGCGGTCTCAGCTGAATTCTAAGCTCTCCACTCTAGGTAAACAAGTCATTTGTCACCAGTCACTCGTCATTAGTACCTGGTACTTTGTAAAAAAATGCCAATGACATCTTTTCCCAAGTACCAAGTACTCTTTCTGACAAATGACCAATGACACTATCTCTCTGCTCTATGCTCCCTGGCCATTACCTTGCGCCTCAGCGACTATTTTTGTATTTTTAATTGAAATAATCGTGTTTCTTTTAAAATTGCTCCTTTCGAAGTAATTAATTTTTGGTCAGAGTACCTCCGGTCCGGAGATTCTTTTCACGTATGAATAAAGCCAACACACATACGATATATAAGGAGTTTGAATCTGAGGCGATCCCGCACATGGATATCCTCTATAATTATGCACTGCGTATGACAGGGAACAGCGACGATGCACACGACCTGGTACAGGAAACCTACCTCAAGGCATTCCGATTCTGGGATAAATACGAAAAAGGAACTAACATACGTGCATGGTTGTTCAGAATTATGAAAAATTCATACATCAATCGTTACCGCAAGGAGTCTAAGAAACCCGAAACGATCGACTATGAAGATATTGCAAATTTCTACAACACAATTCGGCATCAATCTACTGACCAGAACGACCTCCAGGAAAAAATATTTGGAGGTTTGCTCGAGGATGATGTTGCGCGTGCGCTTGAATCATTGCCGGAAGATTTCAGAACCGTTGTTATTCTGTCGGATATCGAGGGATTGAGTTATGACGAAATCTCTGAGTTTGTCGATTGCCCCATCGGGACCGTCCGATCAAGACTACACAGGGGTAGAAAGATGCTACAGACGAAGTTGTTTAATTATGCAAAAAAATACGGATATGTAACCGCAAAATCATAAGGAATTGTTAAAAAGAACTTGATAGGATTTTATTATTTTTGTGAAGTGCCTAGAAATCATTGAATTAATCAGCGCCGAAGTGGATGGGGAGCTTGATGCCGAGAAAAAAAACCAGCTCCAAGACCATTTACGGAAATGCCGGCATTGCTGCAATGAATTCGAACTTGAAAAGATTACGAAACTATACATCGGCAGGAAGCTCAAACGGACAACTTCCCCAGCCGCATTAAAACTCGGAATTCTTCAGCAATTACAACCGGAAACGGATCCTTTTCCTTCCCGACAATCCTTTCTCCGGCGTATTGTGAGCTTTCCAAAGTGGCAGATCATAACAGCATTCGCGGGAAGCGCTGCGATCATCATAATCGCTCTACTCCTTTTATCTGTGCGTTCCGATCAGCGGCATACTGCACCGCGCAATAACAACATTATTCATCAGACGTTTAATAACTACAATGGTATCCTGCAGGGAAAATTTCAACCTGCGATTGCAACCGAAAATCCTGCCGTGGCAGAGCTGTATTTTCTTCATGATAATCAGTTCCAGGTATACGTTCCACCCATGCCCAACTGCAGACTTATAGGTGCAATGTACAGCAAGTACACACATGAGGGGATTGCACATCTTGTGTACCGCTACGACGATCACATCATATACCTACTGGAAGTAACCATCAGCGACCTTATGGACAAAGACGGACTCGCAATCCCTGACGATGTCCTTGCTGAAGTAATGAAGGGCGGCTGGTACTGCGAACATCGCATGGAAGATTATTCTCTGATTATGTGGATTCACGATTCTACTCTCTGCTGTGCAATCACTAATATTAGCAATCAACAACTTATATCATGTTTAACAAATAAGTGAGTAAACCTCATATGACCACTATTCGACTATGGTTCTCCCTACTTCTTGTTTTTGCCATTATCGGCTGTTCCAAGAAGGAAAAAACTGCATCAGACGAATCAAACACAGAATCCGTGAAAGCATACGTTCCGGAAGTTTTCAACGTGTCAACGCGAACCGATATGGTACCAAATTTTTCATGGAAAGATCGCGCTGGAACACAAACCGACTTTGACTCATTCCGTGGGAAAGTTACACTTGTCAACTTCTGGGCGACTTGGTGCGGCCCGTGCAAACGGGAATTACCCGACCTCATTGCGCTTAGTAAAGAACTTGCAAACCGCAATGTTGTGATAATTGGCATCGCAACCGACCGTGTCACATCCGACGTTGCTCCCTTTGTTGCCGAGCAGGGGATTCCGTACACGATAATACTGTCGAATGAGGACCTCGAAGAAGCATTTGGAAATATTCGCGTCGTTCCCACGACATTCCTTATCAATTCGGAAGGAAAAATTGTCGACACTATCGTCGGAAGCCGCACAAAGGAACAGTTCAAAAAAGCGATTCTGGCACTTCTCTGAAAAAAAAGGAAAAAGCTTCTGCAAATTAAAAGCCCGTTACCTCCGTACCGGGCTTTTTTTCTCCGGGCATACCACCATCTCTGAAGCGTGAGACCGATGAAAATCGGTCTATTGTTTTTCACCCGCCGTTTATGTAAGTTATCCGCGGTACACCATGAGTGCAAACAACTCTGAGCTTCACGAGATAGGTGAATTTGGCCTGATCGATCACATCCGCAAAATCGTCGACATTCGCCTTGATGACACCTCCCTCCACAGTAATCTCATCAAAGGAATATCGGACGATGCCGCAGTATTCCGTCCCACCCCCGGTAAAGTACAGCTCTTCACAACCGATGCATTCGTTGAAGGAATTCACTTCGATCTGACATTCATGTCATACAGGCATCTGGGATGGAAAGTAATCGTCGCGAACATAAGCGACATCGCTGCGATGGGCGGCATTCCGCGCTACGCAACAATGACAATCGCACTCCCCCGTAAGGTTACGACCTCCATGGTAGAAGAACTCTACATGGGCGCAGCCAGCGCATGCAGGGAATACTCATGCCTCATCGTGGGGGGCGATACCACGGCATCATATGCCGGCATAGCGATTTCCGTCTCAATCGTCGGTGAAGCCGAGGAAGAGAAGATAAGATACCGCCACGACGCCAAGATAGGTGAATATATCTGTGTTACCGGCCACCTCGGTTCTTCCATCGCCGGTCTGAAAGTCCTCAACCGGGAGAAAGACCGGTATCAAAAAGCGGATCCGACAACTTTCATACCGAACCTCGAACCGTACAAAGCGGCAATAGAAAAGCACCTGATGCCTAAGCCCCGCCTCGACTTTGTTCAGCTCTTTACCGAGAAGGTCAGGATCGGAGCTTTGATAGACATAAGCGACGGTCTCGCATCCGAAGTGAATCACATATGCAGGAACAGCAACGTGGGTGCCGCTATTTATGAGCATAACTTTCCCATTGAGGCTATAACACAGCGAATCGCAGCGGAATTTTCTGATCAGCCAACCGACTATGCTCTCCATGGCGGTGAAGAATATGAACTGCTTTTCACCATCAGCGATGCCGAGTACGAGAAGCTCTCACGTATTACGAACGATGTAACCATCGTCGGGCGGATAACGGAAAGGGATATCGTTCTCGTTCAGGAAAATGGAGAACAAGTACCGCTTCTATTCAGCGGATATGATCACTTCAGGAAACAAAATCAATAGATATAGTGTAGTGTATAGAAAAATCAGATGAGAGGAGATCAAACGATGCACACGACACGTCGTCATTTCATTAAGCAGGTTACCGGAGGCATGATCGGTTCATGGGCACTCCTATCAGTACCTGAAACTTCACATGCTCGCTACATCATCGCGAAGGATAAGACAATTGAACCGAACGATGAGGATTTTTGGCGCGTAATCCGCGACCAGTTTCCGCTGAACCGGGAACGGATTTACCTCAACAACGGAACGATGGGTCCTTCACCGTATGTCGTTCTCGAAAATATACGGCGGGCGATGGAAGACATCGATATCAGCGGAGAGTACGGCGGATGGGAAGTGGCGCGGCCGAGACTCGCCTTGTTTACGAATGTTGACGAATCCGAAATTTCACTCACCCACAACGTGACCGAGGGGATTAACATTGTTGCCTGGGGTCTTCCTCTCAGGAAGGGCGAGGAAGTAATCATGACGACCCACGAGCACGCCGGCAACGCCCTCCCGTGGCTCAACCGGGCGAAGTACGACGGGATTGTCATCAGGACATTCAAACCTCAGCCCACTGCCGATGAAAATCTCAGTGAGATCATCAGGCTCATCAACAGGAAAACGAGAGTGATCGCAATTCCCCATGTCACGTGTACAATCGGACAAGTATTTCCGGTACGGGAAATTGCACAGCTTGGACATGAAAAAGGATTGTGGGTATTTTATGACGGCGCTCATGGTCCGGGGATGACTAACCTCGACCTGAAAACCATGGGGTGCGATTTCTACGCTACATGCTGTCATAAGTGGATGTGCGGACCGAAAGGCACCGGGTTTCTCTACGTAAAGAAAGAGCTCCTCGATGTTCTTCAGGCCCGTTGGGTCGGGGGCGGTTCTGATACGGGTTGGGACCTCACCGTAGAACCTCCTGTGTTCA
>CAYGZY010000069.1:0-2358 GCA_964354485.1 uncultured Chlorobiaceae bacterium | reverse complement strand
TGACGTATAGATCGGTTGCAAGCGATGACGGATCCTCTGACGGGCGGACATCGCAGACCGCAAAACCGACCGACGGAACTTTTGCCAGAAAGAGCAGTGTAATCGATGTCCCGTCATTATCCAGTATCTGTGACGGGATCTCTTTCCCATCGGATCCGAATACGCGAACAAATTTCGGGCATGATTGTCCATATGCAACCGTCGCTTTTACCACCTCTTCCCTATCATCCGCAAGGGGATTGAAAAGAAGGAGCGGTACACCCACAGTCCGAGTATCCATGGCAGATGCAGTTGCACCGACGGCATCGGACAGGACGCCTCCGAACTGATTCAGCGCCAGCACTTCATCATTCCATGAAAATTCATAAGCTCTCGGAATGCAAGTCCCCGGCAGGATATCATGAAACTGTCCGCCCAGAACGAGGCGCCATGCCTCCTGCAATTTTTCTTTCGGGTACGGCAATCCACCCAGCCATTCGCCGATGACTGCGGAGGCTTCTGCCGCCGTGGCAAGAACTTCATTCTTTCGGTTCCAGCGCTTCATGTATGCCGCGGATGTCAGAGAACCCGCAGAATGATTCGTCAGCAGGAGTTCGCCTTTATACGTGGGATATTTTGCGGCTTGCTCTTCCGAAATGTTATCGAACAGCACATTCGCAGGAGAAGAGAGAACGCGAATCGGTCCTGTGCCAGCGATACTCTTTTCGAGCCATTGCACCGATTCCTCCGACGGTGCACCGCCCATATCACCCGTCCCGTAATACATATACTCCGAGAAAGCGCCCGTAAGTTTTCCCAAATTGGTGATTCTTTCCAGCCATTTTGAGCTGTTGCTCAGATCTTCCCTGATTTTTCCCACATAGTCACCCGGATTAAATACCGCGAGAACAGATGAACCGTCGGGTCCGATCCACCTGCCGATGTTGAAAGGTATTCCGGTCGCCGATCCCCACGTGAGCTTCTGCGTTGAAAATCCGCGCATGCCGCAGTGTGAAAGAATTGTAGGCAGTGACGCGGGGAAGCCAAAACAATCCGGAAGCATAAACTCATCGCTGGCTTTGCCGAATTCCTTACGGAAAAACAAATTACCGTAGAGAATCTGCCGGATTATTGATTCCGGTGAAGGCGCCAGCACATCGCTCTCTTCCATTGAAGAACCACATGGGAACCATCGATTTTCCGAAACATACTTTCTTACTCGTTCGAATTCATCCGGATAGTATTCCTTCATCATCCGGTACCTGTTGGCGCCGCTGAAGTTGAGGATGTAGTTTGGATACTTTTCGAACAGTGCAAAATTATCGACCATTGTATTCTTCACATACTCGCGGATCGTCGTCTGATAATCCCAACGCCACTGAGTGTCAAGGTGACTGTAACCAACAGTATACAAGGTAGTATCTTTTGGAAGGTTTTGCATGGTCAGTTGTCCGAATAGTAAATAAGTGAATGGAACTATGAGAATAGTGGAAATAATGATTCTAAGAAAGTTCATAGCTTTTTACCTTCTTGTTTGAGAAATTTCATGGTATTTGCTTGGGTTCTCCGATAACCTTTTCGATGTTTTTATTTTTTCAGTCTAACCGCACGTCCATGATTTGCCCACTAAGGCGGCTTTCCTCGGCACGAAACGCTATCAGGTGACTTTCCATTGACGCTTCGATTGTCGACGAGAGGAGTGAAGGATCCTGCTGGTTCACAGCTTGCAGAAAATCATGTACCAAACCGTAATCTCCGCCGCCGTGGCCTGATTGAATCTTTGCACTCTCTTTAGCATCCCAAACGGTCGACTTTTCCGTCTGAAAATCTGCAACGACGAGGGTCTCCTCATCGCCGACTGCGTCGCCCTTGGTACCCATGACTCGTGTCCGGCGTCCCGCATATGATGTAAACGCTTCCATTGAGAATGCAGCTGTAATCTGATCTTCGAATTCCATCGAAACAATCTGATGATCAACAACGTCGTTGTCGCAATGGTATACGCACCGACCATAAGGTCCGTTTTTGAGATGATCGAGAATCACAGGACCCTGATCGCCATCCTTCGGAAGGTCAAAGTGGTGGAGCCATGTACGGTTGCGGTAGTAAATTTTCAACGCAGAATACGTGCAGGTTGCCTCAACTGCACATCCGTCGGTACAACGGGGGGTACTGCCTGCCGGTGCACTTTTGGGATTAAAATGTTTGAGAGAGCCAAATGAACAAACACGTTTACAGGGTTTCCCGATCCACCATCTGAGCATATCTAGATCGTGGCACGACTTTGCGAGGAGCATGAAATTTGATTCTTTTGTATTCCCCCAATTGCCGCGCACGAATGAATGCGACATATGGATATGCTCGACTGGTTCGAGGTGC
>CAYGZY010000068.1:0-3297 GCA_964354485.1 uncultured Chlorobiaceae bacterium | reverse complement strand
CCGCTGTCGGGGCTGACTAATAAGTAAGTTAAAAGTCTTTGCGAGGAGCGAAGCGACGAAGCAATCCGATAAAATTAGTGAATATTAAAGAGTCGGATTGCTTCACTTCGTTCGCAATGACGGTAATAATTGCTTTTAAGTCAGCCCCACAACGGCCTGCCCGCCACGTATGAACAAGCAACGGCAGGCGGGGGTGGGACTCGGCGATTAAAATAAATTAACCGCTAAGATATGTAGGTCGGAATTCCATTCCGACTTACTATGGAATTCCATTCCGACCTACGGTGGTGATTCGGGTTCGGCGTGAATCATTACCCGTCTGATTTCCTTAAATTCACTGTGCAGACTTACCTCCAGTTCACAGATGATCCGGTGAATTTCATCGAGGGTTTTCTCCCTATCGAAATGACACGTGAGTGACAGATTAAACTTTTCACCAACTCTCATTACATCGATAGTCGAACAGCGGAGAACACGGCGATCCGCTATGATCAATCTCCGCACTTCCTCTCTCAGATTATCCAATCCTTTCGTTTTTCTTAGCACTCCGCTCTGATCCAGCTGGATTTCTTCCATATGTATAGTGATTTTCCCGATGTCAGGAACTTTTCTCCGTATCGCATCTTCAATTTCAGAGGTCAGATCATGCGCTTCTACGAATGATTTTCCTTTGCTGTGTTCGAGATCGAAATCAATGTAGTACTTCCCACCCGAATGATGCACTTCGAGATTATGAGGAGCGCGCAATCCTTTTCCTACCACAATCATCCGGATTTTATCCGTAACTGTTTCATCCTCGCATTCGCAGGGTTCCGCGTGTACAATGACATCGGCATTCTGATATCTGCTGTAGATCGACCTCTCAATCCTGTCCATGATGACGTGTACTTTCTGAAACGGTACGACCCGTGGAATCTCGACGGTCGCATCGACGAATAGTTTACCCCCGGATGTGCGTACGCGAACACTTTTTACTCTCTCCACGCCATCGACGTCTTTAACAAGAGCAACTATGTCTTCGTGGATTCCGTCCGGAACGCGATCCATGAGCGCATCGATTGTCCGACGGCCGAGACGGTAGCTGACAAACAGAATAAGGAATGCCACACCGATTGCTGCGACGGCATCAACCCAGATAAAATTCAGAGAAACAAATAAAAGCCCAATGATAACCACCGAGGAGGACCAGACATCACTTGAAAAATGGAGAGCATCGGCTTCCAGCGCCTGACTGTCATATTTTTTCGCAACCCGATTGAGTGCACGTGAACGGCTTATATCAACAACAATCGATATTCCTATCACGAGAAATCCCCACACCGACGCCTCAACATGTGAAGGACGAGTAATCAGCCTATCAACGGCTTCCCAGATAATCCAGGCACATGTAACGACAAGGAGAAGAGTCTGGAAGAACGCAGAAACGTTCTCAATTTTTCCATGCCCGTAGTGATGCTTCTCGTCTGCAGGTCTTCCGGAGATCACAACGGCGGTATACGTCATTACTGCCGCAATAAAATCCAATCCCGAATGCGCAGCTTCCGATAGGATCCCGAGGCTGTTCGTCTGCAATCCGACCACAAGCTTAAGACCGGTGATGAAAATTGCCGCTGCGATGGACGAAAGCGCTACTCTCTTTTTCTCATTTTCCGCTATTTTATCCAACATATTATGAAATATACATGTTTTATCGAAAATATGCAGATGTTATCGTAAAGCAATAATAAATTGTCTAATAAATAAAAAGGGCAGTGAGGAATACATCGACCGCCCCTGAACAAAAATAAAGCGGCACAAGGAGAAAATAATCCCTGTGCCGCTCATATGTGTATTAACGGATGAGAACGAGCTTTCTAGTCACGACAAAATCATCGGCTTTCATGGTGTAGAAATATACACCGCTGCTGATTTCTCTTCCGTTGGTTGCTCGCGTGTCCCATTCCACGCTCTTATATCCCGCACTCTGCACTTCATCAACCAGTGTCGCCACTTCCTGGCCGATGACGTTGTACACTATCAATGTAACCTGTGTTTCTTTCGGTACATCATAGCGTATCTTTGTGCTCGGATTGAACGGATTCGGATAATTCTGATGAAGTGCAAACTCTTTCGGAACCGCAGCTACGGCTCTCGTTGTTATCACGAGTTTCGCGCTCGCAAAATTCTCCTCATCAATTCTTACGCTGCCTTTTCCATCCATTGGATATTTCTTAACTTTTCCACTCACATCTTTCACCTCAATAACTGCACCCTCTACTCCTTCTTCCCATGATAAAGTGAGGGGAAATTCCCCGCCGCTGATCCTGATCGGAAATTCCGACCTCTCCTCGCGTGCTACTTCACGGCTCCGCTGAGAAGAGAATCGTACATCCAGGACCTCACCGGGAGGTGTCGGCGGTAATTCGTAGCGATCAAGGTTTATCTCTTTCTCTGTCGCAGAGAACATGAGCTTACGTTCTTTTCCGCTCTTATCCTTTACGGCCAATACAGAAAAACCATCATCGCCTGACACGCCTTTTACCTCTTCCTTTACCACAGTCCGGGTTGTCTTCGGTACCATCGCTGAGGTTTTCAGGACAAGGTTTCCGTACTGTGTCACTTTCACCCAATAACCTATGCCGGGTTTGAGTGTATCTTCGCTGTAGTATCCCAACGCACCATCATACGCGAAGAAATCTGACGTAATAGACGTTGGTGCAATTGCAACGACCGATGAGGAAAGTATGGGATATGACAGTGAGCCGATCATATTCCATCCCACCAAAACCGTGAGGGTTTCTTCAGGAACAACCGTTCCTGTTATACTCTCGGTTATTACTGACGGATACTTAATCCAATATCCGGTACCTGTTTTCAACGTTTCCATAGAAACATAGCCGCCAGGTTGGTACTCGAAAGCATCCGATATGGAGGACGGGAATAGCGTAGTCTTCCGCATATCGTCAGCTTCCACCGGTATGGAAACCAGATTCCAGGACGCCTGGAGTAGCATTTCGGTCGCCATTTGTGCTCCCCCCAACATACGGAGTCCGGGGAGGTAACCGCCTTCCATTATATAACTGCTTCCGGTCATGAGCTGAGCAGCACTCTGGCCAACGGAAGCTTGAAGGTTAAGAGTACCTCCGGTTGATGCTCCGCCGCCTCCGTCCATTACTGCCCAGGGGTGCACTACCGACTGACCGTACAGTGGTATCACTCCGACAGTCAGTATGAGTATGAGTATTTTCCATTTCATGGTTTCACCTCTTCTCATTTTCCACCGTTTTCAGATCCACCGGCACTCTTATCAAGTTGTTT
>CAYGZY010000067.1:0-15704 GCA_964354485.1 uncultured Chlorobiaceae bacterium | reverse complement strand
AAATTCCCTTCCGTGTGCTCCGATACAGAGCTGAACCACACGATTCGGCAGAGACGACTTGGGGAATTAATTTTATTCGCACGATCAGTCGGAAACAGGAATCCTCCTACTGGGCATTCACCCCGAAGTCGCAGGAAGGATTTATTTCGCGTTTCGGACGTATTGCAGGTCTGAAATATTTACCAAGACCGAAGGCAATGGAGTTGTTACCGTTCATCGTTGCTAAACAAAACTATAATCCTCCGTCGGATGAATACATAAGAACTTCACAGTTCGCTTATAATGCCGGCATTGATTTCAAATATAGCCTATCCAGCAACTTTACTCTGGATGCAACTATAAATCCGGATTTTGGACAGGTAGAGGCCGATCCGGCGGTTCTCAACCTTACAACATATGAGACATTCTACCCCGAGAAGCGGCCCTTTTTCATAGAAGGAACTCAGATTTTACATTTCACAACCTTCGGAGGTGATTTCGGACCCGGGATGTTCTATTCGCGAAGGATAGGACGGGCATTGTCGCGGGATGAAATCGATATTCCGGAAGGAAGTCATGTCGACGAATTTCCTCAGAATGTTACAATTCTGGGAGCGGCAAAAATAACCGGGAAGACGCAGGGCGGACTTTCTGTGGGTATTCTGGAAGCATTCACCGAGCGTGAAGAAGTCGAACTGATCGACAGTTTAGGCGGGAAGAGTACCGCAACAGTCGCGCCGTTCGCACATTACAACGTTCTTCGACTTAAACAGGATATATTGAAAAATTCAACTGTCGGCACGATGTTCACGTCGGTGGCGCAGCATACACGAAATCCCGCTTTTGCGAACGGTTACGACTGGGATATAAAATTCAGCGACAACATGTATCGCCTCGATGGCTTTTTGGCATTCACCCATACAACAAACCGTACGGGCGAGAGGAGGACTGGTTCTGCAGGAAAGATTTCGTTCGGCAAAAATGCCGGTGAGCACTGGTTATGGTCGCTGTCGACGGATTTTACATCTAAGCGATATAACGTCAATGATCTCGGATTTTTCATGCGCCCCAACGATTACGGCGCGAATGCATCATGTACATACAAAGAGGACGTTCCGGCAAAGCTCCTCCGTAATTACAGAATCGAACTCGGCGTACATGAGCGCGATAATTTTGACGGAGCCAATATCGGACGCAGTATCCAGCTGGGGTCATTGGGGCTTTTTTCTAACTACTGGGGCGCGGAAATCGAAGGAAGTTATGATATCGGAAGATACGATGATCGTGAAACACGCGGATTAGGTTTGTACCGGAAACCGTCTTCATACGGTTTCGGGGCTGCTGTACTGACCGACGAACGTGAGAACGTCATTGTATCCCTCGGCCAATCGTTTGAATTTGATGTTAAGGAGAAGCGATCCTACAATACCGAAATTGGTATTGAGTTGAAGCCATTTACGTGGATGAATTGGAATTGTGCATACTCCTATCAAACGACGGAGCGTGAAGAATCGTGGGCAACGAATCTTGATAATTATTCGATCTTCGGCGACAGAAATACGATCAGTCACGATATGATAATCCGTAGTACGGTAACTTTCACCCGTGAATTAACGCTACAGGTGTACGGGCAACTTTTTCTTGCAAAGGGTCACTACGATGGATTCCGTCAGCTCATAGGAACGTCCGAATTTATCCCCGTAATTTTCACTGAGAATAAAGATTTTAATGATGGGTCATTTGCGCTGAATGTTGTACTGAGGTGGGAATATATCACGGGTAGTACGCTCTACCTCGTCTGGTCGCAGGCGCGTTCCAACGGCGAAAGCCGCAATTACTACACAAATTTTGGCGAGGACCTACGCGGGGCATTTGATATCGCGCCCGCAAACGGGATTGAATTGAAAGTTAATTACTGGTTCAGTATATAAAAAAAGGCGGCTGAAAACCGCCTTGATTCATCTGGAACTTTACGGTTTGCGTCCGCTCCGCGGCTGTGCCTGGCGGGAAGGTTTTTGCGTCCGTTCCTGAGGTGTAACTTTACGTCCTTCTTTGTTTGAAGGTTCTACACGCTCATACCGCGGGATTTGCCGACTTCTGTTATCGATTTGCTGGCGTTGTTCTGTTTTCCGCCCTTCAAATGTCTCCCGCTGTTTCTCCTGACGCTGTTGCGATTCCTGACGTTGGATATCCTGTCTTCGCTGGATATCGACACGTTTCTGTTCGCGATCATTTTCCGGATTCCTCGGAATTGCTCTATCGAGTCTCCGATCCGCATTTCGTTCGGGAAGAGCGGCATCGGGTATTCGCTGACGATCCGTATCTCTGACTCTCGGCGCCGTTCCGGTTGTTCGTTCACGTTTCTCCTGTGATACCACCGGCGGTCTCAGTTGATTATCCCGGGCGTCTCTTTCAATGCGCGGTTTGTACGCTTCAATACGATCCTGGCCCCTTTCCCTGACGATTCGTTCCTGCTGTCCGCGTTCTCTTTCAACGACATCGACTCGCCGGATTCTAGTATTTGTCTGCCGCTCAACTCGCTCGACATCTATCCCGTGATTAACGATCCGATCGTCAATACTTCTAATACTTCCGCCGGTCCGGGTGTTGCCGATTATACGCCTGTTCTGTTCGGTGGGCTGTATGTAGTCATTGATCCTCGATGACGTGAAGTGGCGCCCATGAGTGAAATTCCAATAGTGAACAGGCGTTACCCAGTTATCGATGAAAGTGATTCCGATGTTGATGCTGAAATGAGCATACGGCGACAGAGGTGCCCATCCTATATAGCTGTCGTTGTAGCACCATTCAACCCACCCTGGCCCCCAATCGTAATCGGGAATCCATATCCAGCCGTAGTAGTCGTCATAGTGCCACCTACCGTAATGGAACGTTGCCCAGCCGAAAGGTTCACTGGATACCCAGTACCACCCGTAGTTGGTCCATGCCCATCTTCCATGGAGGTACGGTCTCCAGCCGTGCATGACACGCACCGGCCGCCACGCATAGCCGAAATCAGATTCTATCCATTCACCGTACGGGGAAAGGGATGTATAGAATGTATTAAAACCGATCGATGCCTGGATTTGGCCTTTCGCTTCTCCTCCGATGTTTAGTACCAGGAAGATGATTGCGCTGAAGAGTAAACGTTTCATGATTTGATCCTTTCTGATATTCAGATTAAAACTTCTACCATTACATTCATCAAATCATATGCCACAATAAAAACTGCCATTTTTAAGAAAAATCGAGTAAAATAAGCCTGTTTTGTCTATTTTTGGGTGCATTTCTGTTCATTTCTCAAGACGTCTGGATTTTGTGATTTAGGATATTGACTTTGGCTGCCTATTGTAGTACCTTAAAGTAATATTTGGGATGCGGCTCTTCTTATAAACCGGTAATACATTAATAATACGGAATTATTTTGCGGCATCGAGTTTTAAAATTCTCGATTATATATATCTTTCTCTTCACTGTACTATTCGCGGTTGAAGCGGCTGGACAGAAAGCAGAGGGGGATTCTTTTGCTCAATTTATTTATTCCTGGATGACCTCTGCGCCCAAAGCCCAGAGCGGTATCTATGAAATCCCCGATGAAGACGCCTACGCCAGTTTTTCCGCAGTTTACTCGCTTTTCCGTAATGGCCTGTATGATAGTTGTCGGATTATTCTGGAAAAGTACAACTATGAATTGATTGTATACAAAGATTCAAAAGGCTCCTCATTCGATGTCATTAAGGAAAAGTATCCGATTGTAAAAGGATGGGGAACGTATATATACAACCGGCAGCATAAGAAGCGACTGCACATTCACATCAATCATCCCCTCGACGATCCTCATGCTCTGCACATTGGTACAAACTTATTCAGTCATCTGGGCGCCGAATGGCTTTTAATCGCGGGCACCAGTAAAAATGCCGTTCCTAAGAAATTTACAGCCGATATCGGCCGCGCGCAATCGAGTATGTTCGAAAAATGGCATGAGTTGATCTCGGATCTGACACATGTTGCGATTTCTCTGCATAGCTATGATCAGAATTGGTATCCTTTCCCGATTAATATGACCGATATCATCGTCAGCAACGGGAGAACGACGGATTACCAGTGGGGAATATCGCAATTGAGTCTCGGATTCCGGGATACGATAAAGATGGCCGGATACACCTGCGGACTTGCAATGTACGATTCGGGTTATGCGCGGCTTTCAGGCGGTTGGAATCAACAGGGCATATTTTCAAACGATAGTATCGGCTTTGGTCATTGGCTATACGTGGAACTCTCGAAAAAAGTCAGAGAACAGCCGTCAGAGTATCCGAAACTCTTTGCGGCAATCGACAAAGCGCTGGAACTGACGGGGAAGAAAGTCTCACATTATGTGAACAGGGGATTCGGATTGGTTTCACCGCGTGTTATCAGGGTCGATTCCACCCGTCGCCTCTTTTTTCCGCCGACGGGCAGCAACAGCTACAAAATTGTTTCGTTCGACGAGAAAAAGAATACAGCGGATACAATCGATGTACGAATCGGCAATTGGATTGACCTGCTAAATAAGCAAAAACAACTCGCATCCGTTCAGCTATACGATACTTCACAAGGCAGGGGTATTAAAGGTCAAGATGTGAAACGGAAAGGGAAAAAGAACTCTGTTTTAACTCGGATCATCGAACAACCGTCCGCTGTCGCTACAGCCATGAAATATCGCAACACCGCAATTCCCGATTCGGGTCAGACCGATGATGACGATGATGGATTGGATGAACCAATTCAGGTTCACCGTATTCCTCTTCGACCTGTTATACGACAGACCTATTCGAGTCAATATTCATCCAGCATGACGCCATTCCGCTGGGAAGGCGTAGTGACGGGTAATCTCCAACCTTCAATCCCCATCTTTGAGTTTGAGGGATCCCGAACAGTCGTTCAACAGACAAAAAATCTTCCCAAATTCTTAATTCCGCTCCTCAGCAGTGCGTACAAGGGTGAGAAGAAGAAATACGTCGGGATTCACATGACGGACATTCTTGTCAATGAGATTGCGCGCCTTGTGCATGAGTATGAGGTTTGGGATCGTGACATTGGTTTGCTGGCTGAAGAATCGACGACCGGCGATTACTACCTCAGAATATTTCCGACACCAGCCCGGAATTCAAAGAAACTCGTAGCAGAAGAATAACATCTTTCTGCTCTAAGCTCTATGCTATTTGTACTTTGTGACAAGCTTTGAGCACAGGATCTCCTTAGCTCATTGCTCACACCTCAGCGCTCATTACTCATTTGCATTTCCGTTTACATTTTACTACTATTTTATGATATGAAATCTAACAAACACACATAAGTATTTCATTATGACAACAAAGGCCCCATCACGAATACATCCGTTTCCTGACAATTCCCTTGAAAAAATAGTCTACCAGACTGTCGAAGCAGTTGCGACGCGAGAACCGAATGATCGCGCGCGACTGGGATACTCCATCCTCCTCTGGCTGGAGAGTAAACATGGTACACTGGAAGATATCATACATCAGTCGGATATCCGGCTGGAAATGCCTCTGCGAGAGGCGGTGGAAATCGTTCGCGAATCACTTATCAGTAAAGGTATTACGCTTCCCCGCTAGATAAGGAGCAGGACTACCTTCCGTGTTTGACATCAAGATCGGAATTGTGTATATTGCTTTATAAGACATTAATGTCGTTTAATGAAAGAATCAATGACATAAATGACGTTATTGGAGGATATACATGATGAAAACTCCGTTTGGCGACAGAATCCGGCTTGCGCGGGAGAATAAGATTTTCGACCAAAAGAAACTTGCCGGCAAGGCCGGCGTAGTGGTGAGGACACTACAGCGTTGGGAGAAGGGGGAACAGGTGCCTGACGGCAATTACCTCTTACGGCTCGCGCGTATCACCGGTGTCCGGCCTGAATGGCTCCTTACGGGTGATGGAAAAATGTACCCTGATCCCCGTCCGCACGGCAAAGTGATTCCGATAGATACAGAAATGCTACTCCGAAAGGTATCGCTGGTGAAGATCCCTCTCCTCTCTTCAGTTCCGGCAGGCAGAACTGCCGTCCTTTTCCATCCCGAATATGTCGAAAAATATATCACGGTCGATAATCTCAAGGATGATAACGCATTTGCCCTCGTTGTGCGGGGGAAGAGCATGGCTCCCAGGATTGAAGATGGGGACATTGTGGTCGTAAGTCCGCGGCAGGAAGTGCGGAACGGCGATATTTGCGTTATTCGTGTTAATGATGAGGATGTCCTGAAAAAGATTAAAATCGATGAGAATTATGTACACCTAATTCCGCTCAACACGAGTTTCGAGCCGGTGACGGTTCGGAAGCGTGATGTAGCATTTATCTGGAAGGTCATCCGGGTCATAAAAAACCTCTAATTTTCAACCGATGGGGGATATTTCCCCATGTTGTACCTCTCTCACTTATTTCCGGATTCGTGACGATAATCACCCTCCATTTTTCCCGTCTCCATTAAATTATACATAGTTCTTTTCACAATATAAAGGCATACCATGGTTGAATACCGTCAGAATGCGACCGGTCTCAAGAGCGCGATCGTTTACCGCAAGCCGCTCAATGTTGGTCTTGTGGCAAAGATATGCCAGGTTAGTAAAAAGACAGTGCTCAACTGGATATACCGGGATGCAATGAAGGCATTCACTACATTCGGTGGGCACTATAGAGTCTGGCCAGGCGATCTGAAAGAATTTATTCTGAGAGCCGGTCTTGATGTACCGTTTAACTGCGTCGATGAGCGCCAGACATTATTCCTGATCGTGGATGATGACCCGATCTTTTCGCACTTCATGAAAGAGGCGATCTACCTCGAATACCCGAACAGCAATGTCATTATCACGGACGACGGGTATGAGGCATTGCTCCTCATCGGTGAGAAAAAACCGAATGTTGTCCTCCTTGATCTCCGGATGCCGAAGATTGACGGCTTCCAGGTTCTGGAGCTGCTCAGATCGAGGAAGAAAGATGCTCACATGAAAATCGTCATTGTGTCAGGATACATCGACGACGATGTGCGGCAGAAACTCTCGTGTTCTGTGACGGATCAGGTGTGGGAAAAGGGAAGAAGTCTGACCGAACTACGTCAGTCGCTTAAGTCACTCATGAACAGCGCAGTTTCACCCAAAAAAATAAAAAGCTCCTTAACGTCTGTCAATTGATTTAAAAACTCATTAGTAATCCACTATGAAATCATTCCGAGTCCTCTTAGTTGATACATGCGAGAATTCTGCCCTTACCCTGAAGAGGAAGCTCCTTAATTTATCATCCGGGAAATTTATTGTCACTCCCGTCGGGGTAAAGAATGCTGAAATGATATTTCAGGATATAGCGAATCAACTTGATCTTCTCCTCTTCAATGAAACCATTCCGGCGCCTGCCATCATTCGTCTCGCCCGGGATTTCCGGTCTCGCAGTACTGTAGTGCCGATTTTCCTTCTTTCGAGGATAAGTGAACCGGGAATCTCAAGAAAAATGAGGGATGCGGGAATCGACGGCGTAGTGAACTCAGTTGAACTGGAAACTCCGCTTTCATCGTGGACTTTCATGAGTATTATCGAACATACGATGCGCAAGCGCAAGGCGCGGGAATACGATGTGCTGTGCAACCGGGTCAGGAACATCAATAAATCACTTGCCAACCTCATGCACGATATAAATAACCCGTTGAGTGTGGTGAGACTCGCCGTCTACCACCTCGAGAAGACTGACATTCCGGAGGATAAAAAGGAAACCTTCCTCCGTTTGCTCGTAAACAATCTCGACAAACTTGACGCGCATTTGAAGGAGCTTACGGTCATCCGTCGTCAGTTAAACGGCGGAACGCTGAATTTTTCCGGTACCTATGAAATGTCGTCCGCTGCAGCCGAAAGTATGAAATCCCAGTAGGCGGTCTGTAGCCGGCCGAGTTGAATTCTTTCCTGTTTTTCTGTAAATTCCTCCAAACAGTATTCTCATATAAAAACATACCCTTTCACCAATGGGATTTCGATGCGGTATTGTAGGACTTCCTAATGTTGGGAAATCAACCCTTTTCAATGCGATCACTGCGGCGGGCGCACGCGTTGCAAATTATCCTTTTACAACAATAGAACCGCAGGTCGGCGTCGTTGCCGTTCCGGATGACCGTCTCAAAAAACTCGAAACCATATTCAAACCCCCGTCCGTTTTACCGACTACGATCGAATTCGTGGATATTGCCGGTCTCGTGAAAAATGCCAGCAAAGGAGAAGGACTCGGGAATCAATTCCTCGCTCACATCCGCGAAGTTGATGCTGTTGCCCATGTAGTCCGCTGTTTTCAAAATGATGACGTGGTGCACGTCGAAGGGGCCGTTGATCCTCAGCGGGATATCGGGATTGTCGAAACGGAGCTTATGCTGAAGGATCTGGAAACAGTCGAACGTAAATTCCACGAAACGAAAAAAAAATCGAAGAGCGGTGAGAAGAAAATTAAACAGGAGGCCGGTTTCTATGAAAGGCTGAAGGCACACCTTTCAGCGGGAAAGAGTGTCGGTTCATTTTCACTGCACGAAGATGAAAAAGAACTCCTCCGCGATCTGCACCTTCTGACAAAAAAACCGATCATGTTTATTGCTAATGTCGACGAGGACGGTCTCCTGAAGGGAAATCAGCACATCAGCATCGTAAAGGAAATTGCCGTACGTACGGGAGCCACGATAGCGGTTATCGATGCGGATATGGAAGCCGAGATTGCTTCGCTGTCGTACGATGAGCGGGAAGAATTTCTGCGTGACCTCGGATTATCCGAATCCGGCCTGGATAAGGTAATCCACGGGGGCTATGAATTACTGCATCTCATTACCTTTTTCACTCACAATGAAAAGGAACTCCGTGCATGGACTATCCCCCGCGGAACAAAAGCGCCGCAGGCTGCCGGCGTCATTCACAGCGATTTTGAAAGAGGATTTATCCGTGCGGAGGTTATAAAATATTCCGATCTGATTTCATGCGGTTCAGAACATGCAGTGAAGGAGCAGGGCCGATTCGCCGTGCACGGGCACGATTATATTGTTGAGGATGGGGATGTGATCCTGTTTCGATTCCACGTGTAAGCCGTGGGAAAACGACAATCGTGATTCCGTTTTATGGGAGGAACGGATTTTTCAGATCAAAGGGGGCCAAGTCAGGAATTTAATCCGAGTTTTTTCCGTCCTTCAGGTGTTATCATCGACTGCTCCCATTTCGGTTCCCATACTATCTTTACTTCTGCTTCGTAGACGCCGGGGATGGTCAGTAATCTCTCGCGAACCTGGTTGGCAATGTATCCTCCCATGCCGCAGCCCGGTGTCGTGAGCGTTATTGTGACCTTGACAAGGTCTCCTTTGATTGTAACGCTGTACACAAGGCCCAGGTCGACAATATTTATGGGGATCTCGGGATCGTAACAGTCCTTGAGAGTTTCATACACAAGTTTTTCCGAAGGAGGTACTTCTTTCCGGTATGTTGCAGGATTATTTTTCATTGCATACTCCTTGCTCGTATCGGGCGGGCCCGAACGACGGCTTCATCTGACGAAGTAGTTAATCATCTTTGATACAAGTTTTGCTGCAGTCAGGTCTGCATGGTGGAGTCCGGCAACGGGAGCGAGTTCCACAACATCGCATCCTATTACTTTTTTCCTGCGGCCGAGTTTCCTGAGGAGAGCCACAGTCTCGGGCCAGAGTAATCCGTTGGGCTCCGGTGTCCCCGTTGCGGGCATAATTGATGGATCAAAAGCGTCTACATCGAATGTTACGTATACGTGATCCGTCAGTTTCTCGATCGGGTAATCCTCCCAGTATTTAAGTAGCTTTGTGTATTTGCCGCCCCGTATTTCGTGGGCGTAGAGAGTGATAATTCCTTTATGCTCGATAAACTCTGATTCTTCAATACATTGCGCGCGGATACCAACCTGCACCAGCCGATGAGGATCGATGAATTCACACACTCTCGCCATGACGGAAGCATGGGAGAACTTCGAACCCTGGTATTCGTTGCGTAAATCTGAATGGGCATCGAAATGGAGGATCGAGAGGTCACTGTATTGTTCGGCATATGCGGCTACTGCCGCCTGAGTAATTGTATGTTCACCTCCCACCATCACCACGAATTTGTTCAGCCGGATGAGTTCCCTCACGGTTTTGTAGATATGCTCCAGTACCTCTTCATCGCCGCGGTTATCACACTCGATCGGTTCGAGTGTTGCTATACCGAGTTCCCGGAATACTTCCCGCTTTGTCTCCTCATCGTAAAATTCCACATAGCGGGATGCATCAAGGAGCGCCCGCGGACCGTTGCGGGTTCCTTGTCCGTAACTGACCGTATGCTCGTAGGGTACCGGAAGAACTGCGACTTTCGCTTCGGCAAGAGAATAATATTCTGGTTCTTCGATTCCGAGAAAATTTTCTTTCGTTTCGAGTGTTTTTAGATTCATCGATTCATCCCGAGTCTTCGTATGATGTGCGTGCTGCAGAAATATAATTGAATAATGTGCGAAATGCAATTATCTGATGCGATTATCGAACCCCGGCACTTGACTATCATCGGTTTTTCTCATACCTTTTGACAACGTTATCATGAGCAAGGTAGAACATCGCGCCTATATTCTCATCCTGGGGTGTGTCATCCTGTGGTGCGTCTTTCTCCTCGTTCCACCGATCATAGCGTACGTCGAAGAACCGTCACAGGAAATATCACACTTCTCTTACCGTTGTTTTTCGTCAATTTGCCATCAGTTTGAAACGCGGTCGCTCTCCATTTTCGGACATAAGCTTGCTGTCTGTGCAAGATGCAGCGGGATATATTTCGGTGCCCTCCTTGGAGTGCTCCTTTACCCCTTTGTCCGTTTCGGTAAACACTGGTCTCTGCGTACCCTGTGGATTATTGCTATACTTCCGATGCTCACCGACGTGCTGCTCAATGCCGTCGGTATACACACGAGTTCTATCGCTTCCCGTCTAGCAACGGGCGCTTTTTTCGGTATCGGATGCGCAGGCATTCTCCTTCCTATTGCGATTGAAGCAGTCACGAATCTATTATCCCATTTGTCCAATCAACAAGGAGCTCAGTATGAATCAGAAACCTGATAAATTGATACCGGCATTGTACGGCGGCGTCATCATGGCGCTTATATCCGCGATCCCGTTTATCAATTTTGTAAATTGTATCTGCTGCGCCGGCGTCATGCTTGGCGGTTTCTTTGCCGTTTTCTTCTATAAGAATAATTTTACTCCCGATACTCCGCCGTACACATCCGGCGAATGCATGGGTGTCGGTGCCCTTGCAGGTGTTTTCGGTGCAATCATTGGTACAATGCTATCGCTGGTTACTCTCGCTCTCTTTGGAAACATAACGGGTGAGTACATGATCGAGATGTTGCGTAAATTCGATATCCCCCAGGAGGCATTCGATGCAATGGAAGAGTCGATGGCTGTCGGAATGTCATTCATTTCTATCATGATTCAGCTCCTGTCAAGTTTGGTGATTGATACATTGTTCGGGCTGCTTGGCGGACTAATAGGATACAGCGTTTATAAACCGAAGAAAAGTATTATATCGCCGCCTCCGATGCCACAACCACCACAGGTTTGATCGTCAGGAGCACATTTCCCTATGCCGGTGTTCCGGTGCGGGGATACATTCGGTCATGCAATTACATTGGTTGTACACTATAACGAGGTGGTCCATTCTGTGGATCACCTCGTTTTGCTTCCTCTATGCTGCCGAGGATCGTGCATGCGATTCTCTCTGGATAATTACCTCCCATAATGCCGAAATTGAAATAATTCCTTCGACGGGTTCACTCTCCTGCATAGATACAATCACCTTCACACGGTCTGCTGGCGCAGACGAAATAATGTGTATGAAGGTATTGCCGCTCCTTACTATACGAAGTATGACGCATAACGGCAAAGCGCTCGACTATACGCGTGAGCGGGAACGGATCACGATTCACAATATACCTTCCGATACGGAGTTCAACATAGTTGTTCAGTTCGAAGGATCTTTCCTCAAGGGAACTGAGTTTTCAAAGATCAGTGAAAGCGGAGCTGTTCTCCGCCTGGATGAGATCCTGCCTTCGGCTCCGCACAAATACAGGTCTGCACGATTGACTGTCTCGGTTCCATCCGGTTGGGAATCAATCGGTCCCTGTGAATTGGCGGGAGATACTGATGACGATATCCGCCATATAAGTATATGGGAGTGTAACCGACCTTTGCCGCTTTTGGGCTGGATATGCGCAGGCAATTTCCGGAAATCGGAATCGGAGGATCAAGGGATTCTTTTTTCGACCTACCTGATACCTGAAGACTCGAACAATGCCGCTGTCATCCACAGATTATCGCGGGATGTTGTACGCTTCTACAGCGAACGATTTACGCAATACCGCTTTACGCGTCTCAGTGTTGTAGAAGTCGATAACTGGGTAGCAGGGAACACCGTTCTGGCGATTGCCTCGCCTGCATTCATTATGGTAAAACGGTTTGCCTTCACGACCGACGATCTTTTCAACCGGGTTGAGTCGATACTGGCGCATGAAATCGCACATCAGTGGTGGCCCTTGACCGTTTTCGTGGGAGAGGATGACATTCCTTTTCTCTCCGAAGGATTGTGTGAACATTCAGCCCGCTGGTTTAACAGGTCGGCAGGGCATGAATCCGGACGGGACTCGCTCGGTAATCACCCGCTGCTCCGACCCCTGCTCCTCCGTATTCTCCGCAACGAAGAAACACCTCTCCGGCAGAAAACTGATATGCGCTCCTCACAGACGCACTACCTCAAGGGAGCGTACATCCATCACATGCTTTGTAACTTGATAGGTGAAGCCCTGTCGTACAAGTTATATAAGCTTTATGCTAATCGGTTTGCCGAAAGACAATCGGGCATCAGCGACTTCACCGTACTTGCTGAATCTCTCGCAGGCAGGCGCCTCGATTGGTTTTTTGACCAGTGGTTGACGAGGACAGACATCCCGCAGTTGAAGCTCTACAATGTGAAGACAACGCGCAGGGATAGCGGTTGGATGACCGAGGGAAGGGTTCGAATGGTCGGATATCAGAAATTTACCGCTGTGGTAACCATCGAAGCTGAAGATTCAGCCGCCGGAGGGTGGGATACGGTCACAGTCGGAGTTGATACTGCCGGCCGCTACAGGAACGATGTGCCTTTCCGCATCGCTACAGCAAGAAAACCTTCGACTGTTCTTCTTGATCCGTCCGACAATGTACTGAAGTACAGGAAGTTGCCGCCCAAGCTGGCAGACCTGCGGGAAGCATCAGAAGGAGTTATGATTGTCGGCACCATAAAACACCGCAATGAGCTCAGGCGTTATGCTGAAAGGGATTCTGCAGAAATGGCAATGTCCGGCTGGAGATTGGATATAATCCCCGATACATCCGCCACTCTTGTCGATTTGCAGAGGGGCCGCATTTTTCTGTACGGAAAACCGGATGAAAATCGGATCGTTAGCGAAGTACAGGAAAAATTTCCATACAGATTCAGAGGGGACTCGCTCATCATAGAAAGTGAAACGGTCACGGACAGCTCGCTCTCATGCATACAGGTGATCGATAATCCTTTCATCCAGCACGGACTCCTCGTATGGATTGCTCCTCTAGGTGTGACAGTTGCCTCCAGACTGCTGCCGTATGATGCTTCGTGGCTGCTTGTTAAGGGAAAAGATGTAATTGCGAAAGGGGTATGGGAGGTTCGGGACGAAGACCGGAGGATTGATATCCCCTAGTTTCACGCCCGCAGTTTGATGCGGAACGTCGTACCCTTGCCGGGTTTGCTTTCCTTTATGTATAATTTCCCGTGGTGGTAGCTTTCGATTATACGTTTCGACAGACTGAGACCGAGCCCCCATCCGCGTTTTTTTGTGCTGAAGCCGGGACGGAAAATATCCTTTTTGTATTTTATGTCGATACCTTTACCGGTATCCTTGACGTCGATTATGATATTCTTACCTTTCCGAGAGAGCGCAAACGTTATGGTACCCTCGCTGTCTTCAATCGCATCGACGGCATTTTTTATGAGGTTTTCCACGACCCATTCGAACAGCTCGCTGTTGATCCTGGCATGTACCTGCTCCTCCGTCACGATACTGATGTCGATATGTCTTCCCTCGCCGTATCGCGACGGCAGTCGCTGGCGGAGGTAGAAAATCACCGAATTGATTACCTCGTGCAGGTTTTCGTCTTTTACGCTGGGTTTCGAACCTATCTTCGAAAATCTTTCGGTCACTTTTTCCAGTCGCTGGAGATCGCGCGCCATTTCTGCGATTGTTGCGAGTTGTTTTGGATTCTCTGCAGCATATTCCTTCATCATCTCAAGCCATCCCATAAGGCTCGACAGCGGTGTCCCGAGCTGGTGGGCGGTTTCTTTTGCCATGCCGACCCAGATGTTGCTCTGTTCCGTACGTTTGATGTAACTGAAGCTGATGTATCCTATGAGGATGAACATTGCGGCAACGGCGATTTCTATGAGAGGAAGCCACCGCAGTTTTGTGATCAGCGCCGATTCGCCATAGTGGAGTAATTGGATAAGCGAGTCCGGCGAATCGGTTTTCAATATGACTCTGATTGGCGGATTCTGTGCATCGAGGGTTCTTATGGTTTCGATGAGGAGTTCCCTCTGCCGGGAGAGAGGCAGTGTCGAATCGATCCGGACGTTTCTCGAATTCAGCCAGTATTCGCGCAGTGGCTCATTCTTTTCGTCGGTAAGGATCATTGGAAAATCGATGGACTGAATTACCTCGTTAAAGATGAAACTGTAATCGGATTGGTCGGTCGGCATTGCGACAATGAATTCGAGCGATTTTGCGTAGAGATCGGCAACCTTCCTTTCTTTATCCAGCAATTCGCTGACAATGAACTGCGTATAAAGGAGGACGATGACGACAATGATGATTGCCGTGACGAGGAGAGATAGTTTAATATTTGCTGAACGGGGTACCGGCATCGATGATCACTGGATGATGATCGTCTGGTCGCGGCGCGCTCCTACGGAAATCATTCGGATTTTTGTCCTCGTAAACGAACTGATTGCCTCAAGGTAGTTGCGGGCTTTGGGGGGGAGATCATTATACGAGGTTATTCCGGAGGTATGTGTTTTCCATCCGTCAAATGTTTCGTACACCGGCGTGATATTTTCAAGCGTCCGGACGTCGGTGGGGAACGACTTCAGGGGCTTGCCATCCCGCTGGTAGCCGATGCAGATTTTAATCTTGTCGAAGGTGTCCAGAACATCGAGTTTCGTGATAGCGATCTCCTCGATACCGTTGATGAGTATTGAATAGCGGACGCTGACTGCATCGAACCAGCCGCAGCGTCGCGGACGTCCCGTAGTTGCGCCGTATTCGATGCCGAGTTCACGCAGTTTTGCGCCTGCATCCGACGTATCTTCGGTTGGAAACGGGCCGTTACCCACACGCGTCGTATATGCTTTCACGACCCCGATGATGGAAGTAACGGCGGTCGGCGGAATGCCGAGACCCGTGCAGGCGCCTCCGCTTGTGGGATTGGAGGATGTAACAAAAGGATACGTCCCGTGGTCAACGTCGAGGAGAGCGCCCTGCGCACCCTCTGCGAGTATCTGCTTTTTCTCTTTCAGCGCTCCGTTGAGGTAAAGTGCTGTATCGGTGATATATTCGTCGATTTGTTTGTCAAACTCTTCATACTGCACCACGATTG